>JAJYPH010000030.1 GCA_021795575.1 Bacillota bacterium
GCCTCCGCGTCGGCCACACGCGGAAACGGTTGGGCGGCCAAGGTAGCCGCCGCCCGGTCCGCGGCCGTGCGGACCCGCGCCAGTTCCCGGTCGAAGGCCTTCGCCTTCCGCTGGTCCAGGCTCGAGGACCGGTAGACCACCAAGCGGTACGTCCGGTCCCGGATCGTGGCCGTGTGCTCGGCCGCCCAATACTCGGCGGCTTGGGGACGCGCCGCCACCCGCCCCAGGGCGGTCCAGGTGTCCGCGGCCCACGCCGCGGCTTTCGCCGTGGCGGCCGCCCCGAAGGTATCTGGTAAGCGGGAGAGCCACGCGGTCCCCGCGGCGTGCCACGCCTCCCGGTGGGGGCCCGTGACCAGCGCCGCATCCGCGATGTAGACCAGGTCCTGCAAGGCTTCGGGGCGGAAAGCCGCCACCACCCGGGCGATCTGCTCCCCGTTCAGCCGTTTGTCCGAGCGATTCCCGTCCTCCACGCGGCCCATGAGCGGGACCCCGTCGCGGTTCACGAAGCACGTGAACCGGATCTGCTTCAAGTCGGGGCGGTGATCCTTCGCATGGCCATGCCGGGGCCTCGCGCCCGGGGCCCCGTCCGCCGTGGGATACCGCCCATACAGCGACCGCGACGTCGAATCCCAATGCTTGCCGCCGCGGTCGAGGGCCTCCACCGCGTACGCCCGCGCCGCCACCGCGCTGAAGACCGCGGCGGGCCCCGCGTGCGCGAGCTTGTCCAGCGCCCGCCCTAAGGCGTCATCCCCTAAGTCGTCCTCCGTGATCCCGGCCCCCAGCAGCAGCGCGGGGTCGGTCAGCCGGAAGGCATCGTCCACCTGATACAAGGGCTCGCGTTCCGTCAGCAAATTCAGGATGAGGGCCAAGATCCGCTCCCCGGGCGAGAGCCGGCAGCGGGTCGCGTCCCAGGTGAGCAGCTGGTCGATGGTGGCCACCAGCCCGATGCGGCGGGCCACGGCGGCGAGGATCGGGCCGGCGCCGACCACGGCGGCCGCTTGCGGTGGAGTATTCATGGAGGGGACTTCGCCACGGGGCCCACAATTCCTTTGCGCACGTATTCTGACTATGGCGCGACCTAAATTACCCCCGCTCCCATATTCTGTGTGCGGAAGACGTGTTCGAAATGCAGGACAGCAACCGAGCGCCCCTACGCCAGCTCCTTCACGGCATCCGCCATGAAGCCAAACCGCGACGAGGGCACCTCCATCTGCTCGGGAGTCACCTCATCGTCCACGACATAGCGGCCGCCGCCCGCCGGTCCGAAACCCTCCCCTGGGTACTGGAGGCTTTGGGTCTCGTGCTTCCGAGGCGCCCACACCGACGTTGTCCGGGTGTGCAGGACTGTCCCTCCCCCGCCCCGCCCCACTCGCCCCATCACTGGGGAATTATACGATGCAACCGATGCCACCCGGATGGAGGCGGAACCGAGAAGATTGCCGGCGGCGCGAGAGCCCGACACCGATTCGCCACCCCGTGACGCCGCGTGCGGCCGGGATGAAAAAAACTTCTCATCGCGGCGAGGCGGCGGCAGGATAATGGCCGTTCAACGCGAATCAGCCTGCGCCCCCGTACGCGATGCCTTGATCCCCGGAGAAGCAAGGCACGGCGGAAGCCCCAAGGGGCGGTGGCAGAAAGAGGTGAGGCCATGGCGGGCGCATCCGTGATTATCGTTGGGGGCGGCATCATCGGGCTTAGCACCGCGTTCGAGATGGCCCAACTAGAAAATCATGCGGGCATCACGGTATTGGAGCGACACCGCGTGGGGTCCGGCACCACGTCGAAGGCCACCGGCGGCATTCGCACGCAATTTTCGTCGGAAACCAATGTGCGGCTGGCACTGCTGTCGCGTGAGCGATTTGCGCACTGGCAAGGTATTTACGGCGGCAATCCCCGCTTCGTCCGCATCGGCTACTTGTTCGTCACGGCTCGCGAACGGCAGGCCGCGCTGCTGCGCACGGGCGCCTGGGAGCAACAGCGCTGGGGGGTGGAGGTGTCGCTGCTGACGCCCCCGGAGCTGGCACGGACTGTACCGGGCATGACGACCGAAGACCTCCTCTTGGGCACGTTTACCGAATCCGACGGCATTGCGGACCCCGGTGCCGCCACCTCAGCGCTGGAATCCGCCTGTCGCAGTGCCGGTGTGGCGCTGCACGAGGACGCGGAGGTGCAATCCGTTCGCTTAGACACTGATGGCGCCGCCACCGGGGTGACCTTAAAGGACGGAACGACCTTGTCTGCGGATCGGGTGGTGGTGGCGTGCGGGCCCTGGACAGCGCCCCTGCTGGCCACCATCGGCTGGTCGGTGCCCATCCACCCTCACCATCGCCAGGTTTACCGCACTGGGCCCCTGCCCACCTGGCCTCCCACCATTCCGCTGACCGTGGACCTCGATACCGGCCTCTATTGTCACAGTGATGGCGGTGCCGTGGTTTTTGGCGGCGGCGATCGGGACACGTCCCCGAGCTTCGACGATCGAGCCCGGCCGTCCGACGTCGCCCACCTCGGGGATGCGCTGATGCGACGCTGGCCCCTGTTGGGAGAGGCCCCCATCACCCACACCTGGGCAGGCCTTCGCGAAATGACGCCCGACGACCATGGTGTGGTGGGCGAACTGCCCGATCACCCCGGGCTTTTTGTGGCGGCCGGATTCAGCGGCCATGGGTTCATGCAGGCCCCGGCCGTTGGTCTGGTGATGGCTGCCTTGGCGACGGGGAGTCCTTCCCCGGTGGATGCATCGGCGCTGCACCCCGGCCGCTTTTGCCGTAGCGAGGACGGGCGCGAAACCGCGGAGCAGTATGTGTTTTAGCGACCGCTGGCTGCGTGGCGGCCGAGGGCGGGATGGAAAGGAGATGGGCACATGATAGTGGGAGGACAGCCGTTCTACGGACAACGCTTGGGCGTGGTCCTGTTGGACGCTCGGTATCCTCGGCTTCCCGGAGACGTCGGGCACGCGGACACCTACGAGAGCGCAGTACAGTTCGAGGTGGTGCCCGGACTGACGGCCGACCGCCTGATTCATCACTTCGACCCCGAGATCCTGGGCCTGGTGCAGCGCACCGTCCAGCGTCTGGCGAACCACGGCGCCACCGTGGCCGTGGGCGGCTGCGGATTTTTCGCCCGCGTGCACCGCGAGCTGCGCGACGAGGGACCGATCCCCTTCTTGTCGTCGTCCCTGCTCCAGGTGCCGTGGCTCCGGATGCTTTACGGCGACCCCGTGGGCGTCCTCACCATTGATGAGGCGTCCCTCACCGACCAGTACGTCCATGACGCGGGGTGGTCGCGTACTGATCCGGTCGTTGTGCAGGGGGTCGATCCGGATTCGCTGTTCTGGCATGTATACTTCGAAAACCGGGACCGGTTCGACCCGTCCGTGATGGAAGCCGATGTC
The DNA here is from genome assembly GCA_021795575.1 of Bacillota bacterium. Taxonomy (GTDB): domain Bacteria; phylum Bacillota; class Sulfobacillia; order Sulfobacillales; family JAIMBI01; genus JAJZWV01. The sequence continues at coordinate 3,392 of JAJYPH010000030.1, forward strand.
GTGCGGGCAGCGGTCCGCTTGGCGGCGCGCGCGCCGAACCTTCGCGCGCTGGTACTGGAATGCACCAACATGGCGCCGTTTGCCGCCGCCGTGCAAGCGGTGGTGTCCGTGCCTATCTTTGACATCCAGGGACTGGCTCACTTTGCCGCCCTGGCCGCGGACCGGCACCCCTATTGACCAGCCGCCTTGGGCAGCAGTCCGACGCCCCGAGGCCAATTTGACCCGCAGGGCGTCGGCTTGCGGTCTTGCTCATGTTGCAAGGGGCAGTTACCCCGACGCGGCTTGTGAGACGTCGGTCGCGGGCGCCTGCCCCAGTGCCGGCAGACGGGCGGCCACGCCCCAGGGCAAAAATACCGCGACGGACACGACCACCACGACGGCGCTCCCGAGCGGCATGGGCAACAGCGACAGACTTCCCACCCCGCCGATGTACGTCATGCCTACCAGGAACGCGATATAGGCCACGTACCAGACGGCATTGCGCCACGCGTCCACTTTGTACCACACACCGAACACCAGCGACGCCGCGGCTACCAGGATCGTTGCGTAGGGTACCGACGGCCACCCACTCCAGTAGACGATGAGCGAGGCAAAGGCAAACGCGGAGGCCGCGATCAGGCTCCCAGCCTTGTACAGCCCCGGATGCCCGGCCCGTCGCACCGCCAGCATCACCACCGGATTGATGGCGTACCCGAGATAGCCGGCGACCACCGCGTCGCCGATAAGTCCGTAGATGGACGGAAGTGGCGCGGCGATGTAGGCCACAATCGCCCCGACGATGGTGAACACCAGCAACGCCCAAAACGGAATGGCGTACCGCTCGTTCAGCTCTTTCAACTTGTTGCTGACGATACCGGTCCGGCTCATGGCAAACAGCGTCCGGCTACCTCCCCCCTGGTAGATGTATCCGGTGACGAAGGGCCCCAGGATGGCAATGATCAGGGTCACGGCGATAAGCCAGTGCAGGTTTGCGTTGCTGGCAATCGTTAGGAATGGGTTGCCCGGAATCTTCGTTAGGTTGCTCCACTGGCCCACCGGCAGCTTCAGTTGCTTCCAGTTCAGCGCCAGCATGAACCCAAAGGCGAACAAGAGGTTCAGCACGGTTTGTCCAATCAGCGCCCACACCAGCGCCCGGCCGATGCGCCTGGGCTCCTTCATCTCTTCGGCATAGTCAGGGATGACGCGGATGGCGCCAAACGAAAACATCGCCAGCGGGATCGCGACAAACACTCCGCTCATGCCAAACGGCATGAAGCCGCCAAATCGAAAGAAGTTCACGGTGCGAAACACGGTCACGAACCCGATGGCCGCTGCCACATACAAGAACACCTTGACAATCCCCAGCCAGCGGGTAGTCTTACCAAAATTCTTTATGCCAAAGTAATTGAAAGGGAGAAAACACAACATGAACAGCACGCCCAGGAGCGCTCCCAGGGTGGTGGGATCGCCCGTCGTGGCGTTGACCAGATGCGGGTAGAAATAGTTCACCCCTTCTGCGGTGGCCAGTGCCTCAATTGGCGGGATGAACAGATACCAGAACAAGTTCGCGAATGCGTTGATGACGTTGGTCGTGCGGCCATGCGTATAAGCACTATAGCGCGACGGCCCCCCTGCCTCGGGATAGGCGTAGGCGGTTTCCACGTACGTCAGCGTCAGCGGGAGATACATCACGAACCCAATGATCCAGGCCAGAATCACGCCCGGACCGGCGTCCGCCGTCATCGCGGCATTGCTGAACAGCACGCCCGTTCCGACAGCGCCCACAACCCCAATAATGACCAGATTGGCGATGCTCAGTTCCTTCCGAAGCCCGCCCACTCGCCTCACACTCCTCCGCGTATCGGATGTTGGCTCCATGTCAGCCGCGACGGCCTTGATCTTCCCGGGATCAAGCGCGTCGCGTGCGTGGCGGCGGAATATTCGGTACCTTTCGCCGTTGTCCTGCCATCCGAAGCGCCAGAGCAATCGTTTTTTCCATGCCAGCTGCAGGCCCGGCCTGGTGCGGCCGTCGGGCGCGCGCCTATCCCGCCGCCACGACCGGCACGCCCGGGGTTGCCAGCCGGGACCGCAGGACGCCCGCCACTCCCATCAGCAGCAGAGCGCCTCCCACCGTGGTGCGCAGGGTGAGAGGTTCGCCGAGCACCAACGCGCCCAGGATCACCGCAATCACGGGATTCACAAACGCATAGGTACCCGCGATGGTCATTGGCAGCAGTCGCACGGCAGCCGCAAAGCTGGCATACGCCAGCGCCCCCACCACCACCAGATACAGGGCGGCCGCCGCCGTGGCGGGAGCCCAGTGCGGCCACGGCTCGTGGAAAATCCATGTGAGCGCGAGGAACACAGGGGCGGCCAGCCACTCCTGCCACGCCGCGCTCACCAGCGACGGAACCGACCGGAGTCGAGTGTGCTGCACCACCAGGCTGCCGGCTTGGGCCATGGCCGCCAACAGCAGCCACACCACGTCCCAGGCATGACCCCCCCGGATCTGGCCGGACACATTGGACAGCAACACCAAGCCGAGTACGCCGAGGCTCATGCCGATGGCTAGGGGCGGCGAAAGCCGCTGGCGCCCAGCCAACAGGTCGACCATGCCCACCAGCAGCGGCACCATGCCCATCATAAGGGCCGCATAGCCCGTGGCCACATGGCGCTCCGCCACCATGATGAGCCCGTTGGCACCGACCCAGAGCAGGAGGCCGGCCAGTCCCGCCCACGCCAGCTGCCGCCACGGCACCGTGAGCGACTGGCGCCCCAGCGCCGCCATGCCCGCCAGGATGCCGCCACCCAGCGCCATGCGGATGAATCCCAGCACCATCGGAGGTGCGCCGTGGGGTCCCCGCACGGCAATCCCGATGGCCAAAAACGTCGAGCCCCACACCAAGTACACCACCAAAAGATTGGCCATGCCCCGGCGTGCGGACTCCTGGGTCCCCTCCACGATGTGCCCGCCCCTTCACGCGGTCCGACTGTGTGCGCCGCTGAGACCGGGTGCGCCCCGGGCCGTGCGCATGCCCCCACTCTGGTTGACGGCAGAAGCATCGTACAGGACATCTGCAGAACCCACCAGACGGCGGACGACGTCCGCTACCCCTTGAATCAGGCGCGGTGACTCCGATCTACCAGGTCACGGCGCCGCACCATCCTCGTGCCGCCGACGCCAGTACCTTCCGCACCCGCCGGTGGCACACCCGCGGGGCGTCAAACAACGCCCGTTCCGCGGGGGCGTGCCACCATCGGTTGGCCGTGGCCTCCTGCGCCCCCCGCGTGTGCGGGTCCAGTGGCCCGCAGGTACGGTGACCGAAGTGGCGGAGCCGACCTGGGGGGCGTGAGGAGACGCCCCATGGCACACCGGGTGTGACGGGAAGGGCATGTGCGCACGTGCCACCAGGGGTGCAAACCACCATGGGTGCAAACATCCTCGCCGTCCGCGAATACTGGCGCCACGAGAATTTCACGGAGCAACGGCACGCGGACTGGGCAGGACTGACTCCGGCGGTGGCGGAGCTTCGGCGCCCCCGCCCAGCCGCCGCCTCCCGGTGGACGGCTCCCCTGAAAACGTGTCGCCTGTCAGGATACCAAGCCCGGCAGCGTGGCGCCCGCACTGGGGTTCGTCGATGGCCGCGCTTATCGCACTGGCCTCGCCACACGATTTCCTGGCCACGGGGTGGACAGTCCCCAGTGGCCACTCGCCTCATTCCGCCGGTGGTTCCCACACAACCAACCCAGCATCGGCGCGGGACCCCTGGCCGCGGCGCACGGGACCGGTCGCCTCGGCGTCTTCAGTCCCGCGCTCGACTGCGCTACCCTAGACGTCATAAGGGGGCGATCCTTGATGATGTCCCGCGCCCCGGGGATGGCTTTGCGCCGGGAGTGGGTTTGGCGGTGGGCCCTGACGCAGGCCGCGCCCGTCTTTAGCGTGGCGGACGCGGCGCATGCCTTGGACCGCTCCCCCCAGGTGATTCGCGTCGCGTTGGGCGGCCTGGTCCGCGCCGGCGCGCTGCGACCGGAGGGGTCGGTCTTTCACGTGGTCAATCGCCACGTGGGTTGTATTGCATGGGCCACCTTTCACCGACCGGTGTGGATCGGGGCTCTCGCCTTGCGTCTGCCTCCCGCAGAAATCGAAGGGCTCATGGTGCCCACGGCGACGTTCACTGGGGCCTCGGCGGTCCGACTGCGGCTGGGTCACACGCCAGCCGATGCCAGCGAGGTGTGGGTGTATGCGACCCCGGCGACGTGGGCCGCGATCGCGCACCGCTTCGCGGCATATCGCTGGCCCGTGACCCGGCGGCATCTCATCAATTTGCGGGGACTGGCGCCGGACCCCTGGCTTCCCCTCGACCCGCTGCCGTGGGCGCAGGTGTGGGTGGATCTCTGGCAATCCCCGGCGTGGTGGACCGTGCCCTACATGCAGACCGTGGAAAGGCTGTGCGCCCGATGAGCAAGGAATTTTACCACCCCGAGGTCACGGAGCGGAGCTGGCAGTTGCTCCAGCAGTTGCGCGGAGAGTTTCCCTTCACCCTCATTGGAGGGTGGGCGAGCTGGTGCTATACGCAGGGGCCGAAGTCGCGAGACATCGATGTGATTGTCGACTATCCCACGCTGGGCACACTGCGGGCGCAGTACGGGTTAGTTAAGAATGACCGTCTGCGCAAGTACGAAGTGCCCTTCGGGGGCTTTGATTTGGATGTCTACGTGGAGCACTATTCCACGACGCTGGCGGTGCCGCCCGAGCGGTTGCTGACGCTCACCACGTCGGTTCAGGGATTTACGGTGCCCCCGGTCGAGGCGCTGGTGGCTCTCAAGCTGGGCGCGTGGATCGACCGGCGGACGTCGATTCATGGGGAAAAGGATTTAGCCGATGTTCGCGGATTGCTGCCGCTGGTGGATCGGGACCGTTGGGCCAGTCTGCCGCAGGACTATGGTTTGTCACCGACCCAAGTGGCCCGGTTGCGCCAAGCCTGGACCGCTTTGGCCCCGCTGATGCCGCGTCGTGTGCGCGAGCAGGTCGGGTTGCCGGATCCGCGGCGATCTGGCTCCCCGGAGGGGCCTCGCCTGTAATTCGCTGCCTGAGCCGCTGGGGACGCTGGCCATGCTCGACGGCCCTCCAGGCCACCACCAGGAATGAAAAGGAGGCGCTGAACCCCCCGGCTTTAGCTGTGGGGAGGTTCAGGTGGCATCGGCACACCGAATGGGAAGGACCGCCTCCCACGAAGGCGCAGCCCAGCCGGCTACGCCGGTACCCTTGCGTAGCCGCCGCCTGCCGGCGGTCGGCTCCCGTCAACGCGCGTTCCTGGCCACGACACCAGGCCCGGCCCAAAACGGGTCCATCCGTGTCGCGTGGCCTAATATCCCGTTATATACAGTTTGCGGGCCTTACGGCAGACGCGCCTCGACCAGATTCTGGGGACCCCGCCATGCTTGGGCAAAAGCGGTGGATGTCGCTGCAGTACAACGCACTGGAGCTGGCGCGGGTCGAGTCGCTCCCGCCATCGTCGCCGCATCCCCCGGGGTGCGCAGTGCACAAAGCACGAATAGGCCCCGCCGGGCGCGAACGGGCCGCTTCCACCCTCCAAAATCGCATGATCGCCAGCGCGGTCCGTCCTCTAAGGCGCGCGGGCGGGACCGCCCTGGCGTCCCGCCCCTTCGCCTGCCCGGCTACCTTCGGGGGGAGGCCACCAAGGCCGCCTGTGCCGCCGCCAGCCGCGCAATCGGCACCCGATACGGGCTGCAGCTCACGTAGTCCAAGCCCACGTCGTGGCAGAAGCGAATGGAGGCCGGATCGCCACCGTGTTCGCCGCAAATGCCCACCCGCAACTCGGGGCGCGCCTTCTTGCCAGCTTCCAATCCCATACGCACCAATTGACCCACCCCGGCGGCATCCAGCACCACGAACGGGTTCTCAGGCAAGATTTTGTCGGCCAGATAGGCCGGCAGGAACTTGGATTCGGCGTCGTCGCGACTGTAGCCAAACGTGGTTTGGGTCAGGTCGTTGGTGCCAAACGAGAAGAACTGGGCCGTTTCTGCGATGGCGCCGGCGGTGAGCGCCGCACGCGGCACCTCGATCATGGTGCCCACCTGATAAGGCAGGGATCCGCCGTGCCGCCGCTCTTCCTCGGCGTGCACCTCGGCGACCAGTTCCGCCATGCGCTCCAGCTCCCGCGCCACCCCCACCAGGGGAATCATGATTTCCACATGGGGATCGTGGCCCGCGGCCAAGAGCCGCGCCTCGGCCCGAAAGATGGCCCGGACCTGCATCGCGTAAATCTCGGGGTACACGATGCCGAGGCGCACGCCCCGGAACCCCAGCATGGGATTGAACTCAAACAATTGGCGGGCGCGCCCCAGAATCCGCGTGAGCCGCTCGACCGCCCGGGTGTCTCCCTGCTCGCGGCTGGCCGCCAGCTCGGACGCCAGGTCGCCTTCGTCGGGCAGAAATTCGTGCAGCGGGGGGTCCAAGAGCCGAATCGTCACCGGGTGGCCGTCCATGGCTTTCAGGATGCCGAAGAAGTCCTCCTCCTGCATGGGCAGGAGCCGGTCCAAGGCTCGCGCCCGCTCGCGCTCGGTCTCGGCCAGGATCATCTCCTGCACCACCGGCAGGCGGTCCTGGCCCATGAACATGTGCTCGGTGCGGCAAAGTCCCACGCCCTCGGCGCCAAAGTCCCGCGCCCGCTGGGCATCCTCGGGTGTATCCGCGTTGGCCTCCACTCCCAGGCGCCGGATGTCGTCCGCCCAGCCCAAGAGGGTCTCAAACTCGTCAAACAGCGTGGGCGCCACCGTGTCCACTTCCCCCTGGATCACCCGGCCGGTCCCCCCATCGATGGTGATGACGTCCCCCGCCCTGACGGTCACGTCGCCCACCATGAACACGCCCTCGGCCAGGTTGATCCGAAGGGCCTCGCACCCCGTCACCGCGGGCTTGCCCATTCCCCGCGCCACAATCGCCGCATGCGACGTCATGCCCCCGCGGCTGGTGAGTACCCCCTGGGCTGCCACGATGCCGTGGATGTCGTCGGGCGTGGTTTCGGGCCGCACCAGAATGACGGCCTCGCCTTTTTGGCCCCGGTGCTCCGCCTCATCCGCATCGAAGACGACCTCGCCCGCCGCGGCGCCCGGGGACGCCGGCAGTCCCTTGGCCATCTCGTGAAGCTCGGCCTCGGGGTCGATCTGCCGGTACAGTAGCTGCGCCACCTGGGCGGGATCCTGCCGCGCGATGGCGTCCTCTCTGGAAAGCACGCCGTCCTGCACGAGGTCGACGGCAATCTTCACGGCCGCGCGGGCCGTGCGCTTGCCGGTCCGGGTCTGCAGCAGATACAGCCGCTCGCGCTCAATCGTAAACTCGATGTCCTGCATGTCGCGGTAGTGCCGCTCCAACAGCGCGCACACCTCCTGCAGCTGCCGGTGGGTGTCCGGGAGCACCGACCCCAGCTCATCGATCGGGCGCGGGGTGCGAAGCCCCGCCACCACATCCTCGCCTTGGGCGTTGGTGAGAAACTCGCCATACATGCCCGGCTCGCCCGTGTTGGGGTTGCGGGTAAACAAGACCCCGGTGCCCGACGTGTCGCCCAAATTGCCAAAGGCCATCGCCTGCACATTGACGGCCGTCCCCAGCTGGTCGCTAATTTTGTTGATGCGCCGATACACCTGGGCGCGGGGATTGTTCCAGGAGTCAAACACCGCCTCGATGGCCATCTGAAGCTGCTCCCGGGGGTCGGTGGGAAACCGCTGGCCGGTTCGGTCGGCGACCAACGTCAGGTAGCGGTCAATCACGTGCTGCAGGGCATCGGCCGACAGCTGCTGGTCCTCCTGGACGCCCGCCTCGCCCTTGACCGCCTCCAGGACACTTTCGAACTGACCATGATCCAGGTGCATCACGACGTTGCCAAACATCTGGATGAATCGCCGATAGCTGTCCAGCGCAAACCGTCGGCTCCCCGCCTCCTGGCCCAGGCCCTCGGCCGTGTCGGCGTTCAAGCCCAGGTTCAGCACGGTATCCATCATGCCGGGCATCGAGATCGGGGCGCCGGAGCGCACCGACACCAAGAGTGGCGCCCCGGCGTCCCCCAGACGGCGTCCCGCCTTTTCCTCCAGCTGCGCCAGATGCGTCCACACCGCATCCAAAAGCCCATCCGGCAACCGCTTTTGGTCTTGGAACGCCAGGCACGCCTCGGTCGTGATCGTAAAGCCGGGCGGCACCGGCAGCCCGATGCGGCTCATCTCCGCCAGACCGGCCCCCTTGCCACCCAGCCGGGCGCGATCCTCGGCGGACCCTTCTTCAAACGCCACTACCCACGGCATCATTCAAACAGCCTCCCCTTGAAATATCTCCAGGATTTTGCTGGCGGTTTCTTCGACCGCGTGGTTGCTCACGTCAATCACCGGACAGCCGACATCGGCAAACACCTGCCAGGCGTAGTCCAACTCCTGCAGGATCCGGTCGCGGGTGGCATACTGCGCGCTGGACGACAGTCCCAGCGTGCGCAGCCGCTGCCGGCGGATGGGCATCAGGAGATCCGGGTCAATCACCAGGCCGACGCACTTGCGCTTGGCCGGGCCCATCACCTCCTGGGGCGGCGGCACTTCCGGCACCAGCGGAATGTTGGCCACCTTGAGCCGGTGGTTGGCCAGATACAGGCTCACCGGCGTTTTGGACGTCCGCGACACGCCCAGCAGCACGATGTCGGCCAGCGGCACGCCGCCCGGGTCCTTGCCGTCGTCGTACTTGACCGCAAACTCGATGGCTTCGACGCGCGCGAAGTAGTCGCGGTCCAGCCGGTGCACCAAGCCCGGCACCCCCTGCGGCTCGCGGCCCAGCATCAGGTGCAGCGCGTCCAGCACGGGACCCAACAGGTCCACGTGCGGGATGCCCACCTCCCCGGCAATGCGCGACAGGTACGCCCGGAGCTCCGGGCGCACCAGCGTGAACACGATCAGCGCCGGCGTCTTTTTGGTGGCCGCGTCCACCGCGTGGCGAATGGCGTCCTCGTCAATCACGTGCGGCACGCGCACCACGTCAAGCGGCCCGCCGCCACCGTTGAACTGGATGGCCGCGCCGCGCACCACCAGCTCGGCCGTCTCGCCCAGCGAGTCGGACACCACGTACACCGTCAGCGCCATCTAGCCAGCCCCCCCACTGGTCGCGCTGGTGGCCGGCAGGGACGTGACCCGTGTCCAGTCGACCGGGCCGTGCAGCCAGGCGCTCACGGCCGCCACCAGGGCCAGCCGGCGCGCCCGTACCGCGGGGTCCGGGTCCATCACCATCACCGCATCGAAGAACTGCGCCACCGGGTCCACCAGGCTCTCGGCGGCCGCGGGCCACGCTTCCCAGGGCGGCGGTGCGGCCCTAAGGGCCGCCAGCTGTCCCGCCAGCGCGGCAGCCGTCGGTTCGGGATGCCCCTCGGACCCGGCGGGGGCGGGATCCACGCCGAGCGACAGGCGGCCCACCCGTTTGGCCGCCGTCGCCACCCGACCCCAGCTGGGTGTCGCGGCAAAGCGCCGCAGCATGGCCAGGCGCTCCGTGAGCGATGCCCAGTCCGATGGCGCGGCCAGCGCCGCGTCCAGAACGTCGGCGGGCACGCCTGCGTCGAGCCACGACTTCAGCCGACTCTCAATCAGGGACACCAGGGATTCCACGCCCGGCGCGGGATCGGCCACCCCCACCCGGGCCAGCGCGTCCGCCAGGAGCTCGCGCTGATCGACGGGGGCGAGGCCTCCTTCCACCAGGATTCGGCCCACCGCCAACGCCGCGCGCCGCTGGCCAAAGGGGTCGCTCGACCCGGTGACCGCGACCCTGAGGGCGACGCCGCCCGCCAAATCGTCCAGGTGGTCCAACAGCGACAGCGCCCGGTCCACCCGGCCCGGGGGCAGGGGATCGGCCGCGGTGCGCGGCTGGTACTGGCCCGCGATGGCCGCGGCGGCAAGCGCGGGCTCCCCGGCCGCTTCGGCATACACGCCCCCCATCACGCCTTCGAGCTCGGGAAACTCGCCCACGACGTGGGTCACCAAGTCCAGCTTCGCGAGCGAGGCGGCCCGCACCAGGGCCGTGTGCTCGGCACCGCGGAGGCCGAGCCGCTCGCCCCACGCCGTCGCGGACGCCACGAGACGCGCCGTCTTGTCCTCGTAGCTTCCGAGCCCCTCGCGGTAGGTCATGCCCCTAAGGCGCTCGCGCCGCTCGGACTCGGTCGTCTCCCGGTCGGCGGCGTAGAAAAACGCCGCGTCCGCCAGCCGCGCGGCCAGCACCCGCTCATTGCCGGCCACGACCGCATCGAGCGCCTCCCCCACCCCGTTGCGCGCGCCGATAAAGTAAGGCAGGAGGGCGCCGTCCGCAGTCACGGGCAGATACCGCTGGTGGTGCACCATCGCCGACGCCAGAATGGCGGCGGGCACGTCCAACAGGGCCGTGTCAAAGCGTCCGCGAAACACCGTGGGCCACTCCACCAAATCGGCCACCTCCTCCACGACCCCGGGGTGGTTGGCTTGACCCCCCACCTCGGCCGCCAGCTCCTCCGCCCCCGCGGCGACGACCTGCCGCCGCTGGGCGGAGGACACCATCACGCCGATCTGGGGCAGGCGCTCGGCATACTCGTCCGCTCGCGCGAGGGACACCGCATCGGGGTGATCTGTGCGATTGCCCCAAGTGCACCGCCCCGCCGCGATGCCAAACGCCGACACCGGCAGGACGTCGTCCCCCAGGATCGCCACGAGCCACCGCACCGGCCGCACGAAGGTGACCTCGTCATCCCGCCACCGCATGGGCCGCGGCACCTCCAAGCCGTGGAGCACGGTGGGCAGGAGCCGCGCCAAGACCGTCCCCGCCGGTTCGACCGCCGCATCCACGGTCGCCACCACGCGCTCGCCGTCGGATTCCAGGGCCGCCACGTCTACGCCGGCCCGTTGGGCAAACCCCACCGCCGCCGGCGTCGGGATCCCCTCGCGGTACGCCACCGCCAGCGGCGGCCCCGACAGCCGCCGCCGCTCGGGGGCCTGTTCCGACGCCACCGTCCCCCACACCGCGAGCCGCCGAGGCGTCCCGTCCACGGTGAGCGCGCCGGTCGCGAGCCGCTCCCGGATCACCGCCGTCGTGAATTTGGCCCGCAGGTCCGCGATCAGGGTGGATAGATACAAACTGGGAATTTCTTCTACTCCCAGTTCTACCACAAACGGCCTCACGGCGACACCTCCTGGGCGGGGGCAGAGAGCGCGAGCCACTGCCGGGCGGCCAGCCGAGCCAGCGTGCGCAGTCGGCCGATGTATGCCTGGCGTTCGCTGACCGAAATGGCCCCGCGGGCGTCCAGCTCGTTAAAGACGTTCGACGCCCGCAGCAAAAATTCATACCCGGGCAGGACCAGAGACGCGTCCAACAAGCGGCGAGCCTCCCCTTCCGCATGCTGAAAGGTCGCCGTCAGGCCGTCGGCATCGGAGGCGTCCAGGACATAGTGGCCGTATTCGTATTCGGGGCGTCCCCACAGCTCCCGGTAGGTGACGCCGGGCGCCCACTCCAGGGCCCAGATGTCACGCACGCCCGCCAGATAGCTGCCGAGCCGCTCCAAGCCGTACGTGATTTCGGCAGACGGCGGCCGGCAGTCCAGCCCGGCCATCTGCTGAAAGTAGGTAAACTGGGTGATTTCCATGCCGTCCAACCAAACCTCCCAGCCCTGGCCCCAGGCGCCCAGGGTCGCCGCCTCCCAATTGTCTTCCACGAAGCGCACGTCGTGGCGCCGACGGTCCAGGCCCAGCGCCTCGAGGCTCCCCAGGTACGTCTCCACCACGTCGTCGGGCGTGGGCTTCAGCAACACCTGAAATTGAAAGTGCCGGTACAGCCGGTTGGGGTTGTCCCCATAGCGTGCGTCCACCGGGCGGCGGCAGGGCTCCACGTACGCCGCGCGCCAGGCGTCGGGGCCCAGCGCGCGAAAAAATGTCAGGGGATTCATGGTGCCGGCGCCCTTCTCCGCGTCGTGTGCCACGCCGATGAGGCAGCCGCGGGCCGCCCAGTAGTCCTCCAGGCGCCGTATCATCTCCTGCATGGTCATCGCCGGGGCCTTTCTCATACTGTCATCCCCTTTGATCGGGGCGCCCCCGCCGGACCTTTCGGCCGGGGGGCAGCCATGGGCGCCACCGCATCCCAGAACCGAAAGGCGCGCGGGACCCGGCCCACGTGATAAATCAGAAAGTCGCGCGCCTGCTGGTCCAAAACCGCATACACGGCGGGTGCCGCCTGCACCCGGCCCAGCTCCGCCGGGCCCGTCTGAGCGTCCATCAGACGGAGCCACTGCAGGGCGCCGGGCAGCAGCGGGGTGTCGCCCGCCATATGGCACGCCCCGTCCACCGGGCCGGCGCCGGCCCGCCAAAACCAGGGAGGCGTGGTCCATGGGGCGCCGCAGTGCTGGCAGCGGTCAAACTCGGGCTTTAAACCCGCCGCACCCAAGAGGCGCCACAGCGCGTGCAGGTACACGGGCGTCGGGTCCCGGTCGGAGCCCAGGCTCACGAACGCAGCCACCAGCGTGTCGTACACCGCCGGCGCGGCGTCCAGGTCGGATGTGAGTTCGTCCGCCGCATCCGCCAGCATCGCCGCCCGCCCGGTGCGCCATAAATCGCGCCGCACGCCGGCGTTCAGCGACACCAGCTCGGCCTCGGTGACGGTCATGAGGCTCGACCGGCCCTGGTACAGCTCCATGCGCGCCACCGCCAGCGGCTCGGTGGAGGCCGTGAGCCGCCCCTTTGCCGACCGGGCCCCCCGCGCCACCGCCGAAATTTTTCCGTGGTGATGGGAAAACAGCAGCAAGAGCGCGTCCTGCTCCCGGTAGGCCCGCTTGCGCAGGACCACGACCATGTCCGCGACGCGGCTCACCGCTTCGGCTCCCGGTACCCTAGCCGGTTCAGCCACTCCGCCCGGTCGGTCCAATCCTCGGCCGCCTTGACCCACAGGTCCAAAAAGACCCGGTGGCCAAAATACTCCTCCAGCGCGGTGCGCGCCTCGGACCCGATGGTCCGCAGCATCCGCCCGCGTTCGCCTATCAGAATGCCGCGCTGGCTGTCGCGCTCCACCAACAGCGTCGCCCGAATGTAGGTGAGGTCCGGCTGGCGACGAATCTTCTCATCCACCTGCACCGCCACCTGGTACGGCACCTCCTGATGGGTTTCCAGCATCACGTGCTCGCGCACCACTTCGCCCACGTAAAAATCTTCGGCTTGGTCGGTCACCATGTCGTCAGGGAAGAACTGCGGTCCCGCCGGCAGCCGGGCCAGCGCTGCCTCCACCAGCTCCGGCACCCCGTCGCCGTTTTTGGCTGACACCGGATAGACGGCCTGATACGCGGCCAGCGCCCGGTACGGTGCCAGCGCCGTACGCCAGTCGTTGACGGCATCCTGCTTGTTGGCCACCAACCAGATGGGCGCGGGGGTGCGGCGCGCCAGCTCCGCGGTCCAGCCGTCCTCTTCGTTGGGCGACCGCGTGAGGTCCACCACCTGCCACACGAGCTCCACGTCCGACACCGCCCGCTGCGCGGTGTGCACCATCGTGCGTCCGAGGCGCGTGCGCGGCCGATGCATCCCAGGGGTGTCCACCAGCACCAGCTCTGCACTGTCCGTGTGCAGGATGCCGCGAATGCCGTTGCGCGTGGTCTGCGGCTTTTGGGTCACCATGGCCACCTTGCTGCCCACCACCTCATTGAGCAGGGTGGATTTGCCCACGTTGGGACGCCCCACCAGGGCGACGAAACCGCTTTTATACTCCATGTGCTGCCCCTCCATGCAGAAACGGGTGCGGCAACAGCTGGTCCAGCGTATAGCGGGTCCACGGCCCGGAGGGGCCGCCCACCACCACCACCAGGCGCGGATTGAACTCCGCCAACACCTGCCGGCAGGCGCCGCAGGGCGTCGCCGGGGGCTCCCCCCGGGACGCCACGGCCACGGCCAGCAGCCGGCGCGCTCCCGCGGCCACGGCGGTCCCGACCGCTGTCCGTTCAGCACACACCGCCAGCGGATAACTGGCATTTTCCACGTTGACCCCCAAAAACGTCGCGCCGTCGTCCGCCAGCACGGCCGCGCCCACCGGAAACCCCGAGTACGGCGCGTACGCCCGGGTCATGGCGTCGCGCGCCGCGTCCATCAGCTTCGCCAGAGCCGCTTCCTTCACCTGGGCCGCGGGCTCTCCTGCTGCCGATTCCGTCACCGTTCGCCTCCTTGGGTCGCTGTCCTATCCCGTTTCGTGGTCCGGGCGACTGCCCTCGGGCGCACCGTCCGCCTCCAACGGCTTCCGCTTCATCCGCACGCGCTTGACCCGGCGGCCCACCACCTGAGCCGCCGTCAGCTCCAGATCCCCCGAGCGCACGACCTCCCCCTGGACGGGCGCGCGTCCCAACAAGTGTAGGATAAATCCCCCGAGCGTATCGACGTCGGCATCCGGGTCCGCCACCTGGAACCCCGGCGGCAGGTCCTCCAGCGCGGTGCGGCCGTCGGCTTCCAGCTCGTCGCCCCCCACGTCCCGAAACGGCGGCTCCTCGGCGTCATACTCGTCGTGGATCTCGCCGACGATTTCCTCCAGCAGGTCTTCAATGGTCACCAGCCCCGCCGTGCCGCCAAATTCGTCCACCACGATGGCCAGGTGCGTGCGTTCTCGGCGAAAGTCCGCCAACAGCTCGTCCACTTTTTTGCTTTCGGGCACGTAGTACGCGGGGCGCAGCAGGGAGGCCACCGGTGTCTCCAACGATCGTTCGCGCGCGTACGCCAAAATATCGCGCGCGTACAGCACCCCAATCACGTCGTCAATCGACTCGCGCCACACGGGAATGCGGGAGTGGCCCACCTGAATGACGGCCTCCCACGCAGACGCCAGCGTCGTGTCCGCCGAAATCGTGTGCATGTCCATCCGCGGCACCATCACGTTGTGCACCGGCGTGTCGGACAGTTCGAAGATGCCCTGGATCATTTCCCGCTCTTCCTGTTCCAGGAGGCCCTCTTCCTGACCCACGTCCACCAGGTTGCGAATCTCTTCCTCGGTCAACAGCCGCCGCCCGTCGGCTTGACCGCCCAGCGCACGGATGGCCCCCAGCCCCAGCCAGCTCAACACGTTGACCACCGGCGTGAAAATGGCGGCCGACACGGCCAAGAGCCGGTGCAGAGCCAGCGCCACGCGGTCCGGGTGGTGGGCGGCGTAGGTTTTGGGGGTGATTTCCGCCACCAGCAGCACCACCACTGTCATCACCACCGTGGCGACGGTGACGCCCAGCGGGCCTAGCGCCGCCACCAGCAGCGCGGTGGCAATGGCCGACGCGGCGATGTTCGTGAGGTTGTTGCCCACCAGGACCGTGCCCAGCACGCGGTTGGGCTCGCGCGCCATCCGCTCGATGTCCGCGCCCCCGGGCAACCCGTCATCCGCCAGTCGTCGCGCCCGCCCCCGCGAGAGCGCCATCATGGCGGTTTCCGACATCGAGTACAAAGCGGACAGGCCCAGCAGCACCGCGATCAAGACCAGCTCCAGCCACGGCAGGTGCCCCACCACATGGCCCAGGTGCGCCCAAGTGCGTGCGTTAATGACCGTCCGCCTCCTCCCGTCGGGCGGGCGAGGGCCACACCGCGGCCGTGGCCACCAAGACGAGACCCGCCAGCAACAGCGCCAAGTCGGCGGGCGTGTGGGCGGCCCACACGGCCACGCGGCCAGGGATTTCGGGGAGGCGGCCACCCAACAGCCACACCCCCAGCCCCAGCGCGCCCGCCGCGCCAAACAGGACAGCGGCCGCCGCCAGATCCTTGGCCACGCCGGCCAGGGGTGAGAAGCCGGGGTGAGCCAGGTCCGTGAGCGCTTCGATGGCGGTGTTCACGAGTTCCAACGCCACCACCAGGATGATCAGCACCGCCAGAACCAAAAATTTGGTCGACCCGAGGCCTTCGAGCAAGCCCAGCGCTACGGCCAACGCCCCCAGCACCGTGTGCACGCGCAGGTTGCGCTCGTGCCGGTAGGCCCACCACAGGCCGTGGGCCGCGTAGCCAAAGGACGCCCAAAAGGATCCGGCCGTATGTCGATCGTGGGCCACGCCTACCCGCGCTCCAATCCCACGGCGGCCAGAATCGCCTCGGTCGTGGCCATCATGCGCGCTTCGTCGTCGGGCACCTCATGGTCGTACCCCAGCAGATGCAGCAGGCCATGCACCGCCAGAAATCCCACCTCGCGTTCGGGCGAGTGCCCGTAGTCGTCCGCCTGGGCCAGCGCCCGCTCAATCGAGATGACAATGTCGCCCAGCACCGGGTCCTCGGGGTCGGCCGCCTCGCCCTCCCGCTGGCTGAAGGACAGCACATCCGTGGGGCCCTCGCGGCCCCGCCACTCGGCGTTCAGCCCCGCGATCGTGAGGTTGTCGGTCAGCAGCACCGACACGGCCGCCGCCTCCAGGTGCAG
Organism: Bacillota bacterium; assembly: GCA_021795575.1. Classification (GTDB taxonomy): domain Bacteria; phylum Bacillota; class Sulfobacillia; order Sulfobacillales; family JAIMBI01; genus JAJZWV01. The sequence goes on from JAJYPH010000030.1 coordinate 19,782, forward strand.
CTCACTGAGGCCGCGAGTTAGGACCCGACGAACCGTCTCCTCCCACGCGGCGCAGTCGTCGGGCTGACTCGTGACCCATATCTCCACGCTTCTGGCTCCTCTCCATTTCCTTGAGGACCGGGTCGGGGTACTCGATTCGGGTGTGGAACACCCCGGTCAGGACCCGCGTGAACGTGCGCGCCACCGTATCGAGGTCGCGCAGCGTCAGGTTGGCCTCGTCCAGCTGGCCGTCTTCCAGGCGTTCGCGAATGAGCCGCCGCACCACCTGTTCGATCGACTGGGCGTTGGGGTTTTTGAGGGTCCGGGTGGTGGCCTCGCTGGCATCGGCCAGCATGACGATGGCGGCTTCCTTGGTTTGGGGTTTGGGCCCCTCGTAGCGAAAGTCCACCTCAGCCACCCCCTCGCCCGTGTCCAGGTCCCGCGCCTTCTCGTAAAAATAGCGCATCACCGTGGTGCCGTGGTGCTGGCGGATGAACTGCTGGATGATGTCCGGCAACCGGTGCTGCCGCGCCAACTCCACGCCATCTTTAACGTGCGAGCCAATGATGAGCGACGACAGGCTGGGGGCCAGCTTGTCGTGAGGATTTTCCGCCCCATACTGGTTGTCGATGAAGAAGTATGGCCGCTTCAGCTTGCCCACGTCGTGGTAGATGGCCCCCACGCGCGCCAAGAGAGCGTCGCCCCCCACCGCCTCGGTGGCGGCTTCCGCCAAGTTGCCCACCATAATGCTGTGCAGATACGTCCCGGGCGCTTCCACCAGCAGCTTGCGCAGCAGCGGCTGATTCGGGCTGGAGAGTTCAATCAGGCGCACGGCCGAGACGATGCCGAACGGTGCCTCCAGGAACGGCGTGGACCCCACCACCAGCACGGCCGCCAGCGCACCATCCACAAACGCCCACACCAGCTGCTGCCACACGGGTCCCTGGACCAGCGCCGCGCCCGACATGAAGTCCAGGGACAGCAGGGTCACCAGGTTCACCACGCCGACCAACAGTCCCACGCGAATCACGTCATGGCGATTGGAGAGGCGCGACACCCCCACCACGCCCGCGACGGATCCGAACCACGCCACCACCGCCGTCGGCAAATCGGTCCCAGACAACAGCCCCGTCGCCGTAGCCAGGATGGCGGCGGTCACCATCGCGACGGTGGGATCCACCAGGGTGGCCAGCAGAATGGCGGCGGTGGGCACGATCACAAACGCCGCTTCAGGCACCTGCGCCAGCAGCTGCGCGGCCAACAGGCCCAGCACCGTCACCACGGCCCAAATCAGCAGCCGGGACCAATCGCGCGCCATCTGGCGTCGGAAGCCCCACAGAAAACCCGCTTCGATGGCGGCGAGCACCAGGCCAAACAGAAAGCCCCCGGCCAGCGGGGCGGGATCGAAGCCGCGGTTCAGGAGGCCGAGCGCGGACAGCGCCCGCACCTCACCGGCCGTAACCACCTTGCCCGCCACAATGACCCGCTGCCCCTTAAAAATGCGCACGTCGGCGACCGCCCCCTCGGCGGCCTGCCGACGCACAGCGGTGACTGTCTGATTCACAAACGTGTTGGGCTTCAGGAGGCTCGTGGAGAGCGACGTCAAAAACAGCCTGAGCCCCGGGTCGGGCTCTTCGGTGCTGGCCAGGCCCCCGATGAAGCCTTTGGCTTCGGCCAGCGAGGTGCTGGTGTTGCGCACGCCGGTGCCGTTGCCCAACACCGACGCCAGGAGGACGTTGGTGTCCTGGGACAAGCCCGCGAGCGTCGCGGGCGGCAGGGTGAGCACCTCGCCCCAGACGCTCTGGGGCAGTCCAATGGGGATGACGGACGATGCCGTGGCCTCGCGCGCCGCCAGCGGGACGGCGGTGTCGGCCGACAGATTGGTGATAGTTTGAAAGTCGTTGGCAGCCGCCTGCTGGACGGACGTAAGCACATGGGGATCGGTGGAGTACACTGGGGGCACGGCGCGGGCGGCAGCGGCCTTGGCCGCCGCCGTCGACGCGTAGTCGATGGCCGAAAACGGGGCCGCGACCGTCTTGGGCGCCAGGTCGCCCACCTGCACATTCACCCGCTGGCCGTACAAGTTCGTCGCAAAGATGACCCCCACCAGAAACCACACCATCAGGCCCAGCAGCACGAGGCGCGCTGTACCGGACGGCGGCGTGCGCCCCCCACCGGCGGCGGCCAGCCACTGCCGCCACCCGCCCAACGCGGGCGGCGCCGCCTGGCCGTTGCCACTATCTGTTGGCCTATCCATCGCCCTCCCGCCGCTCCTTCGCTTCGTAGGCCTGCACGATGGCCTGCACCAGCGGGTGCCGCACCACGTCGCGCTGAGAAAATCTGACCACCGCAATGTCGGCCACGCCCTGAAGGATGCCGGCGGCTTCACTCAATCCGGAGGCCGTGCCGGACGGCAGGTCCACCTGCGTGACGTCGCCGGTCACCACTACCTGCGAGCCAAACCCGATGCGCGTCAGAAACATCTTCATCTGCTCGGCGGTCGTGTTCTGCGCCTCATCCAAAATCATAAAGCTGTTGTCGAGGGTGCGCCCCCGCATATACGCCAGCGGCGCCACTTCAATCTGTCCCCGTTCCCGGTACCGTTCCACCGCTTCGACGCCCAGCATCTCGAACAACGCGTCGTACAGCGGGCGCAGATAGGGATGCACCTTGTCTTCCAAGTCCCCGGGCAGAAACCCGAGCCGCTCGCCGGCCTCCACCGCCGGGCGCGTGAGCACCAGCCGCTCGACGGACCGGGCCTTCAGCTCCGCCACGGCGCGGGCCATGGCCAGAAACGTCTTCCCGGTGCCGGCCGGCCCAATGCCAAACACCAGGGAATGGTGCCGCATGGCCGCCACGTATCGCGCTTGGCCGAAGGTTTTCGGCCGCAGTGGACGGCCGCGCACGGTCGTGGCGACGACGTCGGTCAGCAGGCTGCGAAACGCGTCCGCCCGATCCTCACGGACCGCTTCCAGAGCGGCCTCCACCGTCTCGACGCCCACCGCCTCGCCGGCCGACACCCACTCCGCCAGGAGGTCCAGCGTTTGCTGCACCTGATCCTGCGCCTCGCGCGCCCCGACAATGCCCACCACATTCCCACGGGCGGTCAGGCGGACGTCCAACGCGCGCTCCAGGCGCTTCAGGTGCACATCGCCGCGCCCCCACAGCCGTGCGGCCAGTCGGTTGTCCCCAATCACCCACTCGACGGCTTGGGGCATCGGGTCCCCCCTTCACTCGCCCTTGGTCAGGGTTGTACTGCTGATGATGGCTTGGTCCCTATCGGCGACAAATGGCTGACGGGCATCGCAATATCCTGTTCCACGGTGGCCGTCGCCGTGCATGCCGCGCCTGTCCGCGTCCTCCGACATTGAACCTGCCGCGCTCCCAGGCGTGCCCCCGGCTCCAGCTGGCGACTCATCGCCGCCTGCGCCGCCGCCCGAGCCCGGGACACGGCCACCCGTGCACCGAGGCGTACCCGAACCAGCGCCTCTTCAGTATATACCACCCGGACCCAGGCGCCCGGCAGCCGCACGCCAAACCAGTTCAGGGGCGTCGACTGGACGCTGGCGCGCCAGTAGCGCGGCAGCTCACGACCAACCCCCCCCACCTGCCACACGTCGCCCGACAGCACCAGGTACGATCGGACCACGATGCGGCCGGTGGCGTGCGGACGCTCCACCGTGCCGGATTGGAATCCCGTGGCGTGCACCTGAAAGCGGCCCACCACCTCACCGGCAGCGCCCCCGCGCT
>JAJYPH010000204.1 GCA_021795575.1 Bacillota bacterium
GGCGGCTCGGCGAGCGGGAGCTTCTCGTCCGCGAGTCTGCAGACCCAGGACGTGGTGACCGTGCCGTCGGGCGCGACGCAGGTGCCGGTGACGGTGTACAGCGAGAAGGGGTCCAACGGGACGATCACGGTGACGGCCGAGAGCACGGACCCGAGCGTAACACCCTTGACGTCGGCGTTTCTCTCCATCCCGGTGGTGGAGGTGGGGAACCCGACGGCGGTGGACCTGAGCCAGGTGGGGAGCTCCGGCAGCTACACGATCTACCAGGCGGACGTGGTGGACAGTCAGGGCCACACCATCTCGGTGGGGACCGGTGCGACCGGCACCATGGCCATCACCGACACCTCCAACGGGACCAATTCAAACTCGTACCTGGAGTACTCTGTGCCATCGGAGACCACCACGGGGTGGAGCCTCGGGACCACCGACAACGGCCCCACTCCCAGCAACTTCGCCGCGGCGACCATCAGCGCGGGCGCGGTGGACTTTGCGGTGAAGACCGGCTACAGCGGCAACGGGCAGCCCCGCACCATCACGGCCACGGCCAGCAGTACGACCAGCGGCAGCGCCTTCTCGGCCGTCTCAGGCACCACGCTGTGGCACTTCGCGGCGTCAATGGCGGGCTACACGGAAACGTTGCCGATGTACGCGGGGCAGGAACTGACCCGGGCCACCGTCACCGCTGGGGCGACGGCGATGGTATCGGCCCAGTTGGTGGACCAATACGGCAACCCGGTGGCAGAGGCGGGTCAGCCCATCTGGTTTACGCTGGAGGGTAGCGGCGTCGGGGCTTTGCCCAACGGCGCGAGCCAGTCGGGTGACCAGTACCTAGCCATGACCAACAGCCAGGGCATCGCGTCGATTCCGATGAGCGTGATCGGGAGCCCGAGCGCCTCGTTCCAGGTGTCGACGTCAGGTTCGCTGGGTGGCGAGGAAGACAGCGCCACCTACCATGTGGTATCCCCCGCGAACTACGCGACGAGCGTGAACCTCAGCGACAGCTCGGCGGCATCCCTCAACGGGACCACCATCACGGTGCCGGCGGGCACGGCGCTCCCCACGGTGACGGCGATGCTGTCGAATGCGCTGGGCGGGCTCACGTCGGGCAACTTCTACGACGAACTGCTGTTGTCGTCCAGCAACTCGGGTGTGGTGAGCGTGGGGTCGGGGAGCGACGCGGCAGGAGCGCACCTTCAGCAGAATCGGTTCCATTCTGGTGGTGTATATCAGTTCCCGACTATCGCGGGGCTCGACGGCCTCTACGCGGGCATGGCGGGCAGCGCCACCATCACGGTGACGGATGTGTCCAACGCGGCCATGCCGTCCGCGCGCTTCACCGTCCGGGTGGTGCCGGGAACCCCCTTGACGACGCCCTGGATCGAATATCAAGGCCAGCACGTGAGCAGTACCAACCAGGTGCCGCTGCCCGCGAACACACCGGTGGAGCTCCAGGTGGTGAACGTCGACGCCGGGGGTGACCCCATCGCCGTGACCGGCACCACGCCGCTCGCGGTGGAACTGCCCGTGCTGCCCAGCGGCGAGTACTGGCAGGCCTCCCGCGGCGGCGTGAGCTCGTCGTCCATGGTGGTGGACATCCCGCCGGGCGCGTCGTCGGCCAACGTGTGGCTGGTCAGCAGCACGGCGACCCAGGTGTCAGGACCCGCGTACGGGCAAGATCTGTCCACGGAGGCGATGGCGACCGGGGCCACGGTTGTGAACTTCACGCAGGCAACCACCAGCAGCAACGGCACGATGACCATGGACCTGGCGTACAACGCGCCGTTGGCGTCGGGTACGGTGACGTCGGGCAGCGCCTTTATGGTGACTGACAGCGCCGTGAGTGGGGCGACGCTTTCGGGGACGGCCGCGGCGGTGAGCGGCAGCACCATGGTGGCGCTGACGGTCACCATCCCGTCGGGCTCCACCGACGCGACGGTCGTACCGTTTAACGCATTCACGGTGACGACGTCGTCGAGCGCCGTGGACAGCGTGGCGAAGGGCAGCGACTACGCCACCGCGCCGGTGGCGGTCTCCACCAGCGGGACGGTCAGCCTCCCCGCGCTGTCCACGAGCGTCGTGACGGCGGCTGGCGAGAGTCAGAACCTGAACGTCTCGGGCGACACGGCCAGTGGGACCGTGAGCGGGAGTTCGTTCGCGGCGATTCCCTACGCCGGTGCGGTCAGCGACTTCGCAACCCTCGCCCCGGGGAGTGCCACGGTGCTGACGCCGGCCATCGTGTCTGGAGCCAGCGTCACGTCAGGTGGCGCGACGACGACGGGTCAGACCCTGGCGGTGTGGTCCAACAGCAGTGGTACCCCCGCGTACTACCTGGACCTCACCAACGAGGCCCCGCCCTCGACGGCGACCGGGGCGGCGTACGTGGGCTTCACGCTCACGGCCCCCACCGGGGATGCGGTCATCTGGTATACCAGCAGCGCGCACGTGGTGTCGGACGCCAACACGTCGGCGACCGACTATCTCTACGTCCCGGTGGCGACCGGCGCGACCAGTGGCACGTCCTGGAGTCAGGCATCGGCGGCAACCATCACCCAGTGGGTCGAGTTGAACGGGACGTTCTACACGTTCACCACCACCCAACCGTAACCGGACCCATCACAGCGGACGGATCGCCCATGAGGCGGTCCGTCCCGGTTTGCGCCTGATGAGCCGCGACGTCCGGGACGGCGGTCCGAAGATCTTCGCGTTGCCATCGTGACGGGTTAGTCGTGAGGGCCCACGGTCCCAGACCCTTGGGGGCCGTCTCCCTTCGTGGCCTTGCCCACCCCCGACGGGCGAAGGTTCCCGGCATTCCGACGGGGAGGTGGGCGGGATGTCTCAAGAGTCTCCATCGGGTCTTGGGGTTCCGGCGAACCTCTCGAGACCGTCCCACGACCGGCCGACTTTAGGACCGGCTCGCTTGCCGACGAGCGGGCGCCCGGGTAGGCTGGAAGCGGGTTGCATGATAAAGCTGGTCTCTCGGGCGGCCCGGGGTTTCGGGGCGGGTGGTGCACGCCGGTGGCCGAGAAGGCTTGCGGTGGGGACTTTTTGCATGGGTGCGCACGGGGGAGGATGACCATGACACCAGAAGCGCGACCCTCGCCAGCGTTTCGCCTGTTGGACCTGACAGCACTGGTGGCGCACCAGGACTTCTTTGATGTGGCCCGCCGGTATCCGCCGGAGCTGGCCTGGCCGCTTTTGGAAAATGCCAACCGGTACGACTGGCAGGGGGCGGCGGATTCGGGAAATGGGGCCGCTCGCTACCTGAAGGAGGTGGCCGCCCGGAGCTTCGGTCCCAACGTGCGTGCACAGCAAGCCTGGATCGAGTACATGACCGGCCTCATGGTGGACGCGGCACTCTTTGCGCTGTGGCAGGAACCGTGGCACGTCGTTCAGCGCGCGGTGGCGGTGGAGGGCCAAGCGGTGCTGGACCGAGTGCGCCGGGAGTTTGGATCCATGGTGGCGGTGTCCCCTCACTGGGACGCCTACTTGGCCCTGCCGATGTGTTTGTTGGCCAACGGCTGGCGCGTGACGTGCGAGACGGAGCCGGAGGCGGCCCGCGCGTGGATGACGCTGGCCGAGCGGTATCTGACGTCGGCCGAGCGGCTCCGCGTGGTGGGCGTGAGACCCGGGGGCGGCCTCACCGACCGCCTGATCCAAGACGCGCGCGACGGTTGGAGCATCTTCATCACGCCGGACTACAACTTGGGGAAGGGTGGGTCGCCACCCGTGACCATGCCGTTTGTGGGCGGGCGCTTGGCGGCCACCACGGGGCCGGCACGCGTCGCGCTTGCGGCCGAGGTGCCGCTCATCGGGATGACGCTCGCGCGCGTGGGACCGCTCGCCTATCGCTGGGAGGTGGCCGAGCCGCTGTATTGGCCCGGCCCCTCCGCGGGGGACGTCCAGGCTCTCACTGAGCGGCTGTACCGGTACCTCGCGGCCGAGGTGGCCAAGAACCCCACCCGGTGGTGGGGGTGGATCCAATCGGGACGGGCCGGGGTGCCGTCATGACGCCTGAGCGGAACAATTTGACCAGCCTGCCGATGGTCCTGGCCCATCTGCCCTTTTATGATGTGCTGCGTCGATATCCTCCCGAGGTGACGGTGCCCTTCCTGCGGAGGGCCTGCTGGTATGACGATGAAGCGAGCGGCCAGGCGCAGCGGCTCCAGGCGGTGGCGGCCCGGGTGTTCAACGACCTGCCGCCCCCGGAGCGGGATCGGCAGCAAAACCGCCTGGTCGCGTATCTGTCCACGCGCATGGTGGACGTGCTGTTCGTGCACCTGTACCAGGGCTACGCGGGCTTCCTGGATCGCCATGTGGTGGTGGAGGGCCGGGCACGTTGGGAGCGCGTGAAGCGCCAATATGGGCGCGCCGTGCTGGTGTCGCCCCACTGGGGTCCGTACCTGGCCGGTCCGGCGGTGCTGCGCGCCCTGGGCGAATCCCTCGCTATCCCGATCGACGCGCACCTAGTGGCGGGGTGGCAGGCGCTGGCTCAGCACTTGGGCGAAGACCTCGCGCGCACGTGCTATGTGGGCCTCCCGGGCGAACCGGCCACGCCTCGGCTGGCGGCCGCGCTGGCCGAGGGGTTTTCGTTGTTTGTGACGCCCGACTACAACCTGGGCCAGGGCAGCGGGGTGACGGTGCCGTTCTTGGGCCGAGAGCTGCCTGCCACCACCGGGCCCGCCCGCTTGGCGATCGCGGGCGAGGTGCCTCTAGTCCCGGTCTATCTCATGGCCACGACTCCGCTCACGTATCGCCTCATATTTGGCGATCCGCTGTACGAACCGGGCACCCCGAGCGTGACGGTGGCGTCTCTGACCGAGAGCATCTACGCATTTTTGAACTCGGTGGTGCGACAGGACCCCGCCCTGTGGTGGGGCTGGACCGTCTATGCCGCGGGCTGGGGGCCGGCCCCGGTCGAGTGACCAGCTGCCACGCGGCCATGTTCGCTGGCGGCCCGGCGCTTGGCCAAAAGGGCCCCAGTATTTCATTCCACGGACTGGCTCGTGTTCCAACGGCCATGTACGGCAGGAATTTGCCGCCGGGTGTCGAACGAAGCCGGTCCAGCACGACCTTTGGTCGGAGCTGCCGGAGAGAGCGCCAGGAACGGCATGTCCCGCCAAAGGCTTTGCCTTGCCCATTTAGAGAAGGAGTTGTCAGATGACCGTGAATCGCCGGAACCGCATCCATCGGGTGTGGAAGCCGCTGACCCTGGCCTCAAGTTTGGTGTGGATGAGTGTGGTGCCGGCGGCCGCGGTGTTGGCGTCCAGTGGCCCCACGGTGACGCCGGGGTCGGTCCGGCTCACGGCCACCGGCCACACGGCGCCGGTGGGCGGGCAGGTCACGTTTACCGCGGCGGCCCAGGACCCGGGCGGGACGGCGGAGTACCAGTGGTGGGTGGAGTCGCCCACCGGCCAGTGGACCGACGCCCAGAACTACTCGACCCAAAACACGTTCACGCTGGCGACGCCGTCGGCCGGGGACTACCTGGTGGCGGTGGAGGTGCTGGACCAGGCGCAGGTGGCCGCCGGCGACTGGAGCGCCGCGCAAACCACGCTGCCGCGCGGCGTG
>JAJYPH010000205.1 GCA_021795575.1 Bacillota bacterium
GGGGCGCGCGCCGGCCCAACCCTAGGAGCCTTTTCGGAAATTCACCGGTGACCCGACGAACGCAAGGTGGAAAGCCCCGCCGGGGTGGTCGGCGGGCGCTGGCGGCGCCGTAGCGCGCGGCGCCGCCGGGGGCGCGGCGGGTCGGCGCACGCCATGCTCGGGATCCCCGGATCCCGTCTTGCGGCCGCGATGCCATTGACGAGCGGTGGGGGGCGCGTTAGGCCGGCACGCGCCCCCACGCCTTCACGTGTTCCACGATGGCCGCGAGGACCAGCCGGCCGTACCAGAGGTAGCGGCGGCGGTGGTGCGCCGCCTTCACGGCGGCGCTCGCCCACAGGCTGTTGGCCCGCTCCACCGCCGTGCGCTGGGCATAGATCTGGCGCCAGGCGGGCGACCCGTAGGGCACGCCACTGGCCGCGTACCGGGTGCCGCGGTGGTTCACCGTCACCCGGCCGCGGGCTTTGGCGCACGGCGTGGGACACGGCGCGGCCCGGCGATTCTGAGCCGGGCACGCCCAGATCAGGATCCCCGGGCGTTGCGGCCCGCGGGGTGCCAGCGGGCGCCCCGCCGCACAGATCGGCCGGAGATCCGCCCCCAGGTGCAGCCCCGCTGCGGTCGCGGCGGGACTCAGGGCGGGCGGGGTCGGCGGGGTGTGCGGCGCAAACACCGGCGTGAGCCCGCAGGTCCGCGTAAACGTCCACAGCCCCGCGACGTCATAGGCCGCATCGGCCAGGAGGCGCCGCAGGGTGACGCCGGTCGCGGCATAGCGGGCCTGCGTCTTGCGCAGCAGGTCGGGCAGCGCCACCCCATCGTGGCGGTTGGCGGGATGCAGCGCCACGCTCACGACCAACGGGTGCGCCGGCTGGCCGGGGACGGGGTTCGCGACCACCAGCGCTTGGGCGCCGTGGCCGAAGAAGTACCGGTGGCGGTGGCTGTCCCAGCCCAGCAAGGCCGTCGGGTCGCTGAAGTACCGCCGGCAGCGGCACCGGCGCCCCGGACACGCGCAGATCTTGCGGCCAAACGAGTGGGCCCCGCTGACCAGGCCCGTCCCGTCGGCCGCCAGGTCCCAGGTCGCCGGCAGCGCCCCGCGCCGCACACTCTCCGCGACCACCTGGGCCAGCAGCGCATCCCAGGCGTCGGTGATCCGCGGGCGCAGCGGGCGCTGCCGCTCCCGAGTGACCCGGGCCGCCACGCGGTCGATGGCGCCCGGCCGCCGTGGCGGGAGTTTCTCGCCGCGGGCGAGGACGGGCCCCCGCCGCCCGGAGGGCGCGCGGACCGCGCCCAGGCGGCGGTCGGGGTCCGGATACAGGCGATACAAAAACGCATACAGGGTGCTGACGGCCGGGACCGTGGTGGGGGTCCAGCCGCACAGGCGGGCGAGGTCGGGCGTTTGGCGCACGCGGCGGACCCAGTCCGTGATCGACGGCTCCCCCACCAGGGCCTGCAGGGCGAGGGTCCGGAACAGGGCGACCGGGTCGCGGCCGGGGCGGCCGCGCTGGCCCGCGGGGCGGCTCAGAGTGGGCCGCCAGGGCTCGCCATCGGCCCGGCGACACCAGGCGACGAGATCCCCCCAGACGGCGGGGTCGAGCGGTGGGAGGGTGGCACAATAGGTGCGATGATCCATAGGGTCGCGTAGCACGCGATCGCCTCCTACTCAGGGATCTGGTAGTGACTACCAGTCGCCCGAGTTTTAGGACCCCCTTGCATTTGTCAAGCCCATACGCGGCATTTCCCCGATCGGGGACCCAAATCGCGGCCGCTGCCAGCCTTTGGTGGGGGAACGTTTCGTCCCGCCGCCTCTACACCGCAAGCGCGGCGCGGCCTCCGAATTTCCGAAAAGGCTCCTAGCGACCGCGTGCGGGCTCCACGGGTCCCTCGCGCGCCGCGCACGGTGCCCACCTAGGATGAAGAAGGAGCGGCGGCTAGGGGACAATGGGCGTAGAGCCCCCCGACGCGGCCAACGAGCGTGGGATCCTGACGGTCAACCAGCGTGAGACTCTACACCAAGGGGCGAGATTCACATGAGGCTCTGTCAGTCCCCGTAAACCGGTTCTGAATAACTGAATAAGTGCGCAAGGGCACGTGCGCGCGAGTGCGGTACCGACCTCGTCTCCAAGGAATTCTTCCCCGCGTCATGGAAACGTTGTGCATCGTGTCAGGCGCATGGTTACATGCGAAACAAGTAGCGTAAGGAAGGAGGGATCCGATGTCGACCTCGCATACCGGCCGTGCGTATCACGAGGCTCTTATTCTCGACTTCGTTCGGCGTAAGGCCCCGGTAGGACGGTCTGACCTCTCGCTAGCATTAGGCCTCAATCCCGCCGCCGTCGGCAATATCGTGGCGCGACTCATCGGGTTGGGCCTGGTACGCGAGACGGGACCCCTTCCATCCCGTGGAGGGGCGCGAGGTGGACGCCCCCGGGTCGGGGTCGAGCTGGCGGAGAGCACTTGCTACGCCGGCGGAGTGCTGTTCTGGCGAAGCGGATTCGTCGCCACGCTCATCGACCCGAAAGGGGCCATCACGGGTGCGCTATCGGAGAAATTCGCCCGTCCTCTGGCGACACTCTCAGCGGGGACACTGCGCCACCGGGTCCTCGCAGCCATGGGATCGCTCGGCGGGCAAGTACCGCCGCTTGCCACATTGCTCGGGTGGGGCCTCGGCACCCCAGGGTGGTATCCGCGAGATCTCAACTGGGCGTCCTTTGCAGCTGACCTCAGCGCATCCACCGCCGTTTCGCGGATGTATGTGGCGAACAACGCGGTCGCGGCAGCCTTAGGCGCGTGGTTTGCCGGCGAGGATCTGTTGGAGCACGACGAGCGGATTCTCTTTGTCTATTTGGGTGGTGGGGTGGGGGGCAGTGTGGTCACACGAGCCCGCGCGGGCGATTTGCCGTCCTTCACCTCGGTCGAACTAGGGCACATAGGGATCGACCCGAACGGTCCGCCTTGCTATTGCGGGAGTCGGGGGTGTCTGGAACAAGTGGTGGGGTCGCTGGTCGGCAACGGAGAATGCGGCCGTGATGAACAGTTGGGCCGCGCGTTGGGGTACGGGTTGCGCAATCTAGCGGTAGCCTTGGACATCCCGACCGTGGTGGTCGGGGGGAAATCTCTGTGGCTGGTACACCCTCACGCCTTGAACGCACTGGCCGCCACCATGGGGCAACCCCTCAAACCCGTCCACGTGCGGGTCAGCCGCGCCACCTACGACATGCAAGCGGTCGGCGCCGCCGCGTTGGTATTCCACCGCTACTTGGCCGCGGCAACGGGAGAAACCCCGGGGGGCCTGTGGCCGCCCAGTGCGTAGCCGACGGTGAGCTATCAGGCCCACGACATAAACCTGGAGAGGGCGTGCACGATGCAGATGGCGAATCAATTGAGGAACTGGGCACTATCGAGCTGGCAGCCCCAGGTTGACAGCGTCGCGATACGGGAGCCGCTCATTCAGGAGCCGGGTTACTGGGTCGGTGCGCCCAGCGTGTTGCACACGTCGAGTGGCGAGGTTCTGATGAGCTTCCGTTACCGACGGCCACGGGGCGAGGGGCGGGGCTATGAAGCGCGCATTGCCCGCAGTGTCGACGGGGTGAAGTTTGATGACATCTGGAGTATTCATCAAGAGGCACTGGAAACCAGTTCGGTCGAGCGGTTCGCGCTGGCCGAGACCCCGCACGGCTATCTGCTCTACTTGAGCTATGTGGATCCGAAGGACCGACGCTGGCGTATTGACGTCGTCGAGGCGGAGCGGCCGGATCAATTCGATGTCAGCAGGCGCGTTCCAGTGTTCACGCCCCAGGACATAGGCATGGAGGCCGCCAAGGACCCGGTGGTGGTGTTTTCCCAAGGGCTGTATTGGATGTATGTGAGTTGCGCAAGCCGCGTCCCAGACGCGGTAGCAGATACCCACCAGGAACTCCACGTCTCCGAGGACGTCTACACGACGGGCCGGGTGCTATCCCAGACGGGGCTCGCGGTCAGCCGTGACGGCATCCACTACGACTGGCTAGGGTTGGTCCTGAGCCCCACACCGGGTGCTTGGGATGCCTATGCCGCCCGGGTGTCCAGCCTATTGGTCACGCCCGACGGGGTGTTGGCCCTTTACGACGGCGGCGCGTCCGTCGACGAAAACTACGAAGAGAAATCGGGACTGGCGCTGGTCGCGGGATGGGACCGCTTGACCAAGTTGAGTCTTAGCGGACCGTGGTGGACCGCGCCCCATGGCAGCCACTCGCTCCGGTATGTGGCTGCCATCCACGTGAATCAACAGCACTGGCTGTATTACGAGTCCGCGCGGGCGGACGGCGCCCACGAAATTCGACTGTCGGTCCTATGACAGTGTCACCCAAGGAGGCTCACGAAGACATGGCCAGCGTGTTACATTCTCGTCCCCAGCGCTATCAGCGGCGCCCGAGAGGGGCCTGGTTGGGCGTTGGGGCGGCGGTCCTGTTGGCGGCGACGGCGTGTGCGCCCACCAGTGCGACGCCCAAGACGAACACCGCCACCGGGTTAACACGGCCTCAGTCCGGCGGGACCGTGGTGGACGCTTTGGGCCCCCTGACGAGCATGAACTGGTATCTGCCCCTGATGCCGGATGCGTATAACATCACCACGAACGCGACGGCGCAATCTCTGCAGTACCTGGGACTCTATGTTATGGGCAGCAATGGCGTTCCCGACTACGCCCGCAGTGTCGCCAGCGCCATCACCGCGAACCATGCCGGCACCGTGTATACCGTGAAGATGAATCCCAAGTGGCACTGGTCCAACGGTCTGCCCGTCATCGCCGCGGACGTGCAGTTTGAGTGGCATATGATTCAGGCGGCCAGTGCACCCACGGCGCCAGCCCCGTGGCCGTGGGCCGGCGCCGGCCCAACGGGGCTGGCCACCGTCGTCACGTCGTTTACCGTGGTCAATGCCCACGAGTTTCGGGTCACCACGGCTCATGCGGTTAATCAATCGTGGTTCGTGGGACAACTGGGCGGACTCCTGCCGTTTCCCAAGGGGTCATGGGATAGGTATCCCGGCCATCATGCGAAGGAGTTGGCATATCTCACGGCCAACGGGAGCAACCCCCACTTCTTTTCAGTGATAGACGGCCCGTTTCGGCTGATCAAGGCGGTACCGGAGCAGTCGTGGACCTTCGAGCCGAATTCGCGTTACGACGGCCATAGGCCGTATCTGCACCGCCTGGTGTTTCAGTATGAGACGACCGATACGGCCGAGCTCAGTGGGTTGCAGACGGGGTCTATTCAAGTCGGGTACCTGCCCGGCACTTCCTATGCCATCCGCCACACGCTGACGTTGGACCGGTTTGTTGCTCAGCCGAACCCCGCGACGGCGGCCGTGTCGCTTGACTTCAAGAATCCCCAGGTGGGGTCCATCCTGAAGCAGCTGCCCGTGAGACAGGCGATGGAGATGGGCATCGACCAGCCGGCCATCCTCCGGGCCATCTACAATGGGCTCGGCGTGGAGGGCGTAGGCCCTGCCGTCTCGATGTCGCCGTACCTGGATCCCCAGCTCAAGAAGCCGGTGTATCCGTTCAACATCACGGGAGGCGTTCACCT
>JAJYPH010000206.1 GCA_021795575.1 Bacillota bacterium
ACTGGCACTGGCGGTGAACGTGGCCGACCCATTCGTGGGACGAATGGGGCCACTGAGCTTCACCGAGCCCGGGGTGACCGTCGGGGTGCTCTGCGCAAAAACAGCCGTGGCGGGCAAAATCGACATCCACGCCAACGATGAGGCCATGGTGAGGCCGGTGAACACTTTGCGCCTTCTCGCGTGATCCACTAGTTAGATACCCTCCTCTGGAGACCTTATCGGTCCCGCAACCAACCTGCCCGGGCAGAGCCTCTGGACTGTGGCCTTAGGATGAGGTTTGTCCCGCATCCCCCTGCCCTGCAGCAGCTCTCCACTCTCCTTGTTTGCCGCCAGGAACCCGGATCAAACATTCTTCCGACCACGACATCGTTCGTCCAATTCCCCACGGATTGGGGGGTCTGGGCCAACGCGCCGGTTTCCCAAATGCCTGCTGATTCACGGCAGACACGGAGGCAGGTCCACTGCTTCCGACGGCATAATACCACGCCGGTTCCCGAAATCCTGCTTCCCGGCGCAGAATTTGTGGTCAACCCCTACTTTCGGTAATGCTTCCCCCCGTACGGCCGGGCTGGAAACCGCGTTTTCAGGATGTTTGCCAGAGTTCATCGAACAACGCGACATATTCCCGCCCGGTCTCGACGGGGTCGAACTCTGCCTGAACGCGGCGCCGGCCGGCGAGACCGAGGGCCGTGAGCGGGGAAGGGTCGGCCGCCCAGCGTCGGAGCGTGTCGACGTACTCCGAGACGCGGTCGGGGTGGGACACCAGTGCCCCCGTATCCGGTCCCACAATCTCTCGCACGGCGCCCACGTCGGGTGCCACCACCGGGCGGCCATGCGCCAGCGACTCCAGCAGCACCAGCGGCAGTCCTTCCCACGCGCTGGTCAAGAGGGTGGCGTGCGTGCGGCTGTACCAGCTGGGCATGGCCGCCTTGGGGGCAAAGTCGTGCAGCGAGATCCAGGGGTCCAGGTGCTCTTTGGCCACGGCAGCCGCCAGCGGCTCGGCCAGCGGCCCATTGCCCAACACGTGAATCGTGAGCGGCACCTGCTCCGCCTTTAAGGCCTTGGCGATCGCCACCAGCGTGAGCGGCGCCTTCTGGTCCGCCAGGCGCGCGGGGTACAGCACCTGGAAGCGGTCGGCCGGCGGCGGCGGCGGCGGGACCACATCGGGGACGGCCACGCCCAGGTGGATGGTGCGAATCTTGTCGGCGGGCGCATAGTAGGCGGTTGTGACCCGCTCCGCCAGCTGATGCGACACGGTCACAATCCGGTCGATGAGGTTGCCGTAGCGGCTGAGCCCGTAAAACACCCACCCGCCGTGGCCTACGGGCTCTTCAAGGTGAAACTGCGCCACCACGGGCACCCGCCGTGCACGGCGGAGATGCGGCAACGCGTCAAACCCGACGCGGGAGTGCATGAGGTACACCGCGTCGATGTTCCAGCGCAGCGTGAGCTCCACCAAAAGCGCCACCCGGTCGGCATCCGTGGGAGCGAGGGCGCCCACATCCCAATATTCTTTGACAAAGGGCAGGGCATGCCGAAGCCACGGGTTCTGCGAGGGCTCGGTGGTGGCCAGATACACCTCATAGGGTGCCCCGGTCAGCACCGGCAGCAGGTCCAGAATGGCTCGGTCCGCTCCACCGGTGACCAGGCACGGCGCCACCACCAGCACGCGCGGTGGGTGGCGCCGCCCCACCACGCCCACGCTCCAGGCATTCGGCTTCATGGCCGCGTGCGCCATCCGATCCGCTTCGGGCCCCAGCACCGCGCGCAAGCCATCGGTCACCACCACGCCGTCAAAGAGGGGGCCAGGGGTCCAAAACGCCAGGTCGCGCACTTCCACCCCCGGGGCATGCCCGGTCTCGGCATCCATCGCAGCCAGCGACAAATCCCCCACCGTGACGGCATAGCCTTCGGCCCCGAGACCCTGAACGGTCTCCTCATCGTGGCCCAGCACCAGCGCGTGCCCGCCCGTGCCTTCGGCGGCCAGAGTACGGGCGGGACCCATCGCGGGCGGGGTGGCCGGCGCGGCGTGCCGATACCCGTGCAGCACCGCCGCCTTGAGCGGGGGCTTCATCGGCGGCCGGGCGTCGAGATCGACCGGCAGCCAGTGGCGGAATCCTGCCTCCACTTGGTGGCCGGCCTCCTGGGCCGCCGGGGACACCAGTCCGAACCCCACACCTGGGGATGCCGGGGGCCGGTCGGATGGCGCCGCTGCGGCCAAGCGCTCGCGCCGACGGCGCCGCATCAAGAGAAACACCTGCCGCTGGTGAAAGTAGATGCCCGCCGCCCGCTCAAAGCCGATGCGCGGCGCCACCTGCCGCTTGCCCACGGCTTTCAGCCAGCGGGCCCAGCGCCGAGGCTGCGCGTCGTCCGGCACCGCGACCGGCGCCTCCCGGTCCGCCACCCACGTCTGACGGGTGACGTCCCAGGCGGGCACCGGAAACACCCGGTCCAGCGCGCGGTCCAGGGCGTCGTAGGTGGCGGCGTCAATCACCGGCCGTTCCTCCAGCAGCCGTCGGGCATGCACCAAGCGGGCCACCACCGTGTCCCCCTGCACGACCCGGATGCCGCTGAACTGCGGCTGACGCTCTAAAAAGCTGACCAGCTTGTGCAGCAGCGCCGGGTCCTCGGCCAGCATCCCCTCCTGTCCGGGCACCACCAAACACCAGTATTTGCCGCGCACCGAGGGCAGCGCCGCCACCATCTCGCCTTCGGTGCGGGCCAGCCGCGCATCCCGGTCCTGTAAAGTTTGGGCCATGAGCGGCACCACGTCCGCCAGCAGCACCGTGACGCCGGGCGCCCACGCGCGCTTCACGCCCGACGCCACCGGGGGAAAGTACAGGGCGCCTTCCCGGCGCCGAATGTATGCCTTTAAGGCGTCGCGCTGCTCGTCGGCCAGGTTGACCATGGAAAAGCCCCAGCGCCGGTAGAAAAACGTCCGGCCCGCCAGCCGCGTCCCAATCTGGTCGAGGACGCCCAGCCGCAAGAACAGCTCCCAGTCCTCGTAGCCCCTGCGCATCCCTTCGTCGTATCGCAGGTGGTGGGCTTCCAGCACCTCGCGGTCAATCAGGGCGCAGGCGTCGCTGAAGTTGTCCTGCATCAGGACATACAGATTATATTCGCTGTGGGGCACGTAGCCGTCTTCGGCGCCGAACCACACTTTGTCCTGATACACATACGCCACCCGATCGTCCTGGCGCCGGCGGGCCCAAAACGTGGACACCAATTGCGTCACCGCATCGGGGGAGAGCCGATTGTCGGCGTCCAGCGGCAGCACGAAGCGTCCGCGCGCCCGCGCCAGCCCCGCGTTGCGGGCGGCGGACAAGCCCCGGTTCTCCTGAGTAACCAGGGTAAAGGCAAACGCGGCGGCGGCCGTCGCGATGGCGGCCTTGGTGGCCTGGTCAGACCCGTCGTCCACCACGATGGTCTCGAGGGCTGGGTAGTCCTGGGCCGCCACCGAGGCCAGACATTCCCCCAGGAAGGGCCCCTGGTTGTAGCACGGCACAATCACCGTGACCAGGTCGGGAGTCCGGCCCCCCGCCTCCTGCCGCTCCCTCGCTCCGTCAGGGAGGGCGAGGGGTTCTGGGACACTCGACGGAAGGCCGGAGGGACCTAGGGCGCTCGTTGAACTCACTCGGCTGGCCACCCTGCTTCCTTGGCATGATTGTCTCCACGAACTTGCCGCCTCCGGCCAGACCGGCGTGGCGTCACGCCTCCTCGTCGGGACGCTGGTCGTGGGCGTGGGGCCTCCGCTGGCCGCCGGCCGGAGGACCGGCGACGCTCCAGCCCACCGCCGTCGCCCACCGCCGCCGGTATCGCAGGGCCGACGGCAGGTGCCGGGCGTTCCACGCGTGGGCACGCGCCAGCGCCCACGCCACTTCGGGCTGGCGCAAGCTTCGCAAGGCCGTCCACGCATCGCGCGCGCCGTTGGCCGCCACGATGGGCCACGGCGCGTACTTCAGCAGGAGCCGCGCCCGAGCCCGCTCGGCCAGGTACCAGCGTTCGATGCGTTCGGTACTCTCGGTCGGCGCCCGGCGGCCGGACGGGGATCCCGCCTCGCGCGCCAGCGCCGCATCCGAGTGGCCCTTCTTGTGCACCACCACCAGCGACGGCTCGCGCCACACCTCGCCGCCCACCGCCCGCGCCTGAAGGGCCACCTCCGAGTCATCGTGCCACTTGATGGGCGCGGGGTCCAACTCCAGCGCGCGCGCCACACGGGCCCGCAGCACCATCCCGCAGCCCATGGCGTAGCCGGTGGGCGACGCGTGCGGGGCCGGCGCCGCCGTCGTGCCGGGCGTCGCCATAAAGCCGTCGTCGCGGCCATGACCCCAGCCGTCCAAATAGGCGCCAAACCCATTCAAGCGGCCGTCGGGAAACACCACCCAGGACGCCAGGACCCCCGCCTCAGGACGGGCCTCCATGCATCGCACCGCTTCGGCCGCCCAGGTGGGGGCCGGCTCGGCATCGACGTCCAAAAAGCCCAGCACGCTGCCCGTCGCGGCCGCAATGCCCGCCGTGCGGCCGCCGGCCACCCCGCGATTGGACGCGAGGGCCACCTCCGTCCAGGCGATCCCCGGGCGCAGCGGGTAGGTCCGGGTCCGGGCGGCGCTGTCGTCGGTGCTGGCGTTGTCCACCCACACCAGCTGAAAGGTGGGCAGCGTCTGTGCGTTCAGCGCCGCCAGCAGGTCGGGCACCAGCGCCCCACCATTCCAGTTCACCACAATGATGGAAAGGCTCTCGGGATGCATCGGACCCCGTGGTGCCCGTCCGGCGCCGGCGGGATCCGGCAGCCGGGGGTCGGACGGCCGCGCCTCCACCGGCTTCATGCCTCTCCCCGGAGCCACGCGGGAGGCGCGTATTCGGTCCCGCGCGTGGGGGTGATGGCCAGGTACTGCGGCCCGTTGGCATTTAAGAGGCCCGCCACCGGCACGGCCCACTGGCCCACCAGTTGGCTGTGCTTGGCCAACAGTTCTTCGTACAGAAACATGAGCGACTCGGGGCGAAACGCCCGCGCCATCGAGTCGGCCCGCACCCGATAGCGGGCCAGGGGCGCCGGGATCGCCACGCCGCCGAGGCCCGCCCCCACCATGCGCACCACCGCCTCCCAATCTTCCAGGCCGTACACAAACCGAGGGTCGTTCACGCCGTGCGCCAAAAAGTCAGCGCGCCGAACCACCAGACAGCTGCTGTGCAGCGTGTTGTGGTAAAGAATATACGGCGGTTCGGGATTCCACGCCGGCCAGAGGTCCCCGCGGTCTCCAAACATCTGGGCCCACGCGCCCACGAAGCTCACGTTGTCGTACGCGTCCAACACGCGGACCGCCCAGGCCCAATACCCGGGCTCCACCGCGTCGTCCGGATCTAAAAACGCGACGAACTGGCCCCGGGCGGCTTCGGCGCCGCGGTTGCGGGCGCCCGCCAACCCCCGGTTGTGTCCGCGCACCACCTTGAGCCCCCGGTGGCGGGAGTCCTGCTCCAGGGCATACAGC
>JAJYPH010000207.1 GCA_021795575.1 Bacillota bacterium
TTAGACAAGGAGGCATCATGGCGAGACAGGACGGACCGCGGCGCGACCGCGGAGAGCGGGCCGAGAACGAGTTCAAGGAGCGCGTGGTGTCCATCAATCGCGTGGCCAAGGTGGTCATGGGCGGGCGTCGTTTTAGTTTCAGCGTCGTGGTCGTGGTCGGCGATACCCAGGGTCGCGTGGGAGCGGGGCTGGGCAAGGCCGCGGAGATTCCGGAGGCCATTCGCAAGGGCATCGAGGATGCCAAGAAGCATTTGGTCACCGTGCCCCGCATCGGCAGCACCATCCCGCATTTGGTGGTGGGACAGTTTGGCGCGGGCCGCGTGCTGCTGAAGCCGGCGGCGCCGGGCACCGGGGTCATTGCCGGCGGCGCGGTGCGGGCGGTCGTGGAAATGGCCGGGATTGAAGACATTCTTTCGAAGTCGCTGGGCTCGAAGAACCCCAACAACGTGGTGGGGGCGACGATGGAAGCGCTGAAGATGCTGAAGGACGCACGCACCGTCGCACGCCTCCGCGGCAAGACGGTTGAGGAAGTGGGGGGCCGGCGGCATGCCGAATCGAATTAGGATCACGCTGGTGAAAAGCCCCATTGGGTACCACCACGAACAGAAGGACACGGTGAAGGCACTGGGCTTGGGCAAAATGTGGCGCACGGTGGAAAAAGACGACACGCCCGACATTCGCGGCATGGTGCACAAGGTGCGGCACTTGGTGGCCGTCGAGGCAGTGGCGGTTGACGCGGCCCGGGCGGTCGAGCCGTCCGGCAAGCGGCCTCGCCGCCAGAAAGGAGACTCGGCATGAGACTGCACGATTTGAAAGCCACGCCGGGGGCGCGCGTGCGCCGCACGCGCCGCGGCCGCGGCATTGGGTCCGGCCTGGGCAAAACCTCGGGCCGTGGGTCCAAGGGACAAAACGCCCGCAGCGGTGGTGGGGTGCGCCCGGGATTTGAGGGAGGGCAGATGCCCCTGATTCGACGCCTGCCGATGCGGGGGTTCCAGAATCCCTTCCGGGTCGAATATGAGGTGGTCAATGTGGGCCAGCTGAACGTGTTTCCCGCGGGCACCGACGTGACCACGGATTTGCTGCGCGAGCGGCGCCTGGTGCGCCGGCCCCTGCCGGTGAAAATCTTGGGGGAAGGCGACCTGGACCGCGCGCTGGTGGTGCACGCCCAGAAGTTTTCCGGGACGGCCCGGGAGAAGATTGAAGCGGCACAAGGCCGCGCCGAGGTGGAATAGTGGCCACGCGGCCCATGCCCACGGCCGGGGTGCTGCGCGCGCTGCGCCAGAGTCAGCTGGGGCGGCGGCTGTTGGTGACGCTGCTGGCGCTCGTCGTCTTTCGGCTAGGCGCGCACGTGGCCCTTCCGGGCGTGCACGCCTCAGTCATCCAGACGCTGTTCAACAGCAACACGACGATTTTTGCCCTGTTGAACCTGTTCTCGGGAGGCGCCACGGCCACCCTGTCGCTGTTTGCGCTGAGCATCATTCCGTATATCGACGCGTCCATCATCATGCAGCTGATGACGGTCGTGATTCCGAAGGTGGAAGAGTGGTCTAAGGAGGGCGAGGAGGGTCAGCGCCACATCACGCTGTACACCCGCTGGGGCACGCTGGTGCTGGGCATCCTCCAGTCGGCGGGTGTGGCGTACTATCTCTCGCACTACAGCTCGGGTGGGGTGCCCGCGTTTGCGCATCCCGGGCTGGGCGACCCCGTCTTGACGGCCGCGCTGCTGACCGTGGGCACGCTGATTTTGATGTGGGTGGGGGAACAGATCACCGACAAGGGCATCGGCAACGGCATTTCGCTGCTTGTGTTTTTTGGCATCATCTCGCGCCTGCCGTACACCGTCAGTCAGGTGCAGGCGTACTTGGCGGCCGGGGTCACGCCCAGTGTCGTGATTGTCCTGTTTCTGGTGGCGGCGGTCGTCATCACCGGAGGTGTCATCTTCATCAGTGAAGGGTATCGACGCATCACCATCCAGTATCCCAAGCGCGTGGTGGGCCGCCGCATGTATCAGGGTGGCAGTACGCACCTCCCCATCCGGGTAAACCAGGCGGGGGTGATTCCGGTCATCTTTGCCATCTCGCTGCTGTTTCTGCCGACGACCGTTGGGCAGTTTGTCAACAAGTCGTGGCTCACGTTCCTGCAGACGAACTTCAGCTTCGTGTCGGCCCCGTATATCATCGTGGAGTTTCTCCTGGTGGTGGTGTTTACGTTCTTCTACACCCAGGTCATGTTCAAGCCGGATGACGTGGCGGACAACCTGAAGAAGGCGGGCGGGTTCATTCCGGGGATTCGGCCGGGCAAGGCCACCGCCGAGTACCTGGCGCGGATCAGCTATCGCCTCACGTGGGTCGGCGCGCTGTTCCTCGCCACGCTGTCCGTGATGCCGAGCTTCGTCACGATGGTGATTCCGGTGCAGTCGCTGTACTTTGGCGGCACGTCGCTGCTGATCATCGTGATGGTGGCGTTGGACACGCTCAAACAGATGCGCTCGCACCTGTTGATGCAGAACTACCGGGGGTTCATGGGATGAGCACGCGTACACGGATCGTGCTCCTCGGCCCCCCCGGTGCCGGGAAGGGGACCCAGGCCGCGCGTCTGGCCACCCGCCTGGGTGTGCCCCATGTGTCCACGGGCGAGCTGTTTCGGCACCATGTGGGGACCGAGACGGCGCTGGGCCGGGAAGCGGACGCCTACATGCGGCGCGGCGACTTGGTGCCCGATGGGGTGACGCTGTCGATGGTGGCCGAGCGGCTCGCGGCGCCGGATGCGGCCGCCGGCGCCGTGTTCGACGGCTTTCCGCGCACCGTGGCGCAGGCCGCCGCCTTGGACCAGCAGCTGGTGGCGGCCGGACACCCGCTGGACGGGGCGGTGCTGCTGGAGGTACCGCACGATACCCTGGTGGCGCGGCTCACGGGCCGCCGCTTTTGTGCCCACTGCCAGGCCACCTATCACCTGGAGTGGAGCCCGCCCGCGGTGGCCGACCGGTGCGACCGGTGTGGCGGCGATCTGCGGCGCCGCGCGGACGACGACGAAGCCACCGTGGCCCGCCGCCTCACGGTGTACGAAGCCGAGACGTTTCCCTTGGTGGCGTTCTATGAAGCGGACCACCGGCTTTGGCGGGTGGACGGGCTGGGATCGGTGGACGCGGTGGCGGCCCGGCTGGAGGAGGTGCTGGCGCGTGATTGAGTTGAAGTCGCCGTCCGAGCGCGATGGGCTCATCGAGGCGGGTCGCATTGTGGCCGAGGTGCTGGTCCTCCTGCAGGAGGCGGTGCGTCCGGGCCTCGCCACGCGCGAGCTGGACCGGCTGGCCGAGGCCGAGATCCGACGCCGGGGCGCCGAGCCGGTGTTCAAGGGCTACCAGGCACACCCCAGTCAGCCGGCTTATCCGGCCAGCGTGTGTGTGTCGGTGAACGACGAGGTGGTGCACGGGATTCCCGGCAGCCGCCGCCTAAACCCGGGGGACCTGGTGAGTCTGGATCTGGGCGCCCGCATCCAGGGCATGGTGGGGGACGCGGCCGTCTCCGTGTTTTGTGAGGCGCCGCCCAGTGACACGGCGGCGCGCTTGTTGGAGGTCACCGCCCGGTCGCTCGCGGCCGGCATCGCCGCGGCGGTGGCCGGCGGACATATCGGCGACATTGGCGCCGCAGTGTCCGGCGTGGTGGAGCCGGCGGGATTCTCCGTCGTGCGGGACTTCGTCGGCCACGGGGTCGGGCGCGCCATGCACGAAGATCCGCAGGTGCCGAACTACGGGGTGGCCGGCCGCGGCCCGCTGATCAAGCCGGGGATGGCGCTGGCCATTGAACCGATGGTTAACATCGGCGACCGGCGGGTCGCCGTCCGGGATGACGGCTGGACGGTGGTGACGGCCGACCAGAGCCTGTCGTGCCACTTTGAGCACAGCGTGTTCATCGACCCGGACGGCACCCGCGTGCTGACACGACTAGCCGAAAGTGGGTCAAACGCGGTACAATCAGCGAATGGGTAGCGCCGGCCGTCGCGCCGCGGACGGCTGGTTCAAACACGCTGATCGAGGGCATATTTGGTAGAGCGCCGATTGGCGGCGCGAAGGGGGGAAGCAGGTTGGGGAAGGACGATTCCATTGAAGTGGAGGGCACCGTCATTGAACCGCTGCCCAACGCCATGTTTCGCGTGGAGCTGGCCAATGGCCACAAGGTGCTGGCCCATGTCTCGGGCAAGATTCGGATGCACTTTATCCGCATTTTGGCGGGCGACAAGGTGACGGTCCAGCTGTCACCGTACGACTTGACGCGGGGCCGCATCACCTATCGGTTCAAGTAGGCGCTCCGGGGGCGGCCCGGAGATCCGGGGGGCCGGGAGAAAGGAGGGCGGATCATGAAGGTCCGAGCATCAGTGAAGCCGATGTGCGAGAAGTGCAAAGTGCTGAAGCGGCACGGACGGGTGATCGTGATTTGTCCGAACCCGAAGCATAAGCAGGCCCAGGGGTAGCAGCGCAACAGGGAGACCGAGAGCAGGGGGAGAGAACATGGCCCGCATTGCAGGAATTGATCTGCCGCGCGACAAGCGAATCGAGGCCGCGCTGCCGTACATCTACGGCATTGGATGGTCCAACGGCCGCAAGATTCTTCTTGCGGCGGGCGTCGACCCCAACACGCGGGTGCGCGACCTGACGGAGGATGAGGAGCGCCGGCTGCGCGAACAGACCGATGCGTACCGGGTGGAGGGGGATCTGCGCCGTGAGGTCCAGCTCTCGGTGAAGCGGCTGCAGGATATTGGGAGCTACCGGGGTATTCGCCACCGGCGCGGGCTGCCGGTGCGGGGCCAGCGCACCAAAACCAATGCGCGGACCCGCAAGGGGCCCAAGCGCACGGTGGGCGTGCGGCGCAAGCGCTAAGGCGGCGACCACCGACCACGAAGGCCCGGGCCGACCAGAAAGTTTCCGGAGGAGGAGTCCGATGCCGATTCGCCGGTCCAACAAAACCAAGCGGCGCGACCGTCGCCATATCGAGCGGGGTGTGGCGCACATCCGATCGACCTTTAACAACACCATCGTGACCATCGCGGACCCGCAGGGCAACGCCCTCTCGTGGGCCTCGTCGGGACAAGCCGGATTCAAAGGCTCCCGCAAGAGCACGCCGTTTGCCGCCCAGTTGGCGGCCGAGGCAGCCGCCAAGGGGGCCATGGAGTACGGACTGCGCGAGGTGGAGGTGTTCGTGAAGGGCCCCGGCGCCGGTCGCGAGGCCGCCATTCGCTCGTTGCAGGCCGCCGGGCTCGAGGTCAGCATGATCAAAGACGTCACCCCGATTCCGCACAACGGATGCCGGCCGCCCAAGCGGCGCCGCGTCTAATACAAGCCCACGCCAGAAGGAGGAGAGCATGGCCCGTTACACAGGACCCGTTTGCAAGCTTTGCCGGCGAGAAGGCACGAAGCTGTTTCTCAAGGGCGACAAGTGTTTTACCGAAAAGTGCCCCGTGGTACGCCGGCCATAGATCGGA
>JAJYPH010000031.1 GCA_021795575.1 Bacillota bacterium
GGGCAGTGACAACCGCGGTGACGAGCGGCTCAGGACAGTGCCCGTAGGTTCATCGCGTCCTTGCCTGCCTCCATCGGGTCACGCCGCTCTCCTTGGCGCCCCACGCGGCGCGCCCAGCCCGATCTGGGTGCCCCGCCGCAAACCAGCCTCCGTCCGCGTCGCGACCGCCTGCGGCCGGGGTTCGTTGCGCTGCGGCTGGTAGGAGATGACCGTGGGGCCAGGCGTGCGGGCTTACCCCGGTCCCTCGCCGGTCTGATAAACTGCACGCAGATTTACAAAATCGCGACGGCCTGCCGTTGGGCATGATCTCCAATGGCTGTATTTCA
The DNA here is from genome assembly GCA_021795575.1 of Bacillota bacterium. Lineage (GTDB taxonomy): Bacteria > Bacillota > Sulfobacillia > Sulfobacillales > JAIMBI01 > JAJZWV01. Next base: position 327 of record JAJYPH010000031.1, read on the forward strand.
GGAGGGAAGGCTGGTGTCGTTCAACATCGCGGGACGGTTCATCGCCGCCCAGCGCCGAGCTCGCCGCGTAACCACGGTAGACCTAGCCGAACGCACCGGCCAGCGCGTGCACGTGGCCACCATCGAGGCGTGGGAGCAGGGTCAGCGTCTGGCCAGCCACGCCCTGCTGAGCAACTTGCTGTGGGTGGCCGGAGCATTGGACCTCACCGTCTGGGATCAAGGCCGCTTGGTAGGCGCCGTATTGGCGGAGCGGCTCCTGAATGCCCTTGTGAGCCTCGGCACGCCGGTGGCCCCGACCGACGCGGAGAGCGTGCTCGCCCCCGTGGTGCCCAGCCAAGCGCGCTACTGGCTGGCGCGCGTGGTGAGGGACTTGCACATGGACGTCGTGGTCGACGGAGAGCCCGCGCTGCTGGACGTCGGTGGCTACGACCTTGAGATCCTGCGCGAGCGACTGCTGACCACCTCGCTGGGGCTGTTGGGCCGCCTATCCAGCGGTCCCGCGCCGCCGCGCAGGTGGATGGCGGCACGACAATCATGGCAGTGGCTGGCCCGGAGTTTGGTCACCCCCCTGCCCATGGGTGCCGAACACCGGCCGGGCGAGAGCTTTCTCCGTCGCTACCAGGCTCAGCGCAGGGAGGCTTTGCGGCTGTTGCGGACCGCATATGAGCTGAGCAGTGCCCACGGTCAGCATGAAGCGCGGCGCGACGTCGCGCTGGCGCTGTACCAAGGACACCTCGAAGATGACCGCGACGACCCCGCCGCCACGTTGGCCACGTACCTGGCCACCACGCCGGATGACCCCGCGGGGGCGGACGCGGTGGCCAACTTGCAGGGTCTGGCGCGGCTAGCCGGCGATGGACAACCCGGGCCGGCCACATTCGACTTGCTGGTGGCTTTGCTGGACGACGTGCAGCGTGACCGTGAACCACTCGCCGTCACCCTCACACTCCGCACGATGTGGCAGCTGCTCATCCAGCGGACGCCTGACCGCATTCCCCTCGCCGATGCGGCGGATCGACTGCACCGCCTCCTCTCCCGCCCGGACCTGGCCAACCTGCCACGCGCCCAGGCCGTTCAGGCGCTTTTGGCCGAGGGCGCGGCGATTCGCGCCAGACGCTACGCCAGGCCCCAGCCTCATTCTCATTCTGCGGAAGCCAACTGAGCCACCAAGTGCCTCGCGTGATCCCGCACGCGCGGCGAGAGCGCCCCGGTGCCGCCAGGCGGACCCCTCTAGCCCGAGCCGGTTTCTCACCGGTCATCGCCCCCGCAGCCTTAAAGGCCCTCTTGGGGCGATTCCCACTCTCGCTCCCACTACAGTAGGGATTTTGCTTACCTGTTGCAAAGTGGCTCTACACTGTGGGCGACACCAAACCCAGCGCCCTCGAGCGGGATAGGAGTAAGCCGCCGGTGAAGACACGGAAACCATGGATGCGCCTAGCGTCGGCACTGTTGCTGGCCGGGACGCTGGCGGCCTGTGGCTTGACGGGCCCATCCCCCACCTCGCCCAGCGCCGCCACGTCGGGCACCGGGTCCTGCCCTCCCCGCATTACGGGAATCTCGGGCTTGGACGCGGGCGTGAACTTGCCGCTCATCATCACCGGGACGTGCCTCGGGCAACAGCAGCCGTACCAGGGGTGGTCGCCCCTCTTAAGGCTGCAGGACCTCACGCTGAACTGGAGCGCAGGCTGGCAACACCCCACCCGGCAGAAGGATTCCCAGGGACTGACGGTCACTCAGTGGACGAACACGCGCATTATGCTGGCCGCCCCCGTCAACGTCGGGTGGAACGCCGGGGACCGCGTGCGCGTATCGGTGTGGTCCGCGGTCGGCGCGTCGCGGCCGGCCACCTTCACGGAGAGCGTGGGCCAGGGCGTGGCCGTTGCCCTCGCCCCCACCGCCGCCGTCAATGGGCAAGGCACCGGCGTTCCCTGGTTCGCCGTGTCGCCAGCGGAGAGCCAGAACCTGCTGACCACCTTTACGGCCACCCTGGCCGCCGAGCACCTCGACACGCCCGAGACCCGGGTGGGGCTGTCCGTCTACCCCAGTGTGCCGTCCTCAGCGCGAGCGCTGCGGGAGATGGGCACCGCGTTTGATGCCATCGACGTGGCGCCGCACCTGCTTGCCGGCCTCTACGACCTGGGGGCGGGCGGGTTCGCGCTGGGCACCCTCGGCGAGCTGACGAGCCATACTGTCCCCACCGCCGGCGCCTTCTCCGCCCTCGGCAATCTGGCCGCCCAGGAGGTGACCGCGCTTTATCAGGCGGCCGGCCAGGCGGCCAGCGCTGACGCGGCGCTGTGGAACACGGTGGCCTGTGGCGCCACCACCCCAGCGTACGTGGTGGCTGCCGGCCAGGAGCTCGTGTTGACGGCCACCAATCTCCTAAACGCGCCGAGCGGGGTGCTCACGCTAACCACCCCGCTGACCGTGGGACAAACGTATTCCGGCAACAGCTCGGGGTGTTCGGCGGCCATCGTCGGCGACCTCCAGACGCTGGACCTTTCGGGCCCCGCGCCCGTCTTCTGGCGGCCTCATCCGGGAAGCCAGCCAGTCATCACCGGTGTCAGCGCCATCGGATCGGCCGCGTCGCAAACCATCACCATCACGGGGTCGGGCTTTGGCAGCCACGCCCCATATCAACGCACGGGCAATCACCTGCGCATCTTGGACACCACCGGGACTTGGGACGCCGGGTGGAATCACTGGGACCAGGGTGCGCAGTGCTGGAGCCAGTGCTCCGACTGGGTTACGGATTCCATTTCCCTTTGGTCAAATACAAAAATCGTGCTGTCTGGATTCGGAGGTTCGTATGGATTATCATGGACGTTTTCATCAGGAGATAAGATCGTTTTATACGTGTGGAATGCCAACCATACGTGGTCTCCCCAATGGAAGACCGCCGCAGCCACCTTTGCGCTGCGGGCCAGCTCGTCGCAACCCGGGCCGTCACTCACCGGCATTACCCCGGCTTCCGGTGTGCCGGGATCGATCGTGGTGCTGTCGGGGACGGGGCTGGCCGCAGTGACCCAAGTGACCGTGGGGGGCAGCGTGGCCAGCTTCTCCACCAGCGGGAACACCTTGACGGTAACGATCCCCATTGACCCGACCGCCGCCCAAGCTTTGGCCAGCGGCGCCGTGACGAGCTTTCAGGCCCCGGTCACGGTGTCGGCCCCGTGCGGCAGCCAAACGTGCACGGCCTCGCTCGCACTCGGATTCACATACGTCACGGGAGGAGGCGGATAAGTGAGATCGGCGTGGGCAGTGCCCCCACGGGGACACCGGGGAAGGTTGTGGATGGCTGGTCTGCTTGTGACCGTCGGGGTGGTGGGCTGCGCCGGGCCAACGGCGCCGCGCGCGGCGTCACCGGCGGGGGGCCGGTCTGCCGCGGCGCGCTGGTCTCGCGTGGCAGGCAGCGGTTCGCTCAATGTCACCGCCCTGACGGAGGGCCCTCACGGCACCATCTACGTCGGGACGGCGAACTGGGGCGTGCTGGCCTATTCCCGAGGGCGGTGGCGCACGCTGGGCGCGGAAGCGCTGCCGGCCAGCCGTGCGACCCGATCGGTGACCCGGACCGGCGCCTCCACCGTGCTGGCAGGAACCAGCCAGGGTGTTTTGGCGTACGACGGCGCCGCGTGGACAGAACTGTCTGGGCCGACGCCGGCAGGGTTGCCGGTGGCCCTCGCCTATGGGGACATTCCTGTTTATTCCGTCGTGGCGGTGATGTCGCCCCATGGGCATATTACGGTGGGAGGCTACCCGCCGGGCAACGTGAGTGTGAACAGTGCGTCCGACGGCCTTGGCGGCGTGTGGCAGTATCTGCACGGGGCATGGGTGCCGCTGGGCCACTTGGGTCACACCCCCACCTCACTGCTGTATACTCCCAGCGGGATGCTCGTGGTGGGAACTCACCAGGGCGTTTGGGCATATACCCATGCCGATGGCTGGCAGGCGCTTGGGTCGTTCAAAACGCCGGGAGTGGTCGTCACAGCCCTCGCCCTGAGCGCTGGCGGGCACATCTTGGCAGGTGTGCAAGAGTTTTCGGCCACCGTGTCCCGCCTGTACGAATATGAGGACGGGTACTGGGTCAACCGCTCCAGCGGATGGACCCAGGTGCCTGAGACGCCGGTGATTCAAGCCCTAGCGGTCAATCACTCCACCGGCGTCATCGTGGTGGGAACCGCTTCGGCGGGGGTGTGGACGCTGAACGGCAGCCGATGGAGCCGCGCCGGCCCTGCCCAGTCCGCGATGAATACCGCGACCATCCAAGCACTTGACGTAACGCCGGCGGGGGCGGTGTTCGCGGGCACCCCCAACGGCTTGTGGCGTCTGACAGGAGCGGGACCCTCATGAGGGGGCTAGCACGCGCGATCTTGGCGTTGGTCGCCCCACGTGCGTCCGCGTCCAAACCTGTCCTCTGCGGGCCTCCCCCGGCACAAAGCCTCGCGGATGACACGCCCATCGTCCCCAATCCCGTTGGGCACGCCCCACGAAGGCCCCTGGTGGCCGGCGTGGGGATAATGCTCGTGGTGGCGCTCGGCGCCGTCGCTTGCGGGTCACCGTCCTCGGCTTCATCGTCGGCGCACCGGACTCCGGTCGCGAGATCTTCGCCTGGGGCGCACCCGGGCCATCCCGCGCATGCGACCGGGCCATCCCATCGCCTAGCCGGGCACTGGGCCGCGCAGTCTGCGCCGATCGCCACGGCCGTGTCTTGTACGAGCCCGACCTTCTGCATGACCATCGCGCCCACACAGTGGTCGGTGTGGAACGGCCACGCGTGGACGGCACCAGTCTCGCTATCCTTCGGCAATGCGGCGGCTGTCGCGTGCACGGGACCGCAGTCATGCCTCGCGACGACCGTGTATGGGACGGTGTACGCCTGGAACGGTGCGCAGTGGACGGCGGAGGCACAATTGGGGCTCCACTCCGCCCTCCGAGGCATTAGCTGCCCGAACCCTGGGTTTTGCGAAGCCATCGGACAAACCGGAGACGCGTGGCAGTACAATGGCGCCTCGTGGACGGGGGGAATCGTGGTCGATGCCGTGCCCAATCCGACCAATGGACCCACATCGGTTTCATGCGCCGACGCCCGCTTCTGCGTCGTAGGCGACGGAATGAGCCAGGTCACCGAGTTTACTGGCAGCCGGTGGACCGTGCCACGCCTCGCCGCCCCAACTGGCCAAGGGATTTTGTCCGTCTCGTGCCCCACCAGCACCTTTTGCTTGGCCGTCACCCAAAGCGGCCAGGCCGTGGCGTGGAACGGGACTCGATGGGGGAATCCGGTGACGTTGACGAACCAGCCTCTGGTATCTGTATCGTGTCCCCAAGTCGGATTTTGCATCGCCGTGGGCATCGGGACGTCCGTGGCCCAGTTTGACCACCAGTGGGTCCTGCGGTTGCTGCCCGCCAAGACCGAGTGGGGTGGGCTCGACGCGGTGTCCTGCGCATCGGCAGACTTTTGCCTGGCCGTCAGCGGTGGGCCCCGAGACTTTGTCTATACCTCCGCGGTTCGCTCCTCGGGGTAGTGGAACCACGGTGCCCGCGCGGCCGTCCTGCTCAGGACGGCCGCGCGTGGGCAACGGCGTCGACGCGCGGGGCAGCGCACCCGTCGCAGCCGCGCGCCTGGCGGGCGCACCCTCTCATCATCAGCGGTCGGGTTAGGCAGTGCCATCACGGCGCGTGAGGATGGCGGCCATGACTTGGTAGGCGCGCAGGCAGCCCTCCTGCACCGCGTCGCTGCCAAAGCCCGGGTTCCACGCATGAAACAGCTCGTCGCTGACCACCATCAGGGCGCCCACGGGCACACCCAGGTGTTGGCCGAGATGAAACAGCGCGGAGGTTTCCATGTCGACCCCCAGCACACCCTGCTCCTGATAGTGCCGTATCTGGCTGGGCATCTCGCGGTAGATGGCGTCGGTGGTCCAGAGCGCCCCCACCGGCACGTCGGGCGCTGACCGCATGAGCAGGGACAGCACCTTCGCGTCGGGGAGCGCCACGCTGGTGCGTCCGTAGTGGGCCGACGTGCCTTCGTCCACATGCGCCGCGTTGGGGATCAGGAGCGAGCCATAGGTGAGGTGGGGCTGGAGACTGCCGCTGTATCCCAAGACCCAGATCTCTTGGGCTCCCAGCGCCACCAACTCCTCCACTGCCGATACGGCGGCAGGCGCGCCGATGGGTCCCCGCATGACGGTAATGTCCGCCGGCGGCTCCGCGGGCCGGCTGTAGCACGGATCGCGAAACACGCGGATGGGCGCCTCGACCAAGGACAGCGCCTGGACAAAGGCCGGCAAGCCGGCCACGTAGCTCAACAGCACGCGCCGCCCCACCAGAAAGTCTTGGCGGGGCTTGTCAAAGCGGCGCTCTAGGTAGCGGACAAAGTCCTCCGACGTGATGTGCGGCTGCTCCACGGGGTCCCCCCTGACTACAGATGCAGGCCGCCGGTGGACACCTGGTGGCGGCGGTCCGCCCAGATTTGATAGCGGGTGGCCGTGGACACGGCCCAGTACAGCGTACCATGCGGCCCCACGCGCACGTACGTGTGCAGCAAATCGCGCGGCGGTGGCAGCGTCAGGCGGAGCCGCACGGGCTGACGGGGCGCCGCCACGTAGAGGCGTGCCGCCTGGCCCGCCACCCCCAGATTCACGCCGAGATACACCTGCCCCAACGCCTCGCCCACCAGACGGCTCACCAGGACAACCCCGGGCAGCTGGACACGCCAGTGGGCCAGCGGCTGGCCGGTGGCAGAAAATTCCCAGAGGACGACCATCGCCGGTTGGGAGGTCGGCGCCTCGACATAAATGCGCCCCCCTTCTCCCAGGGTGTAGCTGGTGGCTGCCACGCGAATGAGCGGCCGGCTGCGCGGATGCCACTCCCCGAGTTGCGTTTGCCCCCACGCGGCCACCAGCTGGGAGCGCCCGTTCGTCCGGTACCGGGCCAGCGCGGTGCGAAACTGGCCCGCCCCCACGGTCGTCCACGCCACATACACGGCCGTGGGCGAAATCATTAGCTGCTGCCACGCGACGGTGGTCCCGGGCATGCCCGACAGGCGGATGCCCTGCTTCGCCCCGTCAGCGCGCACCACCCAAAGCTGGTGAGCGCGGTCGTCCGCCACGACCCACCCCCGCCGGCTGCTGTCCCAGGCGATGCTCGACAGCATCGCCTCGGGGACGCTGCGGGCGGTCCACGGGGCGTTGGCTTGCGCCAGCGGGTGCCACAGCACCCGCTGGTGGTACGTGTCGGCGATGCCCACCTGCCCGCCTCCCACGGCGAACGACAGCGGGCCGTGGGGGCGGCCATCCACGCCCATCCATCGGCCCACGTCGTGCACCCCGTCCCCGTAGGGGAGGCTCGCCAGCAGCTGGCGACTGTCCCGCCACTCCAGATGGGTCCGGCCAAACATGTTCCAAGCTGCAGAGAGCGCTGCCGCCATGAGCGCCAGCACCCACCACCACCGCGTCGCGCCCACCTTGCATCCCCCACCTACGGTCTGCCGCTCGGTGAGCTATATGGCAGGTCCGGGGGGCCAAGACATGGCGCCAGGTGGACAAAAATCGAGAACCCTGTCCGCTACGCGTGGCGACTCTCGGGCCAGGGCCGCCGCGGCAGCCCGTCGGCCAGTGGGTAGCCCCGGCCCCCATCCACCACCACGGTGTAGTCGCGGGCGCGCGTGAGGGCCACGTACCAGAGGCGGCGCTCCTCGGCCGCCTCGGCCGCCTGGTGCGCTTCGTGGAGCACATCCCAGTGGGGGCTCCTCACCTGGGCGATCGATACCGCCGCCCCGATGGCCGGATCCACCAGCACCCGTCCCTCGGGGGCGTGTTTCGCCGAAAGGCCGGTCAGCACCACCAGGGGCCACTCACGGCCCTTCGCCTGATGCACCGTCGTAACCGCCACGCCGTCCGACGAGCTGGCCTCGTCCGCATCCGGCGCGTCCGTGACGCGCTGCCACAACCAGTCCGCGTACTCCCAGTAGCCCCAGTGCCCTTCATACTGCTGCGCGGAGCGCACCAGCTGGCGCACATTCAAGGCCTCGGTCTCGGTGAGGTCGTGATCCCGCTGCGCGGCGACGCGTTCCAGCATGGTGGCCACCCCCTCGGTCCGCACCCAGCGGCCACACTGCCGCAGGGTGGCGAACGCTGCCGCCACCGAGCCTGACGGCTGAAGCGCGTCGCCCTCAGGATTCCAGGTGCCCCCGCCCTGGCGGTGGACGGCGAGCTGGGCATCTGGGACGGCGAGCCACACCGAGCGCAGCGCGGCCAGCACCGCCACCTGATCCTCGGGCACGACGGCGGCCCGCAGAACGGCCGCCAGGCCACGCACATCGTCCCGGCGGTAAAACCCGCGGGACGCCGTATGAAACGGGATGCCCGCCGCCGCGAACCGGGCGGACAGATGACCGAAGCCCGACCGATTGGGCAGCAGCACGGCCATGTCTTCGTAGGAGAGCGCGCGGACCTCGCCCGCCCTGTCCACCCAGGGAAGGCCGTGGGCACTGGCGACAATCTCCACCACGCGGTCGGCCTCGGCACGGCGGCGCTCGTCAGCGTGCTCACCCGGCGGGTTGTCGTAAAAGACGCGGGGGACCAGTGGGTCGTCCCGGTGGGCAGCAATCTCGGCATAGGGCGGGTCCTCGCCCCCCGGGAGGCTGCCCGCCCACAGGGCGCCAAACAGGTCGTTCACCGGGGCCACCACGCCCGGATGGCTTCGAAAGTTCGCCGTCAGGGTGACCACGCTGGCCGCCCCCGATGCTTCCAGGCGGTCAATCCACGCCATGGCGTTTTTCAGGTGGGCCCCCTGAACGCGATAGATGGACTGCTTGGGATCCCCCACGATCACCAGGCGGCCGGCCGGCGGCCGGTCCGGATCGGGGTGTTCGTCGTGGGGATCGGCGGCCAGCCACTGGACCAGCTCCACGTGCGTGGGTGACGTGTCCTGGAATTCGTCCACCAACAGCGTGGTGATGCTGCCGGCCACTTCCCGCCTAATGGCGGGGTGGTCGCGCAGCAGCGCCAGCGCCAATGCCTCCTGATCGCCGAACGTGATGCCTCGGCGCTCGCGCCGCCACTCTACAAACGCCCGCTCAAAGTCCCCCGCCAACTGGCAAACGCCCGCCATGAGCTGGGTCAGCGTGTCCCGCTGCCACCGCTCGACATCCTCGCGCAGGGTCCCCAGCTCGGCCTTTTGCTCCGCCAGCCACGCTTGGTGGGGCCGCCAGTCCTGCTGCCGGCCCGGCTTGCCCTTGGGAAACATCCAGGAGTACACCAGGCCGTCGCACCAGGGGGCGCCGTACTGCCGCCAGCGCTCCACGTCGGCCGCCAGCCCCTCCACCAGGCGGCGCGCCGGGTCAGACGCGTCGACGGCCAGCTGGGCGCGCTCCCGCAGGGGAGCGAGCCGCTCGTGAAATTCGTCCAGCAGGGTCTCTGCGGAAACCGGCGGGCCGCCTCCTCCCAGGGCGGCGGGGCTCACGCCGCCGAGCGGCCGCATCAGTTTTTGCAGCTGCGCAAATGTCACCCCGTACCGCGCCAGCTGATGCAGCACCGGCCGCTGGTCGGACGCGAGGTTCGCCAGCCAGTCGGTGAGACAGCGCTGACGTTGCCGTTCCGTCTCCTCAGCGTCCCAGACCTGGGCGTCCGGCGCGAGGTGGGCGTCGAGCGCGTAGCGCATCAACAGGCGCTGGCCCAGTGCATGCAGGGTGGTGATGCGAAATTCGCCCATCGCCGCGTGAGCGGCCTCCAGCCGCTCGCGCTCCGCGCCGCCCGCCTCGCCGGCCGCCGCCGCCAGCCGCTCGCGGAGGCGGCGCTCCAACTCGCCGCAGGCGTTCTTGAGAAACGTCACTAGGACCACGCCGCCCGGCCGATACACGCCACCGGCCACCCCGGCCACTACCCGGTCCACCAACAGCGTCGTTTTGCCCGTGCCCGCACTGGCGACCACCACCAAGTTTTCGTCCAGGCTCTCCCGGACGCGCTGGCGGACCGCCTCGTCAATCGGGGGCGTCGGCATCGGCATCCTCCTCCCCGCGGTCGGGCCACAAGCGAACAAACTCCAATGCGGTGCGGCCCTTCTGGCGTCCCAGCGCCTCGGCCTCTCCCGGACATGCAGTCCGCCAGTCGCAGGTGCGGCAGGCGCCCGCGCCGGGGAACATGAACAGCTCCCCCGCATGGACCCGCGCGTACACGCCCTCCATGATGGCATCGGCCTCCGCCCACCGGTCGGCCATGGGGGGCTTCAGGACCTTGCGGGCGAACCCTTTCCGACTGGTGATGCCCCAGTAGGCGGCCGACACCGCCTCCAGCGGGACGTGCACCGTCGTGCTGGCCGCGTAAGCGTACAGAGCGAGCTGCAGGCGCGTGGGATGCACCGTGGCGGCCGGCGGGTCGCCCGATTTGTAGTCCACGACCAGCACCGTCCCATCGGGGCGCTGTTCCACGCGATCCATCACGCCCTTTAGGGCCGCGTCGCGCCAGGTGAGGTCCCACGAAAGCTCGGTGGCCAGCCTCCCCTCCGGTGGAGACGCGGCCAGCACCGCCACCAAGTCGGCCACCATGGCGTCCAGCCGCCCAGCCAACAGGCCGGGCAGCACGGTGGCGGCGGGCGGGTCTTCCTCTACCGCCCGGTCCAGCAGCTCGCGCACGGCCGCTGGCGACGGCGGTGGCACCTGGCCGGCCGCCTCGGCCAATACCCGGTGCATCCAGCTCCCCACGTATCGCGCGTCTGGCTCCGCCGAGGGGGCCGGCATCGGCTCCACGCCGAGGGCCCGCCACGCGTACTGCAGCGGACAGCGTCCGTACCGTTCAAAGCCACTGGCGCTTCTGGGCGCGGGGACGGCCTCGGGGGGGAACCGGCCGTCAAACGCGCCGAAGCGAGGCTGGGAGCGGCCCAGGGCCACCCCGAGCCCGGTGCCGTCGTGCCGGGGCGCCTCGACCCGCGGCACATTTTCGGCCTGGGACCCCTGGCTCGTCTCATCAACGACCACCCACAGACGCTCGGACAGCGCCACCAGCTGATCCCGGCGCGTGCGGGCCGCCATGCGGCGGGCCGCCGCCGTCTCCAGACCCAGCTCTGCGCGCACACGCTCTGTCAGCACCGCCGGTACGTCGTCGGGCCCCAGGGTCACCCCCGGGTCGTCCGCGTCCGTCAGCAGGATCAGCGTCGATGGCGTGAATCCCGCCGCCGCGGCATCGGTCTCCACCACCCACACCGAGGCGTCCGCCGGCACGGGCAGCGGCTGACTGAGGCGGGCCAGCAGCCAGGCTTCGATGCTCACCGGCGCTGGCGGCACCCCCGCGGCATGCCAGCGCGCCAACGCCGGATCCGCCTGTCCCAGCGACAGGCCGGCGGCGGCAGCCCAGCGGACGGCCTGGCGACCCACCGTGGTCCAGTCCCGCGCCGCCAGCAGCGCAGCCCGGGCCGCGGTCATCGCGTCATGGGCGGCCCGCACCGCCGGCGGCCACCGCGTGGGGTGTCCCGCGTGCTGGAACAGGCGCTCCCGGTCAGCGGCGGCACCCCGAGTCGTGCGCGCCCACTCCATGAGGGGCGCGAGCGGGGCACGCTCCACGGACGCCTCCCACGCGGCCAGGCCGGGAGAGGGTGCGAGGGGTGGCGGGTACGCCGTGGCGGACCAGCCCAAGCCCCGCAGATCCCGCGCCAGGGCGGCGGCCGATCCCCAGGGCGCCACCACCAGGGCATCCTGGTGCACGTCGGTCCCGGCCAGCGCCTCTGCCACGGCCCAGCGGATGTCGTCGGGGCGGGCCACCGCCACGATGCGCCGGGAGGGGGTGGTCGGCGGATGCGCGGGCCGCGTGTCCAGCACCTGCGCCCCCTGGCGCCGCCACCAGGCGAGCGTCGTCCCCGATGCGTGCACCCCCGCCGTCCCGTCCGCCAGCGCGAGAAACACGTGGACTGGGCGCTGGCGCGACTGGTCCAGCACCCACTCGCGAGCGGCCGGGATCGCGCCGTACACGGCTAAGGGCCCCTCGCCCGTCAGGGCCCAGCGCACCGGCTGGCCGTCAGAGAGACCCCACGCCACCCGGGTCCAGCAGTCCGCGGCGCGGGTCAGGGCCTCCGCCAACGCGGGGGAAAGTTCGCCGAGGCGTCCTACCGGCACGCGCTGGTCGTGCAGCACGCGTGCCGCCCGCAGCACGGCGGACGCCGCCCCCGGTGTGCCCCGGTAGGGCGACGTGGGCGGCAGCATGTCTTCCAGCGCGGGCGCCAGGACGTCGGCCCATAGCGCATGGGGATCCGTGGCTGAGTCGTCTCCGTACCACGCGACCGGGGGCACGGCCCCCCCTCCGCTCCATCGTGAAAGCTGTGCCGCCACCAGGGGCGTTGAGACGACGGTGGCCAGGGGCCCGGCGTGCCGCGCCCAGGTGCACCAGGTGGCCAGCCGTTCACGGGGCGCGGCGACGTGAACCGTCAGGGCGGCATGAGAATGGGCCATGATGGTGCCTCCCCTCGCGCGTCTCTCGGGGATATTCGCCAAAGATCGGGGCCTCCCTGCCGATTCGGGTCCGACTCCGCGCCGTACCGACGGGCAGCGCCCGGATTGCGTAGAAACAGACGAATGGTGGCCGGCGCGCGCAGTGTGTTCCGTTGACCTGAGGTCCGCTGCGTTGGCCGTATAGTAATTGAGCCCGGAGGTGTCCCATGGTACATCGCGTTCACGATGGGGACGTGGCCACCCGCCTCAGGGTCGCGACCGTGGACGGGAGGGCCATCGTGGCAGCCGACGGAGAACCCGAACCCCTCGCGGGAAAGATGCGGACGACGGGCTCGCCTACCGATTCGCCAGGGACATCTCCCCGCTGTCCGCCGTCGATGGCATTCAACGCCAAAGACACGCCCGCTACCGGCGCGGGCCAGGTCGGACCGATGGCCTCAGGCGGGCGGCGCCACTGTGCGTATACCTCCCGATGATGCCCGCGATGCGCCGCCAAGTCGCCGAAGTCCTCGGGCGCCATGAGGTTGGGCCGCAGGCAACCTGACCCCACACGCCGGGAGCACCCAACGCGGCGACCAGCCCCCGGGGTCCCCTTTGGCCACACGGACCGTCGCCATAGCCTGGCGACTGGAGCTGGCCCTACCCGAGGTGCCCAGCGATCCGCCGCGGGAGGCGCCCAGACATTGCGAGAGAGATGCCCCCGTGATAGTGGTCACGCCTGTCTCCCCCCTGAGGCATGGCGCACAAGAACCGTCCGCTGACCGACTGCAGGCCCGTCGGCCAACCCGTCAAGGACCAGCGTCCCCTCTTGGTTGGGACCCCCACGCTGCCTGCCGCGTCATCGTTCACCGGTACCTGACACGGCACGTCCAACGTCTCGGCCAATGCGCTGCCCGACAGGCTCAGGACGCCTACCGCCTCGTCGGCGGGCGCCGGTGCCCGCTCGAGCGCGATGGCGCACGTCACCTCACAGGGAGTCTCGGGAATCGTGAGGCCTGCAAACAGCCCGGCCAGCAGAATCATACCGCGTGCATCGATGGCGCCGTACTCCATCGGAAGGCTGGTGATGGCCCGTGCGGGCGGAGTATAGTGTCATATGTAAGTATTATGGTATCCGAAGAAAAGAGGCGTACCCGTGGGGGTCTTGCGGGTGATGGGGCGGCTCGGGGGAGCCCCGGGCTGACCGTGCGGTTCCTGCCTCCGAGGAACGCCCTGACGGGCTCGGGCGCGGCGGGAGGCCTGGTCCTGCTCAGCATCCCGCCTCCTGGTCAGGCCGTGGCGGCGTTGCTGGCCGACTTCCTCCGGCCGGAGGCCTGGGACCGACGTGCTGGCGGTCAAACAACTCAGGAGGCGATCCCGATGGATGACCGGATGTGGTTTCACGGTACCGAGGCCGAGTGGCTGGATCTCGCGAAGACCAAGTACTGGCGCCAGGTGCAGTCCAGCCACATGGCGGTCGAGCGCGAATTTGACCAGCTGGACCCTCAAACCGTGCAGCGGCTCGCACCGGCCCAATTTTATCGGTGGCTGCACGACAAATACTTTTACTGGAAGTTTACGGCGGCCAACCGCTTGGCCACCACGCGCCGCCAGCTGGCGAAGTATTTGAAGGACGATCCGGACTTTTTGCAACTTCAGGCTATCCAGCGCCGCCTGTTTGACATGGACCATAACGACGCGGAAGCGGCCCTCGCGGTGGCCACCTCTGTCCGGGGCCTTGGACCCGCTGGCGGCAGTGGGCTGCTGGCGGTCCTGTTTCCGGACGACTTTGGCACCGTGGACGTGTTTGTGGTCGAGGCGCTCCGGAAGGTCCAAAGCCTGCCGGAGCACGACCGCCTGGTGCGGATGGGCAATCAGCTCACGCTCAGGGAGGCCGCTCTGCTGATTTACATCCTGCGGCGCCAGGCCCGGGACCTCAACGCCGGCTTCGGGAGCCAGCACTGGACGCCACGGCGGGTCGACATGGCGCTGTGGGGTGCCCGCTGACACCAAGCACGCACTCGCGTCGGCAGCGGGCCGTGCACGCGTGCGGCCCGACGCAGTCCCGTATACTCGTGGCAGCCGGCGACCATGATCCGGGGCCGCGGGAGGACGGAGGGGCCGGCTCGCGACGACCCGCCCTCTGCGCGCGGAGCCCCGTGGCCGCCCCAAAGGAGGCATCACGGATGTCCACCGACTGGTCCCGCACCTTCACCCCGGGCGTCGCGCCCCCGAGCCACGCGGCCCCGCCGCGTCCCGGGGTGCTGCGCATTCCCTATGGAGACCAGCCTCAGCAGTTTGGCGACCTGCGGCGACCAGACGGCGCAGCGGGGCCCACGCCGGTCGTGCTGGTCATCCACGGCGGCGCCTACGTGAACAAGTATCATCTCGACCTCATGGACGGGCTCTGCGACGACCTGACGGAACGGGGCGTCGCCACGTGGAACATTGAATACCGGCGTGTGGGGGATCCGGGCGCCGAGTGGCCGGGCATGTTTTTGGACGTGGCGGCGGCGGCCGACCACCTTTATCGGCTGGCACCGGACTACCAGTTGGATCTCGGCCGGGTCGCAGCGCTGGGCCACTCGGCCGGCGGCCATCTGGCGCTCGATCTGGCGGCACGCCCTCGGCGGGCGAAATCCGGCATGACGCCCCTGGCTCTCCGGGGCGTGGTGGCGGTTGCGCCGGTGGTGAACCTCCTCACCACGTATCCCGACCGCCCGGGCACCTGCAACATCTTGATGGGGGGCTCACCGGACGAGGTCTTGGACCGATACCGGGACGTGTCGCCGCTGGACCAGCTGCCGCTGGGCCTCCCGATCCGGGTGGTGGTGGGCAACCAGGACAGCCTGGCCCCCGGCTGCCGGCAGTACGTGGCCCGAGCCCAGGCGTTGGGGGATCCGGCCCAGTTAGTTGAGCTGCCCGGGGTGGACCACTTCGAGCCGATCCTGCGGGGATCCCCTGCGTGGGAGCGTACTCGGCGTGCCGCGTTGAGCAGTTTGGGATAATCCGTCGCCGGTGGCTCCAGCGGCCGGCAGGTGGCCACGCTCCATCCCTGAAGACTGTAGCCCCATTCGCGCGGACTCGGCCCAGCGTCAGCCAAGCGGGTCCGCGTGGATGTCACGACGAGGCGCGGGTCCGCATCTCCTGCACCTGGCCGCCATTAGGGGAGGAAGATGAGGGTGAACGTCAGAATAGGCGTGATGTGGCAGTGGGCCAGAGCCACCACCTGGCACCGCGTCGTGTCCAGCGCCTTGGCGCTGGCGGTGGTTTTGGGATGGCTGTCGGTGGCCGGCGTGGTAGGCCTGCAGCTCACGCCGGGCCCCTTGGGTACCGAGGCCAGCCACCACGTCTTCGGCATGGGCATTGACCGCCCGGTGGGTACATCCGTGGTGGTGGGCGGCAGCAACTTGTTCAACTTGACCGGCTCGCCGATGACCGTGACGAGCATCGCGCCGAGCAGTCGCCCTCCCGGCGTGCGGCTGACGGCTGTCATCCTGCGGGTGGGGCACCATGGGTATGGGGAAAGCATGATGGTGCGTCCCGGGCATCTCCGCCGCCTGTCTCTGCCGCTGGTGATTCCGCCCGGCAGCCGAAACCAATACGTGGCCGGGCTGGAGATGCAGACGACGCGGGCCGAGAATGTGGCCATATGGGGTCTCGACATTACGTATTGGTGGCGCGGGGCCCTTTATCACGACTTCCTGCCCAGCGCCCGAGTTGACTGCGTGCGACAAGATTCCTGGTGCACGGCGATGGAAAGCGCCTTCGTTCCACTGACCTGGCCCGGCCCCTCCCCGATGCCCACACTTCATCGGGTCACGCCACGGAGCTAGGCAGCATGTCGACGGCCATCATATTCCCCCACCTCGTGTCCGGGGTTAGTAATTCGCTGGCAATAGGTTGCCAGGGCCGCGAGGATTTGGTTGGCCTTCTTCACCCCCAGATGGCGGACGCCGTTCGGGTAATTGTGCCCAGAAGTAGCCCGATGCCCATGAGTACCCCAGTGAACGCGATAACCATGCCCGCGGCGAAGAGAAGTCCCGTACCTCGGCGCCCTGAACGACTACCTGCCAGAGAGCGGCATTTCCACCGCGAGCGCACTGAACGACGCCCCGACGCCCACGCCGGTCCAACGCCCCGTAGCTGCAAACCATGCCAGGCAGCTCTGGTATGCTACGCTGTTAGCAGTACCGGATCCAGGAGGGTGAGCATCATGCCCGACGAGACAGCGGACAATCTCCTCGCCCGCCTCGCCGCGAAACGGGACCGACTTCGGCGGGCGCCTGTCCTCCCACAGGCCAGTCTCGATTCGCTGTTCAGTGACTACGCCCTGCGGCATGCCCATGCCACCACCGCATTGGAAGGGAACACCCTGACACTGCTGGAAGCCCAGGAGGTTCTCGAGTCCGGCACGACCATACCGGGAAAGTCCCTGCAGGAGCACCTAGAAGTTGTCAATGCCAACGCCGCGTGGCTCTGGCTGCGCCAGTCCACCGCCCAGAGTGCCCCGTTCACCGAAGGCACGGTGCTCGAAATTCATCGGCGACTCATGCAGGGGATTCTAGGGGACGACGCCGGGTTTTATCGCCGGATCCCCGTCTACATTCGAGGGTCCCGCCACGTTCCGCCCAACCCGTTAAGGGTTCCGGATCTCATGGCAGCGTGGGGGGACGCGTACACGCACGGCCCCGGAGATCAGGACCCGGTGGCCTTTGCCGCCCACGCCCACATTGACCTCGCGGGGATCCATCCCTTCCCCGATGGGAACGGTCGCACCTTGCGGCTGGTGGTGAACGCTCTGCTTCTCCAGAGCGATTATCCACCGGCGTTGTATACCCTAACGGCTCGCCGAGCCTACCTGAGCGCCTTGGAGGAGGCACATGTCCACGGCGATCCCGTCCCCTTCATCACCGTCACGGCGACCGCGACCGAGATTATGCTGGACCGTTGGCTGCACCTGGCTGCCCAACACGCCGACGTGGCGGCCGCCTGGCCGCAGACATCCGACCCCAAGACCCGCCTCTAACCTCCGGCGGTGGCGGCCTCAGTACAGTGAGAGGTGCAGCCTGGTGTGGGTACAGACTTCGGATCCGGCGCGCGACGCCCGCCGTCCCCATGATCTTTACCTTTACGGCCCGTTCCTGATGCCACCGCCCGGTGCACGACACCATGGACGCGCGGGCGCACCGACGAGACTTGATGTTTTAGCCGACCCTTCATGCCTAAAGGTGGCGGCGCTGCCCGGCCGGGGACGGCTCGCTCGAATGGCCACGGAGCCATCGTGCGGGCAGGAAAAGCGGCCGGGGTGGATGAATGCTTTGAAGGCATTCCCCCCGCGCACCTGGTCACTACAGGGTAAGTACAGCAGAGTGCACCCTCGAACCCCACTCCGGTGAGCAGGGCTAACCCAAAGTCGGGCGGAAGGTGGCGAACGGACCCACTGACGCCGCGAGCTGGCGTTTGAGCGGCGGGTGTGGTCAGCCAGGCCGATGACACCCATGCACGACGCGCGGTCCCGCCCGCGCAGGGCGCCCGAGACGGTGCGCCGCGTCACCAGACATCGGGTTGAGGGGCGCGAGGACGCGGCCGCGTGGGAGGGTCTGCTGGCCCGTCATCACTATTGGGGCCGGTCGCGGCTGGTCGGCGAAGCTTCGGTACGACGCGGTGGTGGTGGCCCACGCCCGGTCTCCGCTCGGGAGGCGGCCGTCGCGCTTCAACGACGCCGGCCACGGGACGACGCTCTGGAAGCCGGGGCCGCAACCCATGCCGCGTCCTCATGACGTTTTGGGCTGGCGCCCCAGGGTCTCCGGGTCGTATGCGGCCCCCTGCCAGATCCCCGGTGCGCGGCACTCGCCGCTTAATGCGCTTGACACGGTCAACCTGGTGCCCCATGGTCAGGCATAGGTGGGATGCATCCGAGATGCCGCGAGGGTGAAGATGGCTGCTGTGAGTTGCCGGGGGACCGACCGGGTCCCGAGGGACCCTGCGGTCCCGATGCACTGGAGGAAGGCGCTCGGCGGGACGACTCTGGGCTTGTGGGTGGCCCACGAACTGCTCTTAGGGGTGGGTGCCTGGGTGCCGCTGGCCCCCGGACCCGTGACCGCCCTGTATGGCCTGCCCTGGTTCCGCTGGGATGTTGGCCTGTACGAGCAGTTGACCCACCTCGGATACGCCGGCAGTCCCCCCAGTTCCATGGCCTTCTTTCCCGGCGTGCCGGTGTACCTCTGGCTAACGCACTGGCCCTGGGCCGCGCTGGTGGTCATGCAGCTGGCCGTGCTGGCGCTCCTGTTCCAGGTGCGTGCGCTGGCCCAGGCTTGGGGGCTGTCGCCGCGTGCAGCCACCCTGGCCCAGGCGCTGGTCGCCTTCACCCCGGCCACGGTGTACTACAGCACCGTGTACCCCGAGACCTGGCTGGCGGTGGGCCTGGCCGGCATGCTGCTGGCCATGCGGGCCGGGCACCCCTGGCGCGCGGCCGGCTGGGCGGTGCTGGCCGGCACCATGGACCCGCTGGGGCTGGCCATGGGCGCGGGGGCGGGCGTCTGGACGGCCGTGGCGTTTGTGCGCCGCGACTGGCCCCGGGTTTGGTCCGGCCTGATCTGGGGTACGGGCAGCGTGCTGGCGCTCGCCCTGGTGGGGGGCACGCTTGGGGTCAGCATCGGGCGTCCGCTCGCGTTTATTGGGGAGCAGCAGGCCTGGCACTCGCGGTGGCTCGTTCCCGGCGTGCAAATCGTCCAGGCACTGACCGGGCGGCTGTCGCTCACCGGTGGGGCGTTTCTCACCATGCTCCCGGTGGCGGTGCTGGGGACCCTCGGGGTAGTGGTGGCCGCCCGCCGCTCGGAGTGGCACGCCGCAACGGCGGCGATTGGCGTGATCCTGCTGTTGATTCCCCTCTCGTTCTACTCCAACCGGCTCCCGCTGGCCATGACCGCCCTGTTTGTCTCCGTCGACCTGCCCATCACGGTCGCGGCCGCCGGTCTGTTGACCCGGCGCCTGGGCGTAGCCGCGGTGGCCGCGTTTGCTGCCTGGGCCATGGTCGACGCCGTATTGTTTGCCCACGGGTGGTTCTGGGGCTAATACGCCGCCCGGACGAGACGGGCGTCTGAACCCCTGGGGCGGGTGGGCAAGCCCCCAGCGCCCGCCGGTCCCCAACCCCCGCATCCCAGGCTCCGTTGCCAGCGCACAGGCAGCCCCAGGAGACCATGCCACCCACGCGCGCCCGGTTCCCCCCACAATCCGACAAATCAGTCCCGTACAACCCGTACCGGGAACACGCTCGCCAGAAGTCCTGTGATAGCCGACCACTACCCCGCCGGGCACGCGTTGGACTTCGTGCGGCTGGCCGCCGTGGGCTGGGTAGGCTCGCTTCACCCCGTGGGATCGGGATACGGCACGATTCCTGGGCAGGGACCACGCCGCGGCATCGGTCGGCTTCACTGGCCCCCGGTCTCACGGCGCAGCGCGCGTCTTCGTTGGGAACGAGCGGGGCGCAGGGTCAAGCCCCGAAATCGGTTCGACGGCTGGACATTTAAAAATATACATAGTATATTTTTAAGGTGGCACACGTGATCAGCGTGCAGAGAGCGGATACGGACCCAGCGTTACGCCGCGCCGCAGGAAGGGGAGTTCCAAGCATGAGGCCGACCACCGAGAGTGCAGATGCAAGACGCTGGACGGCTCTGATTGGGATTGCCGTCGCCGAACTGCTGGCCATGAGCGTGTGGTTCAGTGCCTCCGCGGTTACCCCGGCCCTCGTCCAAGAGTGGCATCTTGCTGTATCCGCCGTGCCCTGGCTGACGGCGTCTGTCCAGCTGGGATTCGTGGCCGGTGCGCTGCTCAGCGCGACGTTGGGGATCGCCGATCGCGTCCCGCTGAGACGCCTGATGGCGCTGGGCACGTTTGGGGCGGCTGTCAGCACCGTGGCTCTGCTGGCCTTCCCCACAGGCGGACTGGGCCCCTTTATCTTGCGCGTTGTGACGGGCGCGTGCCTGGCGGTCGTCTATCCCGTGGCCGTACAGTGGATTGCCCAGTGGTTTCCGCGCCAACGTGGGTTGGCCGTCGGCATTCTGATCGGCGGGCTCACAATTGGTTCCGCCTTGCCCCATGTGATGACCAGCATGCCGCTCGCGCACCATTGGCAAACGATTCTGGCCGGCAGCGCCGGCTTGGCGGCCGTCGGCGGTGTGCTGGTGCTGTGGGTGGTGCCCGAACGGGCGAGTGCCGTCCACCCTCCTGCCTTCCGGTGGAATCGGATCCGCCTGGTTATGCATGATCGGCCCGTGATGCTGGCCAACCTGGGCTACTGGGGGCACATGTGGGAGTTGTATGCGATGTGGACATGGCTTCCGGCCTTTTTGCTGGCCAGTGAATCCTCTTTCTGGCATGGGTCGGCACTCATCGGAATCATTAGTGGCGTCAGTTTTTTGGCCATTGGCGCGGCTGGCTTTCTCGGTGCCTTGGCGGGAGGATGGGCAGCCGACCGGTGGGGGCGCACCCGTGCGACCATCATGGCCATGAGCGTGAGCGGCACCATGGCGGTCCTCATTGGACTGACCTATCGCGGAAGCCCGGCGTGGACCTTTCTCGTGGCGGTCATCTGGGGCATCAGCGTCATCGCCGATTCGGCCCAATTCTCCACGGCGGTCACCGAACTCAGTGCGGTGGACCTCGTGGGCAGCGCATTGACCATCCAGATGGCCATCGGTTTTCTCCTGACCATTGGGTCCATCGATTTGGTCGGATGGCTGGCGCCCCGCTGGGGTTGGAATCACGTCATGATGCTGTTGGCCGTGGGCCCGTTGCTGGGGAGTATCGCGATGGCTCGTTTGCGCCATCGCCCGGAAGCAACGCGATTGGCTCAGGGCCTGCGATAGCGTAGAATTGTTCGTGGTCTCCGGCCACCTGATGCCCTCGTCGACCCATCGTCGCTTAGCCGATCCATCGCAGGGCTGATGCAGGGAATCTCGGACGTGGGATTGAGGGACGGGGGGAGTTGTCATGGAGCGGGAAGTCCAACCTGTCAGGGTCGTTATTGACGATGTATCTCATATTGTGTGCCCAATCCAAAGGGCTGCCACCTTAGTTGGCGACGTTATTGTGATAGTTATATTACGAGAACTGCAAGATGGCCCGAAGCGCTTTGGCCATTTCATTGGCGTGGGCATCAACCCCCGATCATTATCCAAGCGCTTGCAGCGACTTGTCGATGAGGAGGTCATCACGCGCACTGCCTACGCCCAATCCCCACCCCGGGTCGAATATGCCCTGACCGATAAAGGGCGTGCGGTGGCGCCGGTCCTGCATGCCCTGCAGGAATTCGGCGAAGCGTGGTTGCCGTGCCGGCCCGACGATCCCCAGAGATTTCAGGAGGAGGTGCGGAGGTCTTGATAGGGCTGCCGGGCCTCACCTCGCGGCGGGGCGCGCCAGGTCGGCGGCTGCCGCCGCCCAGGAGGACGGCCCCGTCCGCTCCTGACCCCCCGCGGCCACACCCATGGCCGAGCCATGGGGAGGGCGCCGGACGGACAGGCGACCGTCCGGCGGACCCGTTCGTCTTGCCCTACGTCAAATCAGCCCGAGGGCCGCTTCTTGCCCTCGGCGTTTTGGACAAATCGCTTGGCATCCACAACCACCCGCTGGTGCTGTCCACCACTGATTCGGTCGATGCCGTCATGCGCCTCCACGGCAAACCACAGCCGCCGCCCCTCGCGACGCGTGAGCTCGGCCGTCACGGTCACCTCCAGGCCGGGTGGCGTCGCCGCCTCGTGACTGATAGCGATGTGGGTACCCACGGTCAGCTCCTCCGCATCCAGGTGAGGGGCCACCGCCTGAACGCAGGCCCACTCCAAGAGCCCCACCAAGAATCCTGTGGCAAACACACGCGGCATGGTCTGGAATTCCGGCGCTTCCGGATAAAGCGCGGGAACTACTTTGGACTCGGGCACCGTGAACTGCATCACGTGCCGAATGCCTGGTTGCAACGACGCCTTCATGGGCTTCACCCCTTCTCGAAGAGTGGGTCACTCGCCCGGTCCACGGGGCGGGGCCCGGTCGGGCCCGCGTCCCGCTGTGTCCACGCGATCGCGGCGGCGAGGGCGAGAACCAGGGCACTGACAAGCA
>JAJYPH010000032.1 GCA_021795575.1 Bacillota bacterium
CTCCGCCACCAGGCGGGCGGTGACCGCGCTGTCCACCAAAAAGTGCTGTCCGTAGCGTTTGAGCGGCGCTAATCCCTGGTCCTTCAGGCGCGCCCGCAAGTCTTTCCGCCCTTGCGGACGATCCACCGGCCCATTCATGCAGGTACCCGCCCCTTCCGTGGCCAAACGTTCCCTGCCCCTATTGTGCCAGGGAACGGCCGCCGGTACGAATTACGGGGCGGGCGCCACCACAAACACCTGGACCGACTGCACGCCGTAGTCCTGGGCCTGCCAGCCCGTGTTGTAGCACAGGTCAATGCGATCGCCCTGAATGGCGCTGCCGGTGTCCGCCGCGATGGCAAACCCATAGCCGGGAATGTAGAGCCGTGTCCCCAGCGGGATGACGCGGGGGTCCACCGCCACCACACCGTAGCGCGCCGGAATGCCCAGCGTCGTGATCCCGTTGGACCACGCCGGGTCCGGCCAGTACGCCGTGGCCACCATGTTGATTTCGCGTGTGAAGTACACGACCCCACTGCCGCGATTAATGCTGTCTTGCGTGCCGTACGCCACGACCCGGTTTTGGGGCGGCGCAATCACCTGATTCGCCAGCACCTCCGTGGCCACCACCCGGTCGTTTGCCCACAAGAGGCGCCGGGCGCTCCGCGCCGACCCCGCACGCCCGGCCTGCAGCAATTGGCGCTGGCCGACGTACAGGGACGGGTCCGGCCGGTACTGGGTGCTGTACGACAGAGCCACCACTTGACTCTTCGTGGTGTAGTGGCGGCGAATCACCCGAATGATGGCGCCCCCCAGCACGCGGTGCCGTGGGCCGGGATCCACAACGTCGAGCGGGCGCAGACGCACATCGAGAGCCGCCAAAATTGCTCCCACGCGATAGCGATGGGTCCACCGCGCATACCGGTGGTGTTCCGTAACCACTGTCACGCGAATTCCGCGCCAAATCGTCAGGGGCGCCACCACTGCACTGGCGAGCCGCCGACTCAGCCGATCATGCCGGCTCACCTTCACGCCGGCCTGCTGGAGAGCGCCGGCCCACGTTTGGTGCCACGTCCAGAAACTTTTCTCCGTGATTCCCTGGGGACTCGCGATGGCGAGCGTTGCGTAATGTGTGTCGAGACTCACAAGTCCCATGGCAACGATGGCGGACAGGGCCCACGCCGGCTTCCGACTGAGACGCCCCGCCCGAGGCCAATGGGCCACAAGGCTTCCTCCTTTGATTCGGATACCAGATTTTAGCAATTATCGGTCGATGCGGCCACCCCCTTCGGCATTAGTTGGCGTTGCGCCCTGCCAGGCGCGCAAACGCCTGCATAGTATTCGCCACCAGCGCCACAAATCCTTCTTCCCGGGACATTCCCTGCTCCGAAACGACGCGGGCGGCCGTGTCCTCCACCCAGCGGGGCTCGTTGCGACGGCCCCGATGCGGCACCGGCGCCATGTACGGCGCATCGGTTTCCACCAGGACCCGGTCGCGGGGCACCCAGCGCACCACCTCGCGCAGCGCGTCGGCCGCCTGAAACGTCACCGGTCCCGCGAAGCTCAGATAAAAGCCCAGGTCCAACAGCGCCCCCGCCTCGGCCCGGTCGCCGGTGAAGCAGTGCAGCACCCCCCGCACACCCGGCACGGCGCGGATAGCCGCCACGGTGTCGTCCCAGGCCGCCCGGCAGTGCACCGCCACGGGCAGGGCCAGCGACCGGGCCAAGGCCAGTTGCGCCTCGAAGGCCGCCCGCTGCGCGCCGGCCGGCGCCAGGTGGCGGTAGTAGTCGAGGCCGATTTCCCCAATCGCCACCACGCGCGGATCCCGCGCCCACGTTGCCAGTTGACCAAGCCAGTCCGCCGGCAGGTTCGCCACCTCGTGGGGATGCACGCCCACCTGGGCCCAGGCACCGGCCCATCGGCGGGCCAGGGCCACGGCGGCCTCCGAGGAGGCCAGCGTGTATCCGGGGATGATCACCCCGATGCCGGCATCTTCCGCCCGCTGATACGCGGCGTCCCGGTCCTCGTCGAATGCCGGATCCTGCAGATGCCCGTGGGTGTCCCACAGGCTGCGCGGGGTCACTTGACCCGCGCACCCGGCGCGACCGGGTCCAGAGGCCCCACCAGCGCCAGCTGGCCCGCCTCGGATGCGGCCAGCACCATCCCCTCGGAGACGATCCCGCGGAGCTTGGTGGGCGCGAGATTCGCCACCACGACCACCGAGCGCCCGACCAGCGCCTCGGCTTGATAGTGCTGAGCAATTCCCGAGACCACCGTCCGGGTTGCCCCCCCCAGTGACAGCGTCAGTTTCAACAGGCGGTCCGTCCCCGCCACCCGCTCAGCCGCCTCGACCCGCGCCACGCGGAGATCCAGCCGACCGAATTCGTCCATCGTGATGACGGGCGGGGCAGGCGCCTCTTCCACTGGGGCGGGCGGGGCGGCGGCCGCCGCGTGCACCAGCGCTTCCAGGCGGGGAAACAAGGGCGTCCCTTCATCCAAATGGTGGCCCACGGGCAGCTGGCCCCACTGCGCTTCGTCCCAACGCGCCACCTCGGTGGTGAGACCCAGCTGGCGCCGAATGCGGCTCGGCGTGTCCAGCAGGAACGGCGACAGCAGCACCGATGCGACGCGGAGCGACTCCAGCAGGCTGTACAGCACGTTGTCCAGCCGTTCGCGGGCCCCGGGCTCGCGATAGAGCGCCCACGGCTGCCGGTCCTCAATGAATTTGTTGGCGGCCCGCACCAGGCGGCCCACGGCCTCCACGGCGCGGTTCAACTCGACCGCCGCGAGGCTGTCCGCGACGTCCCGCCGCACCTCCTCGGCCACCCGATCCAGTCCCGGCTCCGCGATGCCGGGACGAAACGGCGGCACAAAGCCGTCGTTGAACCGCCGCACCATCGCGATGGTGCGGTGAAGGAGATTGCCCAGGTCATTGGCCAAGTCCACGTTGGTGCGGCGCACCAGCGCCTCCTCGGTGTACGTGCCGTCGGCGCCAAAGGGCACCTCGCGCAGCAGAAAATAGCGCACCGGATCCACGCCATACTTGTCCACCAGCTGGATGGGGTCGATGACGTTGCCCAGCGACTTCCCAATCTTGGTGTCACCGATCAAAAGCCAGCCGTGTCCAAACACCCGCCGAGGCAGGGGCAGATCCAGCGCCATCAGCAGGATGGGCCACGTGACGGCGTGGAACCGGACAATCTCTTTGCCCATCAGCTGGACGTCGGGGGGCCACGCCGCCTGAAACTGCTCAGGCTCCGTCAGGTAGCCGGCCGCCGTCAGGTAGCTGATGAGCGCATCAAACCACACATAAATCGTGTGGCCCGGATCTCCCGGGACCGGAATGCCCCATCCCACGCCCGCGCGGGACACCGACAGGTCTTCCAAGCCCTGCTCGACGAAGTTCACCATCTCGTTCAGCCGGCTGGGCGGCTGCACAAAGTCGGGATGATCGACCAGATGCTGACGCAGCCGATCCTGGTACCGGCTCAGCCGAAAAAAGTAGCTGGGTTGCTGCACCCGCTCCACGGGCCGCCCACACTCGGGACAGGCGGCGTCGCGCACCCGGGAATCGGGCCAAAACGACTCGTCCGGCAGGCAGTACCAGCCTTCGTACGTACCGAAGTAAATGTCGCCCTGGTCCTTCAAGCGCGCGAAGATGGCCTGCACCACCCGCACGTGATCCGGATCGGTGGTCCGAATGAACCGGTCGTGAGAAATTCGAAGGGTGGGCCACAGCTCGTCACGAATGCGCGCGACGACCCCGTCGACGAACGCGCCCGGAGAAACCCCCCGCTCCTCCGCGGACCGCTCAATCTTCTGCCCATGCTCATCCGTCCCCGTCACAAACAGCACGTCCTGGCCCAGCAGGCGATGGTATCGCGACAACGCGTCGGCGGCCACCGTCGTGTAGGCGTGCCCGATGTGCAGGTCGGCACTGGGATAGTAGATCGGCGTCGTCACGTACCAGCATGGCTCCCCCATCAAGATCCCCCCTTCGCCAATGGACCCGGCCGCCAACAAAAAACGCCCCTCCCTCGAAGGGGCGAAGCGCGCTTCGCGGTACCACCCTGTTCACGGCCCCACGTTCCCGCCAGGACCGCCTCTCACCCGTTAACGGAGGTGACCCGGACGCGCCTACTGCCTTCAGCCGTCAGCTCAAGGGCCATCCCGTCGTCAGCGGTGCGTCAAGCTCCCACCCACCTTGACTCGCTAAGCACCCGACCCGACGTTCTTCCCCGTCCCTGCCTTTGGTAGCGGCGAGTCTACCATCCGCCCGGAGGGTCGTCAACCCACCCGCCGCCCGCGCGTGCCCCGACCCCGGCTCTTACCGATGTGGTGCGACGCGCGCGGCGGAGACGGCGGCCGACCTGGGTGTGGCGATGCGGCTCCCAGGCATGCGGTGCTGGCCGGGCGGTCACGGCCTGGGTCATCGTGCGAGCCCTGCTCGGCGCCGCGGTCGGCGGGCCGCATCACCCCGGGGGTCGACCGTCTCTCCACCGAACTCCTGGGGCAGCGGGTACGAGACCACGTGGTGGTCGTGCGGCCCTCAGAGGCACGGCCGGCCCTATCGCAGCGAACAGCCTGGCGTGTTCAGGGAAACACGTCCGCTGAGCCGGCGTTGGGCAGGGACATTCCGAGAACGTAGCGAATGTGCTAACCACAACGTGGAGGGCACGCATCGTCGTCCGGTGAGACGCCCTCAAAGGAGGAGGGACCATGGCCGCCTGGCAAGCGTTTCATCTCGCCCGTGACCAGGCCCACGTCACTTGGAACAACCGCATTGACCCCGCCGTCGAGGTGAACCCGGGAGCGGTGGTTGTCTTTGAGGTCAACAACGCCTCCGGCGGCCAGCTCGACCGCCACTCGACCGTGGAAGACGTCGCCCAGCTGGACTTCAGCCGCATCAACCCCGTGACCGGTCCCGTGTGGGTCAAGGGCGCCGAGGCCGGGGACGCCCTCGTGTTGGACATTTTGGCCGTGGACGTGGAGGACTGGGGATGGACCGCCAACATCCCGGGATTCGGCCTGTTGGCCGATCAGTTCAAAGAGCCGCACCTCCGCATCTCCCGGGTAACCGGCGCCTACGCGGAGCTTCTGCCGGGTCTTCGCATCCCGGCGTCCCCGTTTATCGGGACCATCGGGGTGGCACCGGCCGCCGCCGGGGACCACTCTGTGGTGCCGCCGCGCCCCGTGGGCGGAAACATGGATGTCCGGCACGTCACACCGGGCGCACGCCTGGTGCTCCCGGTGGAGGTACCGGGTGCACTGCTGTCGCTCGGTGACACGCACGCCGCCCAAGGGGACGGCGAGGTGTGTGGGACGGCGATCGAAGTCAGTTCCGTGGTCACCCTCCGCGTGGGCATTGCCAAAGGCGAGGCGCCGCGCTTTCCGGTCCTGCATACCCATCCGCGCTCCGCGCGCTCCGGGCGGGCCGTGGCCACCACCGGCATCGGGCCGAACCTGTTTCAGGCCGCCCGCGACGCCGTGAGCAGCATGATCGAGCACCTCGGCCAGGCGGTAGGGCTGGACCCCGTCGACGCGTACCTGTTGTGCAGCGTGGCCGCCGACCTCAAAATCTCGGAAATTGTGGACCAACCCCACTGGGTCGTGTCGCTTCACCTGGAACGCGACCTCTTGCAAGGCGGGATGGTGTGAGCGACGGGACGACCCGGCCACGAATCCGCTGCCGCGCTGCGAGCCGGGCTTGTGGGCGAACGTGGTTTGACAGGCCTCGCCCGCCGCTTGTCGCTGTGACGGTGCCGCCCTCCAACGCGTTCATCCCATCGCAGGCCCATTAGGCGGAAGAAGGTGCCCACACGAGAGCCGTGCGGTGGATCCTCGGGGTGGTCCTGGCCACGCTGCTGATGGCGGCGGCGGTCGAAACGACGCCCCTGGGGGGGATATGTCTTCGTACCGCTTCACCCGTTCTGGGTGCCCGCGGCGGTGGTCAGCCTCTACCCCTCGTGGCTCACGATGCGCGTCCCCGTTCCACCGGAATCCGTACGGTCGAATGCCGTGTTCCCCAACTCAGCGGCCCCGGGGCCGGCGGCCGGGCCGCCTGACGCGGGGTCGGCGGAAGATGTGGTGCCGATGCCAGCGAGCGCTGTTCTCAGCTGGTACGAAGCACGGATGCCGACCGCCGGCTTCACGGACATCCAGGCCGGTCTTGCCGCGGCCGGGGGTGCCGTGGCGTCCTCGCGGACGTTTGCGCCGTCGAGGTCGAGTCCGCGTGCGGTCACCGTGTCATGGGTACCGCTTGGACCCCGCACGACATTGGTGGACTTGTGGACCACCGACCTGCTTCTCCCCCACCGGTCCGCCGCATCGTACGTACCGCTAAACGTGGTGCGGGTCGATGCCTCCTTGGGGAACTTACGAGGAACCACGATAGCCCGCGCGGTTGTCACCAATGCACGCTGGATTCGCCACTTTGTCCGCGCGGTAAACCGGCTCCAGGCCGCTCCGACGACCGCGGGGCCGCTCACCTGCCCGCAGGTGGGGCCGGTGCATCTGCGCCTGGTTCGCCGCTCCGGCCCCGTCGTGCGCGTGGGTGTTCAGTGCGTATGGGCACAGGTCCACAGCCAACCACTTTTAAGTCTCAGCCCCACGGTCGCCAATATGGCGTACAACCTATTTCCATCCACCCGGAGCTCGCAGCCAAACAACCCACCAGCGCCACCACCGCCTCCCGGCGCCCAGACCGGCCACACGAAATCGACGGACGCTCAGTCGTGACAGCAGCAAGGTGGGGGGTCGCGGCGGTCGGTCTCCCTCCACGGACCGCCCGGGTCACGCAGGGACGGGGGCGCCGCTAGTCGCCGGCGTCCCCGTCCAAGAGCGGTCATTCCGAAGCGGCTTGCTGTCCTGGCGCCCCGCTGGCAGCGGTCAGCTTTTCTTGGGAACGCGGCCCAGATAGCCCTCCCAGGGTACATACGGCGGCAGGGGCTCGCCCACGGCCTTGGCATCCGTGTTGCCCACCAGCTGGTCGGCGCCGGACCCTGACACCCCGGTGGTGCCGTACTGCCATACGATGCGGTGCAACGCGGGGTCGATCACGACCACGCGGTGGTTTTGGTCGTCCGAAACCAGAAAGTTGCCGTTCGGCAACCGGTTGATCGACGAGGCGTGATTCAGCATGCCGGGCCCGGCGGTCACCTTGTACGACCAGACAATCTGTCCCTGGCGATTGATCACGTACAGGCCCCCGGGGTTGGCATAGTCCGCCAACGCGTAAAGCCCGGGACCCACGGGCATGGCGTCCGAGGGGTACGCGATCACGCTGGGCAGGGTGACGTGCCACACCAGCTGCCCGGCAGGATTGACTTCCACGACTTGCTGGGGCTGACCGGGGGCGGCGCCATCCGTGATGAGGACGTTGCCGTCAGCGAGCGGCACCGCATTGTTGGTCCAGTAGAGATAGCCCGGCTGGGTGCTTTCCACGCCGGTGTGGCCGTACTGCCAGAGAATCTTGCCCGTCGTCTGGCTCACCATGATGGCCCGCTCGTTGCCCGGATCCGTGATCAGGACACGCTGACCGGGCATGCCATAGGAGTCCTCGGGAATATAGAGATACCCGGGCTGAGAACCGTAGTGTCCGCTGTGGCCATAGGTCCACACAATCTGGCCCGTCGTGGGGGAGACCGCGTACACCACCTGCGTGGCATCGGAGTTCACAATGAGGGGACCGCCGTTCGGCGTCGGGTTGACGTCATCCGGCATCGGCACATGCGCGGTCCACAGCACCTGCTTTTGGGCATTCACCTTGATGATGCGGTTGCCCTGTTCATCCGCGATGTAGATGGCCCCGCTGAACGGCGTGCGCGAGCCCACGAGCCCCCGATAGTGGTGCGCGGGTGGGGCGTTCGCCTTGTGGTGATGCCGCGTCGGCGCCAAAGCCGCGGGCACCGCGGGGGCCCGGGCCACGAGGTGCAGCCAGCCGAGCACCGCCACCCCCAGCAGCACGGCGGCCACCGCCATGCGCCCGCCCCGAATGCGATAGTGCACCATCTGGCGCCTCCCGTCGGTGGTGGAGATCCGGCATGCGTTCAGCATGCGCATCGCGCACGGCCCGGTCAGCGTCCGTTCGGCCAAACCTCACGCGGGCCAATGACCGTAGCCGGTGAGCCACCCGTCCGCCGCGACGGGCGGCAGGTGAGCGATCCGCCGGCCGCTCGATCTTCCGCGGTGACGGAGCTGCGGTGCCTCATCGGGTACAATGCGTTGACGGCCTTGGATTGAGATGAGGCGCTGGGGTGGCTAGCCACCGCTCGCTCCTCGAAAAGCAGGAGGAATGCGGTCATGCCGGAACCAACGTCTCCAGGCGTACGCGACGTGTGGGAGGAAGTTCGAATCACGACGGGCGACGGAGGCGAGGTACAGGCGTTCTGGCGGGTCGGGATGAAACCAGCCTTGCTGTTGGCCCATGGCCGCGCCTTCGACGCCGAAAGCTTTCAGGAGTTTGGCGACTTGGCGCACGAGTCAGGGCATGGGGTGCTGCGGATTAACTTCCGGGGCTATCATGCCTCGATGGCCGGGTCCGCCGGCCCCGACGCGCGCGACGAAGACGTGTTGGCCGCGGCGTCCTGGCTCCGGCAGCACACCGGGCACCCCACCATCGCGCTGGGCGCCTCCATGGGTGGCGGGGCCGTCTTTCGGGCTGCAACCCGCGAGCCACACTTGTTTTGGCGCCTCGTCGGCTGGTCCCCCGTGCCGATTCCGGCCGAATTGGCCTCATCCTTAACGATGCCGAAGCTGGTTGTGTGGTCGGCGGACGAAGCCATGGCGCCGGCGCTGCAGACGTATGCCCACGAGCTCCCCGAACCCAAAACCCTTCACGTCTTCCCGGGGAACGCGCACGCGCAGAATCTGTGGGGCGGGCCCCACCAGTCCGCCCTCACCCAACGGGTGCTGGCGTTTGCCTCTCCATAGCGGCCGGCCTCACGCCACCAGCGGCGGACCTGCGACACGTGGTGCGGCAACCGCCGCCCCGCGATCGTGTGGGGCTACCTACATGTTCCCAAACCGGTCGAGAAACTGCATCGGGGTATACACGGTTAGATATTCGGCGATATCCGACGTGTGGAAGTCTCGGTCCCCGCTCACCAAGGCATCCGGTTGGGCCAGCAATGCGGAAACCAGAATCGGGCGGTCTTTGGCATCCCGAATGTCCGGTCCCGCCACCATCGTCAGATCGACCGGCGTAGGCACGATTTCGCAGTCCAGCACAGTCAAGCAGCTCTCCCACTTCGGCATCGAGGCAGGGAATTTGCGCGGCATCACCTGGGTCACCTCAGCCAAGCCATAATCGCACAGCACCAGATGATGATCGGTGAGCACCCGGGTGAAAACTTGGCCTGCGGCGGATGTGGCTGCCAGCAACGCCGAGATGAGGATATTGGAATCGACGAAGACCCGTAAGCTCAAGCCGTCGTCAGGATGTCCTCTCGTGCCAGCGCCCTTCCCGTACGCGCTCAAGTTCACGCAGCAGCTCCTCTTCGGTCACCCCGTGGGCATCGGCTTCGGCGCGGATCGCATCCTGCAAGTCGCGCAAGGCTACCACACTGGCCTTGGTCAGGATCACCGCACCACATTGCTCGAGGAACGCGACGCGGTCACCTTCTCGAAGATTTAAACGTTCCCGACTGGCTCTCGGAACCGTCACTTGGCCCTGGCTGCTCACCCGGGACAGCTCCACGACCGGTCCTCCTTCCTTCTTGACTTTCCTTCGCACATGACACCAGGGAATCCCCCAGGGCCAGGCAGACTGTCAGTAAGATGCGGGCGAACGAGCCCGAGCCACGCAGCCGTCGTGCGCCCACGAGTGCCCCGTCGGGCAAACGCGGCGAGCTCGGGCGTCGTGACGCGCGCCACCACTCACGCCCCCTCGACCCTCGTCCACCCTCAAAAGCTCCCCCTCCCGCCGTCGGCCCTGTCCATGACGATGCGGTTTGCGCGGCCAATCCCGGCGTAGCGGTGCGCGCTGCTGGTCAGGATAATCACCTGGCACTGCTGGCCCACATGACCCAACACCGCCGCCATCTGCTGCAGCCGCTCGTCATCCGTGAACCCGAGCGTGTCGTCCAAAATCACCGGGGCCCCCTCGTCAGGCGCCACCAGCCGCGCCGCCGCCAGGCGCTCCAACAGCAGCATCTGCTCGCGCGCCCCGGCCGACAGGTGCTTCACGTCCAAGGTCTGACCGCCCAGCGTACGCCGGGCGACAGACAGGGTGTCGTCCACCTCCACCGCCAGGTCCGCACCGTAAACCACCCGTCCCAAGTCCACGATGGCCTGCGCCAGCGGCTGGCGGTAGGCCCGCTGCTGGGCATCCCGATACTGAACCAACGTGTGGTACAGCCAGTGGGCCGCCGTCGCTTGGCGCTGCACCTCCGACAAGGCGTGCTGGGCCGTGGCAAGGGCCTGGACGGCCATCGGCCGTTTTTCATACCACTCGTCCCGCCCAGCCTGCTCGAGCCGCCCACGACACTCCGCCAGCTCACCCATCAGCTGCTGGACCTGCTCGCGGGTCCGATTCACCAGCGCGCGCGCATTGTCCTCCTGCAGGCGCACGGTATCGGGGTTGATGGCGGTGAGCTGCGTCTGCAAGCCTTCCGTGTGCCGACGCGCCTGCTGCAGCGCCTCGGCACTTTCCGCCACGGCCTGGGCCAGTGCCTCCATGGACTCGCCCGCCGCCTCGGCCAGCTGGGCCTGCACCGCTGCCAGGCCGGTGGACGTCTCGGCCCGTTCCGCATCCAGCCGCTCGCACTCGCGCACCGCGTGGGTCTGCGCCTTGTCCATCCCGGCCGTCGTCGCCGCCACCAGCGCGAGCCGTTCCTCGGCCGCTCGCACCTGCTCTCGCGCCGCGGCCGTCTCTTGGGCCGCCGCCTCTGCGTCGGCCGGTCGCGCAAATTCGTCGGGGCGTTCCTGCTCATACGCGCGCTGGCCGGCCCTCAGTTCGCGCAGGGCGGCGCGCAGCGCGTCCGCCGCCTCGCCCGCCAGCACCTCGTCCAGCGCCTGCCGCCGCCGCTCCATGTCCCGCTCCCAGTCGGTCGCGCGCTGGACGGCGCGCTCGGCACTCTCCGCGTCCGCCAGCTGATGGGGCGCCAACCGCGCCATCAGCTGTTCATGGGCCCGCTCGCGCCTCCGCTGCAGCTCGGACACCGTGGCGCCGGGCCGCACCGTGACCAGGTGGCCATCGGGCCATTCCAGAGTTACCGCCTCCTGCACGGGGAACCGCACGGATTCGTGCGCCGACAGCGGGCGCGCCTCCCCGTTGACCTGAACGGTCTCGGCATGCGGCGCTCTGACTTCCACGGTGGGGCTGCCCACCGCCAGCGTCGCCTCGGCGGCCGCGAGACGTTTCGCCTGCTGGCGAATCTCCTGCAGCTCGTCCCCGGCAATAGTGACCTTGGCGCGGCGCGCCTCCAGGTCGGCCAGTTCCTGTTCGAGCCGGCCCACCGCCTCCACACGCTTCTCCAGGACCGCCGCCTGTCGCCGGCGGGCGACGTCCTGCTCATCAAGGATAGCCCGGTCCTCGCGGCGGCGGGCTCGGTCACGCGCCGCGCGGGCCTCTTCCTGCACGAGCCGCTGTCTGCCCAGCTCCTGCTGGGCGGCCGCCAGCGCGGCCGCCGCCGTCTCACGCTGGAGTTCCAGCTCGGCCAGCCGGGCTTGACCGGCGGCCTCGGTCTCGGCCAGCTGGCGGCGGCGCGCCAGCCTGGCCGTCCAGTCTCCGTGCTGAGTGGTGAGCGTGGTCTCTCGCTGGAGCGCATCACGGTGGCGCCCTTCCAGGTCGACGACGTCCCGAAGCCGCTGGCCCCACGTCCGCGCCAGCTCTTCGCCCTCTGTGTACTGGCCCAGCCGAACCTGTCGCTCCCCCTCGAGGCGGCGAAGCCGCTCTTCGTCCGCCTCGGCGGCGGCAATTTTCTGGTCCAGGTCGGCCACCTGCTGTTCGGCCGCCTGGACGGCCGATTCCAGCGGACCAAACACGGTGGTCGTCGGACGGCCCGCTTTGAGCGTGTAGTACCGCAGGTATTCCCGCTCGACCCGCTCCATGAGGGTATCGGCCGCTGGCCGCTCCACCCCGCCCGCCTCGCGATCCAACGCCGCGCGGAGGGAGGGCGCCTCCGTGAGCTGTGGCGGCTTCTCGCCGCGCCGCTCGGCCGGCCGCTGTTGGATCTTGAGCGCGGTCCAGAGTGTCAGGTCGGCGTGGGCCGCCAGAATCTCCTGCACCCGATCGTGGGCCGCCCGCCCTGTCACCTGTTCGTGCCGCGGAGCCGTCAGGTCGAGAGTGGTAGCCGGATTTTTGTGGTAGCGCTTGTGATACCGAAACCCGTAGGGGCCCACCTCCATCTCCACCCAAATCTCGGTGGCGACGTCCTCGCCGATGGGTTGGGTGTCCCGCACCTCCTGGGTTCGGGAACTGTCGGCATACGTGATCAGGAGGTCCACCGCGTCCGCCAGCGATGTCTTGCCCACTTCGTTGGGCCCCTCGATGATCGTCACGCCCACCGGGGCCAGGTTCACGGTGCGCTCCCTGACGCCGCGAAAATTGCGAACCCCCACCGCCAACAGCCGCATCCTGCCGCCTCCTTCTGCCAACGCCGGACCGTACGCTTGCGCCTGGCGCCTACGGCGCGCGCCCCAGTCGGTACAGGAGCGCCAGGGCATCCTGGTACACCGGAGCGTCCGGACCGTCGGAGCGGGCACCGGCCAGCAAGTCGAGAAACGCCTGGCGCTGGAACCCCGACAGGGCGAGGTCGGAAAACGCCTCGCCATCCGGCAGCACCGCCACGTCGTCCCGATGGGTGTGCCGCTCGACGGCCGCAAACAGCTGGCGAGCCTCGTCGACGGCCGCGTCCACCTGCGCCCGGTCCAGCACGCCGATGGTCCCTCGGAGCTTCAGGCGGACAATCGTGGTGGATTTGGCCGGGATGGCGGCGAGCCACGCCCGCACGAGGGCGGCGGCCTCGCCCTGGCGCACGTCCACCACGTGCTCGATGAAACGCCACGTCCCCACCCGAACCGGTGCGACGCGGATGTCGTCGGGACTCAGATCCACCACCAGCACGTTGCCGGGATCCACCTCATCGTAGTCGGTGGCTTCGGGTGCCCCCGAGTACCAAATTCGGCCGGTATCCCCCACCGCCGTCGTGGAGTGGCGGTCCCCCAGCGCCACGTAGTGGAGCTGGCCCGCCTGAATCTGGGCCTCGAGCGGCGGACGGTCGATGAGGGCGGGACTGAACTGACTCCCCATGCTCTCGAACTGGCCGTGAGCCACCATGACCCGGTAGCGGGCCCGGCGAGGGGGCAGCTCGGCCAGGCAGCGCGCCACCAGGTCCTCGGCGGGCCGCTTGGATGTCCACGGCACCCCCACCAACTCCACCTCGTCGGACACGGTCCGTACCGACGAATCGGCCAGCACGTGCACGTGGGGCGGACACTGGCTCCGAAAGCCCGCTGACTGGTACACGCTGCCGGGCCCATAGGGGTCGTGGTTGCCTGGCAGCAGATACACGGGTACCGGCACTGCGTTCAGAGCATCCAGTGCGCGCCCCACCGTGCGGGGACCCAGCACGTTGGTTTCAAACACATCGCCCGCCACCACCACAAAGCTCGCGCCCTCGGCGGCGACGGCCCCCACGCGGCGCACCACCTCGTCGCGCGCGCCGCTGAACCGCGCCTGATCATCCGGAGCCAGAAAGTGCCGCGTCATCCCCAATTGCCAGTCACTGGTGTGGATAAATCGCATGTCCATGGCCTCCCCGCCCCGTTCCGGCACGATCCGTCTGGGCCGCCCGCCACAAGCGAGCCATTCGGATGGCCTTCCACGAAGTTCCTCTCGTCCCTCGCTTTCGACTCACCCCTCCAAATTCCTGCCCCCCGGACCTTATCGGATCGCATGGGCCGACTTCGGGCGCCAGGTGGTGGGACGCTTGCGGGCAACACTATGCGCATCGCCACGGCGGCTGGGTCGCAGCGGTCACGGCGCCGTGCCGTGCCCGCCGGGGACGGTTGGGTCCCGTGCAAGCCGCCGTTCGGCCCCGCGCGTCGGGGGCGACCAGCCGTAGCGGCGGCGGCGCGGGTCATGCATTATGAGCATGAGGGGGTTGAGTGATGCACACCAACGGGGCGTCGTCTGCCTTCCTGGCCCAGCACCCTGCCTACGCGGCGGCGGCGGCTTTAGACGACATTCGACGCGATGAGTACCCGCAGCTGGCGGCAGAACACCTCACGTATCTGGACTACACGGGTGCGGGGCTCGCCAGTGTTCGTCAGCTCCAAGAGCACTTTGCCTGGCTGACCGGCGAGGTGCACGGCAATCCCCATTCGCCCAACCGCCCGTCCCTGAAGTCCACGGACGCTCTGGCCCGAGCGCGGGAAAACGTGCTGGCGTTCTTTCATGCGGATCCCGAGGAGTATGTGGTGGTGTTCACGCAAAACGCGACGGGCGCACTGCATCTGCTGGGCGAATCCTTCCCCTTCACCGCCGATGCCCAGCTGCTCATGACATCCGACAACCACAATTCGGTGCTGGGGCTTAGAGAATTTGCCCGTCGTGGGCACACGCCGGTGGCCTACCTGCCCATGACCAAGGGGGACCTGCGCGCTGACGAGGCCACGTGGCACCACCTGCTGGCCACCCCATCCACGGGCGGCGCCCGCTTGTTCGCCTATCCGGCCCAGTCCAACTTTTCGGGCGTCCGTCATGACCTGGAGTGGGTGAACGCGGCCCAGGAACGCGGCTGGCGCGTTTTGCTGGACGCCGCCGCCTGGGTGCCGACGATGCCCCTCAATCTGTCAACTGTCCATCCCGACTTCGTCCCGCTGTCGTTTTACAAGATGTTCGGCTATCCCACCGGGGTGGGGTGCCTCATCGCCCGCCGGGAAGCGGTGGACCAACTGTCGCGCCCTTGGTTCTCGGGCGGGACGGTGCTGGCATCGTCCCTGGCCGCCGACAAGGCGGCCATGCTGCCGGCACCGGCCGGATTTGAGGACGGAACGCCCGACTTCTTAAATATCCCAGCGGTCAGCATCGGACTGCGCCACCTGGAGCGCCTCGGTCTGGATCGCATTCACGACCGCACGACGGCACTGCTGGCATGGATCCTGGCCGACCTGCACACGTTGCGCCACGCGAACGGCCATCCGGTGATTCAGGTGCTGGGCCCCCGTGAACCAGAGGCCCACGGCCCTACGGTCGCCTTTCGCGTGCTGGCCCCCGACGGGCTGGCGCAGGATGAGCGGCTCGTCATCGAAGAGGCCAACGCGGCTGGCATCGTGCTGCGCTCGGGTTGCTTCTGCAACCCCGGGGCCGGCGAAGCCGCCCTCGGCTTTGCGGCCGACCGCCTAAACCAGGCCTTTCAGCACGCCGGGGCGTGGCACTCCATTGACGAACTGGTTGAATGGATGGAGATTCCGACGCTGGGCGTTGTGCGGCTGTCAATGGGTGCGGTCAGCAATTTTGCCGACGTGGAAACAGCCGCCGCGTTCCTTCGCACATTCACAGACCGACCGGTGGTGCACCGGGCCTTTCAATCGCGGGCGGGCTGCTGAGTGCGCCGCCGGCGGCCGTTCGAGAACCCCACAGCCGGGTTCGTGGTGAAAACAGGCGGGTTTCCGCCGGATCCACGAGTCTACGGGGGCTTACCCGAAGAAGAAAGCGGAAGTCCAGCGTGTCGTGCGGGCCGCTTCCGGTGCTCACGTGGAGTTGGTGTTGGGGACGGCATAGATGCCGTCCGTGTCATGATGTATCATCATGGCAGGAAGTGATCACATGGCAATCGTGTCCCGGGTGTCCTCTGGTGGCCGCATCGTCCTGCCCAAAGAGTTGCGCCAGTATTTGGACGTGAAGGATGGGGACCCAGTGGTGCTGGACTGGGATGGAGAGGCCGTTCGCGTGACGTCCGCCCGGCAGCGCCATCGTCACGCGCAGCAACTGGTCACCCAAGCCGTGCCGCCCGAACGATCGCTGGTGGAGGAGCTCTTGGCCGAGCGGCGCCGCGAAGCGGCCCGCGAATAAGGATGGTGCTGGATGCCTCCGCCCTGCTCGCCTACCTTCACGCCGAGCCGGGAGCAGATATGGTCGCCGAGGCTCTCGGGGCCAATGCGGTCATGAGCGCTGTCAACTGGGCGGAGGTTGTGGCCAAGCTGCACCAAGGCGGCCTCGCCTCCCATGCATGGCGCTCTGTGCTGGACGACTTGCGCGATATCGCGGTTGTTCCCTTTACCCAGCCGGATGCCGAAGCGGCTGCGGTGCTCTCCCTCGAGACCGGACGGCTGGGGCTGTCGCTCGGAGACCGAGCCTGCCTGGTCCTGGCCGACATGCGACAGGATACGGCACTCACCGCGGACCGGGCGTGGAGCGAGTTGCTCCCCCGTTACCGCGTGCGGCTGATTCGGTAGCCGAGTCCCTTCACACGCGCCGCCCGGAGCCATTTACCTATTATTCGGGACCGGAAGCGGGCGGGACGCCTCAGCAGACCCTGCTGCACCAGCCGCGTAGCCAGCGCCATTCCCGTGCGGTCCTGGCCCCCGAAAGCGCCCCTCGGCCAGACGTCTCAGAACACGGCCGTGGGCGGCGGTGAATGCCTGCCACTCGAACGCAAACCGGTCGGCGGCCAACCGCTGGGCGACTGCCGGCCACCGGGTCACGACCCAGCGGCCGTCCAGGTGGCGTACGTTCCCCTCGTCAGCCCGCGGCGTCAGCTCCCGCATGGTGAAGGCGTCGCAAACGGGGTGGCCGTCGTTTTGGACCAGGCGGCGGCCACCCCCTCAGCCGACACGTCCCACGGAGCCCCCTGGACGCGCAGCGGTTCCCGAATCGCCCCCGCCGTGTCTGCCAGTGAAAACGCGCCCAGCGGCGGACGGTCGAAAGAGCGGGTGACCGGTTCGGACACGTCTCGACCAACGTCCCGCAGGGTGTCCGGCCCGGTGATGACCAGCGCCAACACGGCTCCTCGCCCCTGCAAATCCTGACACACGGATCGGAGCGCCAAGGACGCCGACGCATCACGCACCAGAAGATGTTCGACGTGGTGTCGGCAACTGCCCGTTTTGCTTGACAAATCCGGACAGGCACCGTTCGTGCCTCCCCGACGGGAGGACTGATGCTGGCTGAGCCAGTGAGCAGGCCCTCCCCGTTTGCGCATCAGTGCGGGAGGGCATTCCGTCGGGAGTCGTTCCGCGCCTCTGGCGGCCAGCCGCTTGCGCACTCGCACGGAACCAACACCAGCCCCACCACCGGGTGTCCCAAGACACCCTCTAGGGCCTGAGGCCGCCGGGGCATCTGCGGTGCCATCGTCCCCCGAAGGGGACTCCCGCGTTGGCCCTGCCAATCGGCGCCGGTCTTAGACGCTGATCGGGACCTGTCCAGGATTCACGGCTGCGCCACCATTGCTGGCGCGTCTGAGTTCAGCCGCCTGCCGTTCCGCTTTCGTCGGATAGCGGAACGTCCGGTCCCACTTCCGCTTGAGGTTCAAGGCCGCGGCCACGTTGGCATCGCCCGACCAGCCACACCCTCCGCCCCGGAGCCGGCTGGGATAGCCGGAACCGCCTGGGGAAAACCTTTCCGCCAAGCGGTGACAGTGCGGACAGACTTGACTGGTCCAGGCCGGATGGCGTTCCACGACCAGGATTCCTTGTCGCAGAGCCAAATCCCGGACATGCCGCCGAATTTGGCCCCGATGCCAATAAGATCGCTTGCGATTGGTGCGGCGGCTCCTGGAGAGGCCGCGCGTAGGGCGATAGGGCCGCAGATACTCGAACACGAGGACCTGAATTCCCTGGGCGACCGCCCAGGTTACGATCAGGGCGGCCATCCGCCACGCGAGCGCCGCATCCCGGCCCCGAATGGTCTGCCAGAGCGCTTGGTTGGACCGTTCACCTTTAACCGGTCTCCCCGAGGCCCGCTGGTTGCGGGCCACTTTTTGCAGGGTTTTCTCGCGTTGGGCATTTTCCTGCGCATGCCATAGCGTGCGCACATCGGGAACCCGATCGCCTGCCCACGCGGCACCCACGGTGGAATCGGCATAGAGGTCCAGCGTGCCTACCTTCAGATCCGGCTTCGCCAAGCGGCGGTCTTCGGCCTTCCCCGGCATCACGACCCGCTGCAGGAACGGGACATGCAGGAACCATCCGTCGGGGTTGCGCGGCAACGTGGGGGACTGGGCCACCGAGGCACCGGGCGTCGGGCAGAGACGCTCCCGTTCGTCGCGCGTGCGCAGGGTTCGTCCTTCACGGGCCATCCGGGTGTGTTGGTCCGTCCGTTCGTGGGTCATCCGTTCCACCTCGGCTTCCGACTCCAGGAAGAAGTCCAGCGCATAGGGAGGCAAGGCAACCGGAATCGCCATCCACGGCCAGCCGCCCGCATCCAGCACCTTGAGGTGCAGAAAGCCCTGGCGGTGTCTAGGTTGACCATGCCATCGTACAGCGTGAGAAACGGATGCGGATCGGGTAGGGGAGGCTCGTGGCCCCGCTGAAGGGGATCCGTCTGATCCCACGTCTGATGAATCGTCCGGTAACTTTTCACCGCCCCGCTGGCGGCGTTGATGGCCGCCCGGCGCAGCACGGTCGGCATTTGCGGGCACACCGCCGCAAACTCCCGGAGGATGACCGGATGGGCCTTTGTGCGCACGGTCCCCCGTTCCGCCCAAGTCAGGAGGTCCTGCGCCGTCCAGGGCTTTGCCACAAGTTCCTTCTTGCGATTCCGCCCGATCTTCGTTTCCGCAAACACGTCCTGGTGATCCAGAAAGAAGGCGGTGTAGAAATCCACGGCCCGTTTCCATTCGGCCTGCGTCCGGTCGATCGCCTGCAGTTTGCCGAGATTCGTGGCGGGATGGGTCCGCACCCGGACGGTGCGGATGGTGGACACGATGACCGGATCAGACATGCGCCCCATCCTCCGTCCCGGCCTGACTGGCGGCCTGATGCACCTGGCGGCGAAACGCCTGGGACCGTTTACCGTCGAGGCGTGCGGCGAACACGGCGACAAGGGCCAGCATGTCCTGCACGAGTTCTTGAGTGGCGTCGGTCGCCACGGCTCCGTCCAGCACCTCGACGCGAACACCGTAGGCTCGGAGGGCCTCGACGACCTAGACGAAACCGAAACGCGCCAGGCGGTCCTTGAACTCCACCAGTACCACA
Organism: Bacillota bacterium; assembly: GCA_021795575.1. Taxonomy (GTDB): domain Bacteria; phylum Bacillota; class Sulfobacillia; order Sulfobacillales; family JAIMBI01; genus JAJZWV01. The sequence continues at coordinate 19,120 of JAJYPH010000032.1, forward strand.
TCGATCTCGTCCGACGCGGCCATCTGAAACAAGCGGTGCAATCCTCTGCGCTTCGCTTCTCGTTCAACCCCGACGCACGCTCCGTGACGGTTGCCACGAGTTTGTAACGCGGATCCGCCGCCGCAGCGGCCAACTGTTCGCGTTGCCGATCGAGATTGCCTGTCTCCACCTGCTTCCCGCTGGAGACGCGGGCGTATCATGCACAACGCGGCGTTGTTTTGGCCCTCGCGTAACGCAACGCATCGACTTGGCTTGTCGGGAATCTTCGCTGCCCTGTTGGCAGACGCAGAGGAGGCAACCGTCCTACCTTCTCCCAACGGTAGACCGACGCACGGTCACACCGTGACGATCAGCAACCTGCCCCGTAGAGAGCATATGTTCGTGGTTCATGCTTCCATCTTGGGGTCCGTGTCGCGTTCTGTCAAGATACGTCCTAGACTTAGTGCAACTCGTCCAGAAAGATCAGCACCCGGGCCATGTCCTGGTGCGCCACCCTCGTCCCAAGGCGGCCCACTTCGATGTACAGGCGGTCCCAGGCGACTCCCTCGTTCACCACGGTGCGTACGGACCCGGCCCCGGGCCGCGCGGCAGGCGCGGCTGCCGGCGCCGCACCTCGTCCGGGACAACGGGATGTGCGAACGCGTAAACGGGCCTTGCCCCTTGCGATCAGCGGATTTGCGTGAGCTGCGCCGAGCCCTCGGGGCCCGAAACCGGCGCGCTGCCGCGCGCCAGCATGACCGCCACGAGGACAGCGGGCGCCGGAACCACCAGCAGCACCCGCGTGAGCCCCACCAGGTCGCGGGCGCCCGCCAGCATCAGGGCCACCAGCAGGAGTCCGAAGGCGCGCGACCCATTCAACACCAGCTCCTTGGTGGCGGTGGCCCGGTGGGGATGGGGCGTGCGCCCAATCACGTCCAGGCTCCACGCCTCGAGCGGCACTTTCTGCATGGGGATGGCAAACCCCACGGCGGCTCCAAAACCCCACAGGCCGAGCGACAGGGGCAGACCCGCCAACAGTGCACTGGCGGTTGCAACCAGTCCAGCCCCCAGCCAGGCCAGCCGGCGGCGTGCGACGAGGCCCTGGGCGTTGCCCGCCCAATGGTTCCCCACCAGAGCCATCGCCGCCAAGAGGCTCGTGAACGCGCCCACCTGAACGGCAGACCCGGTCGTCTCAAACAGCAGGAGGCCGGGCACCACCACCAGGAGCCCCTCGTACGCGCCGCGCGCCGCCATGCAGGTCAGGAGGGGACGCCAGTCGGCCCCCACTGTCTGCGGTGAGGCCGCGGCAGGCGGCGCGTGAGCCCCCACGCCCCGCGTCAGGAGCCAGGACGGCACGAGTCCCCCCACCGAGAGGGCAAACACCGTCACAAACCCCCCCGCCCACCGGATGAGTGCGGCACCGGCCAACGGTCCCATCAGACTGGCAGCCGCCTCGGCGGTGCCCACCGTGCCATTGAACCGGTCGCGGTCCGGGGCACGCGTGTCGCCCAACGCGGCCACGTACAAGCCCAGCCAGTAGGACCCGTAGCCTAGGCCGGCCACCATGCCCAGGGGGTCTACCCACGGGGCCACGGCGTGGCCGAGATCCGCGATGCTCACCAAAAACAGGGCCATGAGCGCGATGCCCCACTGCATAAAGCGACGCGGGGGCCACACCAGCCACCGCGCGCCGAAAAACACGCCCGCCATGGCCAAAAACTGCAGGCCGGAAAACAGCAGCAGCTGGGCCGGCGGCACGCGCTCGAGCCATAGGAACGGCACCACAAACGCATCGGATAGGGAAAGGGCCACACTGACAGACAGTGTGGCCCACACCAGGCGGCGCGCCGACGCGGTCAGGGAGTGGCCACCTGACGAATCTTCCCCAACAGCGCGTCCTCGGGCACCGCGCCCACCACCTGCTCCTGACCGTTCACCAGGGTCATAGGCACGCCCATGACACGAAACCGCTGCGACAACCGCATGAAGCTCTGCGCATCCACCATGTCAACCGTGACGTACGTCGGGTTGACCCGGGCCATCTGCTGGGCCAGGCGAACTGCCTGGGGGCAGTAGGGTCAGGTGGGGGTGACAAACACCTCCAGGTGGATCGGCTGCTTTAACTGCGACAGGTAGTCGCTCGCCGCCGCGCTGAGCTCCGGGGGCGTGTCGGTCGACAAATCCCGCAGGGTCTGCAGCATGGGGCCAAATTCATGGCCGCCGGGGAAGCCCAGATACCGGATGCCCGTGTCTCGGCCGTCCACGCTGAACGTGGTCACCGCGCTCTCCAGATCCTCGGCGGTCTCGGGTGCCAGCGGCGCGGGCCGCTGGTTCTCCACCGCCACCACCACCTTGGGATTCATCGCGCCCAGATCGCGCCACAGCTCCGCCACGGCGTCGGAGGCCGGGTTCCCGGCCACCGGATGCACGTGCACGGTCACCGGCTTGTCCAAGCCGCCCAGAAACTCCGTCACTTCGGCCTTCACGTCATCGGTCATCAAGCTCATGTATCGACTCCTTCTCCCTCATACGGGTGAGGCTACCCCACCGGCGCCGTCGGATGCCGGCCAGCTAGCCAGAGTGCCATCCCGCCGCGCACGTTGGCCACCTTAAATCCCCGGTCAGCCAGAAATGCCGCGGCAGCCTGCGAGCGGTTGCCGTGCGCGCACACCAAAGCATAGCGTCCCGTCGTTTCCAGCGCTCCCGCGCGGTCGGGCAGCTGGTTCAGGGGAATCGTCTGGGCGCCGGGAATCACGCCGGACCGCCATTCGTACGGCTCGCGCACGTCAATCACGGTCCAGTCCTTCAGCTCTCCGGCCAACTGGTCCGCGGTAATGTCCGGCACGGACACCAGACGCAGACCCTGGGCCTGCCACGCCTCGGCACCCCCGTCCAGCATGGACACGGACGCCACCCCGGCTTCTTCCAATGCGCGCTGTGCCGCCGCTCCCACCACGGCGTTGTCGGCCAGCACGGTCACGGGGATGGCGCCCTGGCGGTCGATCCAGTTCTTGACCGGCGCCGCCCAGCCGTGCTGCGCATACGGCGCCGACAGGCTGTGGGCCACGTGTCCCCGCGTATAGGCGGCACCGGGCCGCACGTCCAACAAGAGCCGACGACCGGCGGCCGCCTCGTTCATAAGTTCTTCTGCGGGTCCTGTCATCGGATCATCCCTCCTGGCTGAAGCCACGGTGTCAGCGGCGCCACCGGTTCGGCGCCCGGCGCGCCCGGCGGCACGGCGGCCCCGAGATTGACCTGCCGCAGGCGTTCCGCCTCGGCCGGTGGCGGCTTTAAAAGCGCCAGCTGCTGGTCCACGAACGCGTCGGGTTCATCCAACGTGAGCATGCGGTTGAATCGCCGTTCGTAACCCACCGTCGAGCTGGGCTTCTTGCTCATGAACAGGCCCCCGCACGGCGACGATCCATAGTGCGCCGGGTGCACCTCGGTAAAGTCCGGCAGCCCAAGAAACCGCCGCACGCTGTGGAACTGGTCCAGCGCGGCCGCCCGAATCTGCTCCGGCGCCGCGTCCCCCAAGTCGGGCCGGCCCACATCGCCCACAAACAGGCTGTCGCCGGTCAGGACGACCCACGGGTCATCGCCGCGCACCGTATCGCGCACCACCAGCGAGATGCTGTCCGGCGTGTGGCCGGGCGTTTCCCAGATCGTGACCCCCACGGATCCCCACCGAATTTCATCGCCGTCCCGAACCGGAGCCATGGGAAAGGCGGCCTGGGCGCGATGGCTCAAGG
>JAJYPH010000208.1 GCA_021795575.1 Bacillota bacterium
CGGCGGCCGCCGCGGAGGTGCTGGAGCGCTGTGTGGTCGAAATTTGGCACGAGTGGCATGAGGCAGCCGGCACCCCGGTGTGGGGCGGGCCGAGGGAGGGAGATGCGCCGTGAGCTTAAGCAACGTGCGGGTGGGCGTGGCCGTCGGGGGTTCGCATTGCAACATGGACCGGGCAGTCGATACAATGAAGCGGCTTCGGGCGGCGGGGGCGGTGCTGACGCCGGTCATGTCCAGCGCGCTGTTGCGCGACGCGACACGCTTCGGCACCCCCGACGACTGGTGGGGGCGCGTGGCGGAAGCCGCTGGGCAGGAACCGTTGACGACGATTCCCGAGGTGGAGCCGAGCGGGCCCCAGTATTGGTTTGACGTCATGTTGGTGATGCCGTGCACCGGCAATACCTTGGCCAAGGTGGCCAATGCCATCAACGACAGCCCCACCACCATGGCGGTCAAGGCCCAGCTGCGCAACGCGCGGCCCGTCGTCATGGCCATCACCACCAATGACGCGCTGGGCATGAACGCCATGAATCTGGGACGGCTGTTGGCGTGCCGAAGCATTTACTTTGTGCCATTCGGGCAGGACAATCCGACCGAGAAGCCGCGGTCGGTCGACGCGCATCTGGAGCTGACGGAAGAGACCATTGCGGCGGCGCTGCGCGGCGAGCAGCTCCAGCCCCTGATTCGAGAGTGGAGGCGGTAGCGGGTGGTGGCGGCGGGACTGGCGGGCAGGGGCCCGATTGCGGTGGTGGGCGCCACCGGCTTGGTGGGGGAGGTGCTGCTGGGTCTCCTGGCGGAGGCCGGCGTGCCTCAGGCGGCGGTGATGGCGCTGGCCACGGAGCAGAGCGCGGGACGGACGGTGTCGTATGGGAGCGAGACCCTCCCGGTCCGGGGATTGGACGAACAGACCCTGGGCGCGGCCGCGGTCGCCTTTCTGGCGACCCCCAACCCCGTGTCGGCCCGCTGGGGACCGTGGGCGGCCGCGCGGGGCACCTTCGTGATCGACAAGTCGAGCCAGTGGCGCCTGGACCCCGCCGTCCCGTTGGTGGTGCCGGAGGTCAACGCGCACGTGCTGACCCCGGCGGTGCGTCTCGTGGCCACGCCCAACTGCTCCACGATTCCGCTGGCCATGGTGCTGGACGTCGTGCGGCGCCACCGCGGATTGGTCCGCGTGGTGGTGTCCACGTATCAAGCGGTATCCGGGAGCGGGCGCGGCGCCATCGAGGAACTGGCCGCTCAGGAGCGGGCACGGGTCGCGCAGGGAGCGGAGCCGGCGCCCCGAGTGTACCGGGCCCCTATCGCGGGCAATGTCGTTCCCGAGTGCGATGCCCCGGGGGCCCGGGGCTTTACCGGCGAAGAGTGGAAGGTAATGCGGGAAACGCAAAAAATTTTGGAAAGCCCGGTGCCCGTGGTGGCCACGGCGGTGCGGGTCCCGGTCGCGGTCGGCCACTCCGAGTCGGTGGCCATTCAATGCACAGGCCCGGTGACGGCCGACGAGGTGCGGGCGTGGCTGGGCGCGGCGCCCGGCATTCGTCTCGCCGACGACCCCGACCGAGGCATCTGGCCCACGCCCCGGCAGGCGGCGGGCACGGACGACGTTTGGGTGGGGCGCATTCGGTCGGATCCGTACGCCGAGGACACCGTCCACTTGTTTTTGTCCTGCGACAATCTGCGCAAGGGCGCCGCGTTGAACGGACTTCACATCCTGCAGGCAGCCATCGGGCGGGGGGCGATTTCAGCGTGAAAGTAATTGTTCAGAAATTTGGCGGGACGTCGGTCCAGAGCGCGCGTCACCGCGACCGCGTCGTGGAGCTGGTGGAGCGCGCCCGGGCCGAGGGCTATCGGCCGGTGGTGGTGGTGTCGGCCATGGGGCGCCAGGGGGCGCCGTATGCCACCGACACCCTCCTGTCGCTGGTGGACGCCACCGCTCTCGAACCGGAGCATTTGGACCTGCTGTTGGGGTGCGGCGAGGTGATTGCCGCCGCGGTCGTGGCGTCGTGCCTGGTTCGGCGGGGTATCGCGGCGGTGCCGCTGACCGGCGGGGCGGCGGGCATCGTGACGGACGGGGCTCACGGCAGCGCTCGCATCCTGGAGGTGGATCCCACGCCGGTCGAGGCGCTGCTGGCCGGAGAGCGTGTGCCCGTCGTCGCGGGATTTCAGGGGCGAACGCGCGAGGGCAAGCTCACCACGCTGGGGCGCGGGGGATCGGATACCACGGCCGCGGCGCTGGGGGCGGCCCTAAAGGCGGAGGTGGTGGACATCTTCACGGACGTCGAGGGCCTGATGACGGCCGACCCGCGCATTGTGTCGGACGCTCGCCGCGTCCCGGCCGCCGACTACGACGAGGTGCTGCAGATGGCCACGCTGGGCGCCCGGGTCATGCACCCGCGCGCCGTCGAGATTGCGCGGCAGTTTTCCGTCCCACTGCGCATCCGCAGCACGTTCTCCGATACGGACGGCACCATGGTGGGGGCGGCACCCCGCACCCTGGACTCGTGGGCACACCGCGAGCCGTCCAGCGCCGTGACCGGGGTGACCGCGCTCTCCGGGCTGGCGCAGTGCTGCGTGGAAACTCCCGCCGGCGAGTCCAACTGGGCCTGGCGGCTGTTCCAGGCGCTGGCCGAGGCGGGCATCTCGGTGGACCTCATCAATGTGTTTCCAGAGCGCGCGTATTTTTGCATTCCGGGGGAGCACAGCGACCGCGCCCGCGAGGTGGCCCGCACCCAGCAGCTGGTGTGCACGGTTCACGGCGACCGGGCCAAAGTGTCGGTGGTCGGGTCGGCCATTCATGGCCTGCCCGGCGTGATGGCACACGTGCTGGCCGCGCTGTCGGATGCCGGCATCGAGGTGCTCCAGACGGCCGACAGCCATTCGACGATTTCGTGCCTGGTGGAGCGGGCGGCGATGGAGCCGGCCGTCCGCTGCCTGCACCAGAGCTTTGGCTTGTAGCGACACCGGGGGGAGGGACGGGGATGACGTCGGCAGACGGGAGGGACCCGGGGAACGTGGCGGTGTTCACCGCCATGATTACCCCGTTCCTGGCGGACGGGGCCCTGGACGCGGCGGGAGCCGGCCGGCTGGCCGCGTGGCTCACGGACCATGGGTCGGACGGCCTGGTGCTGGGCGGTACGACCGGCGAGGGCCCCACGCTCTCGGTGGACGAGCGGCATCGACTCTTGGACGCGGTCCGGGCGGCCGTCCCCACGCGACCCCTGTTCCTGTCCACCGGCCACAACAGCACAGCCACCACGGTCGAATGGACCCGGTTGGCGGAGGCGTGGGGGGCCGACGGGGCCATGGTGGTGACGCCTTACTACAACAAGCCGCCCCAGGCGGGCCTGGCGGCGCACTTTGGCGCGGTGGCGGCCGCGACCCGTCTTCCCCTCATGCTGTACAACGTCCCGAGCCGCACCGGGGTGCACCTGGCGGTGGAGACCGCGCTGGGGCTCATGGCGCAGCACGCCAACGTGTGGGCTGTGAAAGAAGCGTCCGGCGCCGTCCAGCATGCCGCCGCGCTCGCGGCGCGGATGCCCGCCGGACGCCGGGTGTTCACGGGTGAGGATGCGCTCCTGCTGCCGTCCCTGCAGGTAGGCGCCCACGGCATCGTCAGTGTGGCCAGCCACGTGGCCGGCCCTGAGATTCAGTCCCTCATCGCGCATGCGGCGGCGGGCCGCCTGGCCGACGCCGCCGCGGTGGCGGACCGGCTCGCGCCCGTGATCGCCGCCCTGTTTTCGGTGTCGAACCCCATCCCTGTGAAGGGCCTGCTGAACCGGCGCGGCTTGCCGGCCGGCCCGCCCCGGCTGCCGCTGGTACCCGCCTCGGACGCCGAGGTGGCCGCGTGGAGCCGCGTGCTGGCGGCGGCTGGCCTATGATGCCAACGTTGCCCCCCGGCCCAGCCTGGTCACGGGGCGGCTCGTGACCAGGCTGGGCGCTTTGCGCTGGGGCCATCCAGATGAGCCGGCCTAACAGGGCCCCCCGAGACGCGGACGGGGGCGACGTCGGCTACCGAGAGGTGCGGGTGCCGCCCCCGCTGGCCGGCGCCCTGGTGTGCCTCTGGTCCTGGGTCGTGCCCGAAGACGGACCGGGGCGGTCGGAGGTGTTGCCGGACGCCTGCACGGACGTGGTGGTGGTGAACGGCGAGGAGCCGTGGGTGGTCGGCCCTGCGACCAGCCCCGTGACGGCGGAGTACCCGGCGGGCACGGTCATTGTGGGCGCCCGGTTTCGGCCCGGACACGCCACGGGGTGGCTGCGGGTGCCCGCCAATGCAATCCTGAACATCAAGCTGCCCTTGCGGGACGTGTGGGGTAGCATGGCTCTGCCGATGCAGGATGCGGTTGCGGCCGCCCCTTCCGCCTGCGCCAAACGGACGGCCCTGGCGACACTGCTGCGGGGTCGGCTGGCCGCGGCGGGCGGTCCCGACGTGCTCGCTGATGCCGCCGTCCATTGGATCGCGGCCCACCCCGCCAGCGCCCTGGAAGACCTGGCGCGTCGGCTGGCTGTGAGCGATCGGCAGCTGCCGCGCCGGATGACGGGCGCGGTCGGGCATGGGCCCAAGACGTTGCAACGCATCCTGCGTCTGCAGCGACTCCTGCTCATGCAGCGCACCAGCCCCGATGCCGCACCGCTCACGCTGGCGGCTCTGGCCGTGGCCTGTGGCTACGCCGACCAAGCGCCCCTGGCTCGCGATGTGCGTCAACTCGCCGATACGACCCCGTCGGCCCTGCGGCGAACGTCAAAGGGCACACTTGGTATGTCCGATTTGTACAAGACCGGGATGTTCCCCGGGGACTAGGGTAGGGCGGGGGCTGGGTACAGCGCGGATGCGGGGTGAGAGGGGGGTCCGATGACAAGCGGAGTGAAAGGGGCGAGAGGGTGAGGATGCTGGGGCGGGACCGATTGGAGGAGGCTCTCGACTTTGTGGACCGTGACGCGCGGCCGCTGGACCGTGCGGTGGCCCGGTGGCTATTTCAGGGCCACCCCGTGCGCGACGCGGTGGACGAGCTGGGGAAGCTGCAGAACAACGATGGGGGCTTCGGCAACAGCCTGGAGCCAGACTTCGAACTGGTCGAGTCGTCGGTGCTGGCCACCACCATCGGCCTGCAGTACGCCGACCTGCTGGACCTCGACGCTGGCCACCCCACCGTGGCAGGGGCGGTAGGTTTCCTGGTGGACCGCTACGACCCGGGGCAGGCGCGATGGGCGGCCGTGCCGCCGGCGGTGAATGCCGTTCCACACGCGCCGTGGTGGTCAGTGGATCCCACGACGCAGCGATGCGGGGTCGAGGCAGAGTGGGCCAACCCCAATGCGGAGGTGGTGGGCTGGCTCCTTCGCCACCGCCGCTGGGTGGCCCCCACGTTCCTGGATGAGGTGAAAGCGGCCGCGTAGCAGGTGCTGGCCGTCGCCC
>JAJYPH010000209.1 GCA_021795575.1 Bacillota bacterium
CGTCTGAGGTGGCGTGCCCTGGCGGCCGCGGTGGTCGTGGTGCTGTTGGGGGGCGGCCTGTGGTTTCGCGCCTTGGTGAGTGCGCCGCGGCCGGCTGACCGGGCCACGCAGTTGTTCACCGTGGCGGCCGGAGACACGGCGACAGAAGTGGGGACGCTTTTGGCGCGGCAGGGGCTGATCCAGAGCGGGTGGCTCTTTAGTGCGTGGAGCCGTGTCAACCACCTGGAGTCGCATCTCCGGGCGGGGGTGTACGTTCTGTCGCCGTCGATGCCGCTGGCCCAAGTGATGGCCGTTCTGAGCCAGGGAGATATTTTGGTGCACCGGGTCACGATTCCCGGCGGGCTCACCGTGCAGGCGACTGTTGCGCGGCTGGTGGCCGGGCACGTGGCCACCCGGGCGGCTTTGGATCAGGCGTTGAAACAGGGGTTGCCCGGGTTGTCCCCGCCCCCGTCCCTGCAAGGCGTGCGGGACCCCCTGGAGGGGTTTCTTTATCCCGACACCTATTCGTTTCCGGCCGGCACCCCCGCTCGGCAGGTGGTGCTGGCGATGTGGGCCGACTTCCGCGCGCGTACGGCGAGCCTCCGGGGGCAGCTGGCGGCCGATCATCTGACGCTCTGGCGGTGGGTGACGCTCGCCTCCATCGTCCAAGCGGAGTACGGCTACGCACCGGACGCCCCGAAGATCGCGGCCGTGTTTGACAACCGTCTGGCCCAGGGCATGCGGCTGCAGTCGGACGCCACAGTGCGGTATGCGCTGGGACACCCGGTCACCGGGGGACTCACGGTCGCCGACCTCACCGTGGCGTCGCCGTACAACACGTATGTGGCGGCCGGCCTGCCGCCTGGTCCCATCGATGCCCCGGGGCTGGTGGCCCTCCGTGCGGTTCTCCATCCGGCCCACGTGCCCTACCTGTACTTCGTGGCGATGCCGGATGGTCGGTCGTTGTTTGCGACGACCTATGCGCAGCACCTCAAGAACGTCGCCCGGGTGCAGGCCATGGAAAAGCCGTGACGACGTGCTGTACATGGTCATGGGAGTGAGTGTGGCTTTTGCCGTCGGGGCGTTTGTGCTGCGTGAGGCCAGTGGGCGCGTGGCGCGCCGGTTTTGGTGGCTGGTGGGGGTTTATGCCCTGGGCATCGCGGTGCTGGTGGTGGCGCTGTCGGTGTCGCCGGGCTTCTATGCGCAATTTTTTCGGCCGTTTGGGTTTTAGTGCCGAAAAGGGGTGGCGGGCGTGTGGGAGCGGGTGGTCGTGGTGGCCATTCACCCCGGCGATTGGTGCCGGGTGTCGGGATTCTTCGTGCTGCCTCCCCTGATCGTGGCCGTCTGGCTGCTGAATCGGGCGCCCCTGTCGGGCGGGCTGGTGGCCCAGTGGGCCGCGGCCGCCGCTGCCTTTCTGGTGGTGCGCTGGCTGATGGCCCACTGGTACAACGCGACCCGGCGCTGGCGCGGGCGCCAGGCGGTGGAACTTTGGATTTCGGGGCCTCAGCTGGAGTCGGCGCGGACGTACCGCGCCCTCGCGGTCGGCGCATGGGCCATCCCCGGCGCCTGGCTGTTTGGCCTGGCGCTGTACGCGGTGGGGCTGCTGACGTTTTTGGGCAGCAGCTGGGTCTGGGCCGTGGGTGTGGGCGGCCCAGTGCTCCAACTGATCCTGATGGCGGGATCGGCGGGACTGTACACACGCGTGGTGGGCGGCGTGAGCACGACGCTGGCGGCCGAGTGGCTCCCGCCCGACGGAAACGGGACGGGGCCCTGGTCGCGCATCGGGGCCGTGGACGCCACGCGGGCCCGCACCGTGGTGGCGACGCTGGTGTTCGCCTGGGTGGTCACGGGCAGCGGCATCTCCATTGGGCTCTTGATGGTGGGGCTGACGGTGCTGGCGCGCCATGTCCCGGCCGGATACTTTGGGTTGGGGGTGGCGGTGTTCGTGGGATTTGCGCTGGCGGCCCTGGGGCTCGTGGCCGCCGTGCTGATGGGCCTGTGGGCCAGGACGGCGGCACGGCTCTACAACCAGTGGGTGGGCCGGGGCGGCGGGTTGCGCTGGCAGGTGGAGCGCCGGCAGTTTCCGGTGGCGTGACGCGTGCGGCACATCAAGTACCGGGCCCAGATTGCACCCACCCCGCTCCGCCGGTTTCGCCGCGCCGTACTGAAGTTTTATCGGACCGAGGGGCGCGACCTGCCGTGGCGTCGCACCCGCGACCCGTATGCCATTTTGGTGTCGGAAATTTTGCTGCACCAAACCACCGTGGCCAGCGTCGAGCCGGTGTATGAAGCATTCATGGCCCAGTTCCCCACCGTGGAGGCGTTGGCGAGCGCCGAGCTGGACACCGTCAAGGCCATCACGGACCCCCTCGGATACAAGATTCGCGGGATGTGGCTCTGGACCATCGCTCGGCGGGTGCGGACGGCCCACGGGGGACGCATGCCACGGACCCTCGCCGCCCTGATGGACCTGCCGGGGGTGGGCCGCTACACCGCGGGCGCCGTGATGAGCTTCGCGTATGGACGACGGGCCGGTGTGCTGGATACCAACGTGAGCCGGGTGCTGGGCCGCTTCTTTCAGGTACCGGCGGATGGCACCGCCGAGCGTCAGCATCAGCTGTGGGCCCTGGCCGAAGCCGTCGTGCCCGTCCGGCAGGTGTGGCAGTTCAACCAAGGGGTCATGGACTTCGGCGCCCTCTGTTGCCGTGCGCGCCAGCCGCAGTGTTCCCGCTGCCCGCTGGTACGGCACTGCCCCGCCGCCGAGGGCCGTGCCCCGCGTGCGGCCGAGGGGGCCTCGTCGAGCGTGTGGTTCTGGGACGCCTAGGCGTCACACCTCGTCTGACGGCGCGAGGGTGAAGCCGTCGGCCACCGCCATGGCGGGGCCGAGGGGGAACAGCGCGCCGGCCGCGAACGCGTCCATCTGGTCGTCGTAGTGCGGTGAGAGGGGGTGGCCGCTTTGGCCCGTCGCCAACACGCTCCCGGCCGCCGACGGGTCACCCGGATCCAGGACGACGCGCCAGCTCGGCGTGATGCGGACGGGTCGGGGCCACGGGACGGCGTCGGGAATCTCGGGGGTTTGCAGGACCGTCAGCGCATCCCCGCCGAGGCGAATCCTGGGCCGCGCAAAGACGGGAGCCAAGCGGGCGGCGCTGGCCAGCGGATGAAACGCGCGGATCAACCGGGCGTCGCCCCAGGTCCACGCGGCCGGGTCCGGGCCTAGCGCCCGGGTCGCCGCCGCCACGGCCTCTGAGATGCCGGCGGCGATGTCGAGTGTGTCCCAGTGGAACAGAATCAAGGCCACCAGGCGGTCGCCCACGAGCTCCCACAGGCGTTCGGGATAGGGATGGGACCCGGGCGCCCCCGGCGTCTCGCCAGGAAAGAACGGCTGGTTCAGCGCCTCATGAACCCACGGCGGCACGGCAGACCAGCAGAAAAGGTGCAGGAGGGTGGGCGCCGCAGCATCGGGTGCCAGGTGGCCATCCCACTGGGCCAGCAGCGGCGCCAGGCGCGGAGGCAGCGCGGGGTGTTCCGCGAGGCGGCGGGAGAGCGCCACGAGCCGATCGGCGTGGACGTCCTGCTGGATGGCGCGAAACGTATCCACCGTATGCTCGTCGGTTTCTCCCAGGCGTTCGCGGATGCGCCGGGCCCGGTCCCCCAGGGTAAAGCGGCCCGGCACCGGCACGGCCGCCTCGTCCCCGACCACGGGATTGTTGGCCGTCACGAGGATGCCGGTCGGGGGGTCGAACACGCGCGGATGGCGCGCCGGCGGCCACAATCCGTCCCAGGCGAATCGCCGGGTGTTGCCATCCACCAGCGGCGCCGGCGCACGTTCGGGTCGGCGCGGCAGGTCCCCGGCCATGACGTAGCCGATGTGACCCTGGCGGTCGGCGTAGACGAAATTTTGGGCCGGCACGGTCCACTGGGTCAAGGCCGCGTTGAACGTGTCCCAATCGTGCGCCCGGTTCAGGGAGAGCACCGCGGGCACCACTGGGGAGGGACTGAGCCCCGTCCACGCCAGCGACACGACCGCCCCGCCGTCGTCCTCGGCCACCACCGGGCCCCACAACGTGCGGCGGCAGGTGACCGGCGCCGCCTCCGCGCCACGCACGGGCACCGACTCGACCCGGGTGTCCAGCTCGTACGCCTGGCCGTCCACCTGGTAGTGGCGGCCATCCTCCTCCAGCACCACCCGATACAGGTCCTGCACATCGGGGTTGACGTTGGTCACGCCCCACGCCAGGTCCCGGTTCTGCCCAATGATGATCCCCGGGACGCCGGGAATGCTGGCGCCAAACACGCCCAGATCGGGGGCGTCCAGCTGCACCGCGTACCACGTGGACGGGAACAGAATAGGCAGATGCGGGTCGTTGGCCAGGAGGGGTCGGCCCGAGGCGGTGTGGCCGCCGTTTACCACCCAGTTGTTGGAGCCCATGCCCCCGGCGCCCGCGACCGTCGCGGCCGAGCCGGTGCCGGGGACAATCACCGTCGAGACCGGGGGCCAGCCGGGAGGATGAAGCCACGCCCACACCTCGGGCCGCTGGGCCAGACGGGCCTCCGCCCAGCGCACCTGCCACACGTCGTTTAGGAGCCAGGCCAATTGGCCGGCGACCGCCGCCGTGTCGCGAAGGGTCCAAGGCTCCAGGGCTACCTTTAACAATCGGTGCTCACTGGGCACGGGCAGCGTGGAGAACGCGGCGTTGACCCCGGCCGCATAGGCGTCGGCCTCGCGCCGCACGCTCGCGGGCCAGGTGTCCGGCGCGTCGTCGACCGAGGCGCGGAGGCCCAGCTGGCGGGTGAAGCGGTCAAACGGGAGACCGGCCGGTCCCAGCAGTTCCGCGAGCCGGCCAGCGGTCCAGCGGCGGGCCATGTCCATTTGAAAGGCGCGCTCGCGGGCGTGCAGAAACCCTTGGGCAAACAGGGCGTCGCGGGCCGATTGGGCCTCCACCCGTGGGATCCCTCGGGGGTCGAAAGCCACCCGGACCGGGGCGTCCAGCCCGGTGAAGGTGGTGACGGGCGGTGTGCCCGGCACGGGCGCCGCCCGCCCCAAGAGCCGCATCACCTGGCTCGCGCGCCGAAAGCCGGGGAGATGTCGTGGTCGCCGAGGATGCTTGGGGGCCCTGGGCATGTTCTCTACCTCGCCTTCCTGCCGCTGCCCTCCCGCTACCCGGCGGCGCCCGCGCCGTGGGCATGCACCGGCGGCTGGCACGTGGCCGTGGGGACGCCCAAGCAGTGCTGGTACACCATACTACCACCGAGCGTGCCGGTGATGCTGACCATGACGGCGGCGGCGATGCCACACGCCAGCACCACACCGGTGACCCGGCCCCTCCCGCTGCCCAGCACGGACCAGGGGATCCCCCCCCCGGGTTCCGACCCGGACTCGGGGAAAACCGGGCCCCGAGCTGGAACCCCCAGGACAG
>JAJYPH010000033.1 GCA_021795575.1 Bacillota bacterium
ATGCAGGCGATCCTGGACCGGATGGGCCTGCGGGTCAACCCGGACAAGACCCGGTGTGTCTCGGCCCGCACGGGCTTGGACTTCCTGGGGCATCGACTCCGGCTCCGCCGGAGTCGCCAGGGCACCTGGTTTTGCTATCAGTGGCCGACCCCGCAGGCGCAACAGCGCCTGCGGGACCGCTGGCGGACGATGCTCCACGACCCGCGGACGGCCCGGGCGGATACCGTGCTGCCGTTGCTGAACCCGGTGACCCGGGGCGGGGTCGCCTACTTGCGGACCAGCAACGCGAGCCCGACATGCCAGGCGCTGGACCATGTCCTGTCCACGCGGCTCACTCGAGGGCCTCATCGGCCGCATCGCCGCAAGGTCCGCTACCGCACGGACTCGCGGGCGTTCTGGGCACAGCGCGGCGTGGTCTTTCCGACGCGCCGGCTACCCCGCGCGTCCGCGAGACGCTGAAGGCCTCCGACGAAGATGGTCGGATAGCCGTGTGACCGAAAAGGACACGCACGGTGAGATGAGGGGGCGCTGGAAACGGGGCAGGGTGGGGCGAGTGCTGCACTGTCAACCGAAAGGGACAGCCACGGCTGGGCCTGACCGACACGACCGCGCCAGCGCTCTACTCTACTGCGGGGGGTACGGCACAAGGCGACCAGGTCGGTTCACCGAAGGCACTGACCCGAAAGGGGCAGCCCCCGCTATGGGTGCTATGGCTACCGCCGGCGAGGCCCGTATCTGCCTACCTCTACACGATCCGACTGAGCGGCAGGCGGAGACGATTCACCGCAGACCTGCAAGTGGCCCGTGCGATTCTCGTGCCAGTACGCGAGTGCTTCATCCGCCGCTTTTGCCATGTCCGCGGAGCAAGTCATCGGACGTCCTTCGTGGACGACACGTCTCGGTTTGTCTCCTAAGAGATGCTGACCGGCCTCACGCGGGCGCCCTCGAAAAGCGAGGGCCCGCAGGCGACTCGCCGGCGTCACCGCCCGGCTGCGTCGCCCGCTCACGGGCCTTGCCGTCTGTCACGGATTGGGTGGGGACCCAACCCATCCTCCCAGGGAGAAGTCCGGGTCCGCCACCCTCGCTCAGCCGAGGACCGCCCCCGTGTCGGCCGAGCCGACCAGCTTCCGGTACCGGCGCAGATACCCGCGCGTGACGCGGGGGGGTGCCGGCGTCCAGCCGGCGCGCCGTTCGGCCAGCTCGTCTTCGCTGACCGCGAGCGTGATGCGGCGCTCTGCGATGTCAATCTCAATCCGGTCGCCGTTGCGGACCAGGGCCAGCGGGCCCCCGGCGGCCGCCTCTGGGGCGATGTGTCCCACCGAGATGCCGCGCGTGCCGCCGGAAAAGCGGCCATCCGTGATGAGGGCCACGTCGCGCCCGAGCCCCATGCCCTGGATGGCGGCGGTGGGAGCCAGCATTTCCGGCATGCCGGGTGCACCCCGCGGGCCCTCGTTGCGAATCACCACCACGTCGCCGGCATGGACCTGTCCGGCGCCAATCGCCTCGGCCGCATCGACCTCGGAGTCGAACACCACGGCGGGTCCGGCGTGGCCGGCCATGTCGTGCAGGCCGGCCGTCTTCACCACCGATCCCCGGGGGGCGAGGTTGCCCGTGAGTACGGCCAAGCCGCCGGTTTCACTGTAGGGCGCCTCGAGCGACCGGATCACGTCGCGATCGCCCACCCGGGCGTCGGCAATCAGCTCGCCCAGGGTCACGCCCGAAACCGTGCCGGCATCCAGGTCGAGAAGCCCAGGGCGGCGCGCCAGTTCGGCCAGAATGGCCGAGATGCCGCCCGCCCGGTGGACGTCTTCCATGTGCCACGAGGACGAGGGGGCCACGCGGCAGATGTTCGGCACCCGGCGGGACAGTTGGTCGATGCGTTCGAGCGTGTACGGCACTCCCGCCTCCTGCGCCATCGCCAGGCCGTGCAGCACGGTGTTGGTCGATCCCCCCATGGCCAGATCCAGGATGAACGCGTTGTCAAACGAAGCCTCGGTGACCAGGTCGAGGGCCGTGACGCCCTTCGCCACCAGGTCAAGGAGCGCCGCGGCCGCCCGGCGCGCCAACTCTTCCCTTTCTGGGGTGTCGGCCAGGATGGTGCCGTTGCCGGGCAGGGCCAACCCCAGCGCCTCCGTCAGGCAGTTCATGGAGTTGGCGGTAAACATCCCGGAACATGATCCGCAGCTTGGGCAGGCCAAGCGCTCCAGTTCGAGCAGCTCCGCGCTTCCCATGGACCCGCTCCGGTAGGCTCCCACCCCCTCGAAGACGCTGATGAGGTCGATGGCTCGCCCGTCGGGCAGGCGGCCGGCCGCCATCGGGCCGCCGCTCACGAACACCGTGGGCACATTGACGCGGAGCGCCCCCATCAGCATGCCGGGCGTGATTTTGTCGCAGTTGGGAATGCACAGGAGACCGTCAAAGGCATGCGCCATGACCATGGTCTCCACCGAATCCGCGATGAGCTCGCGGCTCGGAAGCGAGTAGCGCATGCCCGCATGGCCCATGGCGATGCCGTCGTCCACGCCGATGGTGTTGAACATGAACGGCACGCCGCCGGCGGCCTCCACCGCCTGGCGCACGACCTCCCCGAAGCGCATCAGGTGACGGTGGCCGGGAATGATGTCCACGTACGAGTTGCAGATGGCAATAAAGGGCTTGCCGAAGTCCTCCTCGCGCACGCCTGCCGCACGGAGCAGGGCGCGGTGCGGGGCCCGGTCGGGCCCTGCTTTGATGGTGTCTGAACGCACGGGTCACCTCCGTAGAATGTCCTGCGCCGCCGGCTCCGCGGTCGGCGGCTCTCCGAGAATCATGTCGTCAAGGGACTGGCCCGCCTGGACCATCGGAAACACGTTCTCCTGGGCCGAGACCCTAACGTCCAGCAGTGCCGGTCCCTCCGTGTCGTCCAGCGCTTTAAGCGCGTCCCGGAGTTCCTGCCGGGTGTCAACCCGGCACCCGTGCCAGCCGTACGCGCGGGCCAGCGCTTCCCAGTCTGGCAGCTGCCCCATGTCCACGGCCGAATACCGCGCCTGATGAAACAGCTCCTGCCACTGCCGGACCATGCCCAGGCTGTTGTTGTTGATCACCACCACCCGAACCGCTAAGCCGTAGTTCTTGGCCGTGGCCATTTCCTGCAGGTTCATCTGCAGGCTCCCGTCGCCGGTGATGAGCCAGACGGGCCGGTCCGGGCGTGCCAGCGCCGCACCCAGGGCCGCGGGAAGTCCGTACCCCATGGTCCCCAGGCCGCCCGACGTAAGCCACTGCCGCGGTTCCTGGATGGGGTTCAGCAGCGCGGTCCACATCTGGTGCTGACCCACGTCGGTGGCCACCAGGGCCCGCGGGCCTGCGGCCTGGCAGACCGCCTGAATGACGCCCTGGGGGCGGAGCGGGCGGCCCTCGCTGCCGTCCAGCGCCATCGGGGTGGTGATCACCCACCCCTGGTGGGCTTGCCAGGCGCGAATCTCGGGCCACCAGTCGTGGTAGGGTGAGCCGCCCCGGGCGGCACTCTCCTCGGCGCAGGCTCCGACGAGCTCGGGCAGCGTGTCCGCCAAGTCGCCGACCACGGCCAGATCCGCGCGCACGCACTTGCCCACCTCGGACGGGTCGATCTCCAGATGGATGATGCGCGCCCGCGGGGCGAACCGCTGGCACGGCCCGGTGACGCGATCGTCAAAGCGCAGCCCCAGTCCGACGATCACGTCGGCGTTGGCGGTTGCGCGGTTGGCCGCGTACGTGCCATGCATGCCCACCATGCCCAGGTGTTGGGGATGGTCGCCGGCAATCGCTCCCAAGCCCATCAGCGTCGAGGCGACCGGGATGCCGGTCTCCCGGATGAGGGCCCGAAGCGCCGGCGAAGCCGCGGCGCTGATGATGCCGCCCCCGGCCAACACCAGCGGCCGTGCGGCCGCCCCGATCATCCGGGCCGCCCGCACGATGGCGTCGCGGTCGGCCTGCGGCACCGCTCGCAGCACCAAGCGCCGGGGAGGCTTGGCCGACACCTGCGCCAGCAGGACGTCCTTTGGCACGTCGATCAGCACGGGGCCGGGCCGGCCGCTGCGCGCAATGGCGAACGCCTCCCGGACGGCGTCGGCCACGTCATCCGGCCCGTCGACAAACCGGTTGTGCTTGGTCACGGCCCGCGTAACCCCCAGCACATCGGTTTCCTGAAAGGCGTCGGTGCCCACCAATGCGCGAGCCACCTGCCCGGTCACGGCGACGAGCGGGATGGAATCCATGTACGCCGTGGCCAGACCGGTCACGAGGTTGGTGGCCCCGGGGCCGGATGTCGTCAGGCACACGCCCACCCGTCCCGAGGCGCGCGCGTACCCATCCGCGGCATGGACGGCCGCCTGCTCGTGGCGCACCAGGACGTGGCGCAGCGGCGCATCGTACAAAGCGTCATACAGCGGCAGCGCGGCGCCGCCCGGATAGCCGAACACGACCCGGACGCCTTCCTGCGCCAGGCTTTCCAGAAGCACCTGAGCTCCGTTCACGTCCGCTCCCCTTTCCTGAACCGCAACCACCGCTACGTCAGCGCCACATGGCTGCGGAGCCAGAAGTGGTGCGCGACCCGCTCGCCGAAGGCTCGGGTGCCGAGGCCCGCATCCTCGCCCAGCACGTCGTCCACCGCCTCGGTGAGGAACTGCGCCAAATCCGGCGCGCCGAACGCGTAGCGACACGCCAGGGCGAACGACAGGATGGCGCCCGCGGGCGTGGCCAGATCCCGCCCCGCCAGGTCCGGTGCCGACCCGTGCACCGGCTCAAACAGCCCCGGGCCGTCAGCGCCGAGACTGGCCGATGCCAGGGCGCCGAACTGGCCGACGATACCGCCCAGCAGATCGCTCAGAATGTCGCCGAACAAGTTCTCGGTCAGGATCACGTCGTAGTCGTCCGGACGCTGCACCAGGCGGAGGGCAGCGCTGTCCACGAGTTGATGGTCCAATTGCACGTCGGGGTACTCCCCGGCCACCTCCGTGACGACCTCCCGCCACAGGCGCGAACACGCCAGCACGTTGGCCTTGTCTACCGAGGTGACCCGCCCGCGCCGCTCGCGCGCCGCCTCGAATGCCACGCGGGCCACCCGGCGAATCTCCTCCTCGTCGTAGGTCATGGTGTCCACGGCGGCTCGGAGCCCGTCCTGCCGCACCCACCGGCGGCGGGGCTCCCCGAAGTAGAGGCCGCCGGTCAGCTCGCGCACGAGGAGCACATCGACACCCAACGCGACCTCGGGCCGCAGAGGCGAGCGCGTGGCCGGCAGCGTCCGAGCCGGGCGCAGGTTGGCGTAGACGCCGAGTGCGCGGCGCAGTGCCAAAAGCCCGGCCTCCGGCCGCCGGTCCGGCGCGAGCCCGTCCCAGGCCGGGCCGCCGACCGCGCCCAGCAGAACGGCGTCCGCCGATTGCGCGCACCGGAGGGTCTCCTCCGGCAATGGCGTCCCGAAGCGGTCCACGGCCGCCCCGCCGATGACGGCTTCCTGGACGTCGAGCCGGCGGCCGCTTCGGCTCTCGAACTCCCACACCAGGCGCTCCAGCAGCGGCCGGAGGGCCGCCAGCACCTCGGGGCCGATGCCGTCGCCAGGCAGGAGCACCAGTCGCCATGATGTCCGCGCCATCAGGGGTTCCCTCCTTCCGCCGCACGCTCTTGGGCCAGCTCCCGCTTCAGGCGGGCCATCAGCCCGCCTGCGTCCAGCAGTTCCTGCATGAAGGGCGGCAGCGGGCGGATGGCGTACTGTTCGCCGCGCGTCCGGTTCACGATGGTCCCGGCCCGGGCGTCCACCGCAATCTCGTCCCCCATGCCGATGCCCGCCGCGGCGTCGGGCGACTCGTAGACCGGAAGCCCGATGTTGATGGCGTTCCGGAAGAAGATGCGGGCGAACGACGCCGCAATGACGCAGGGGACGCCGGCTCCCTTGATGGCCAGGGGCGCGTGCTCGCGCGAACTCCCGCAGCCGAAGTTCTTCCCGCCCACGATGATGTCGCCCGGCTGGTGGCCGGCGGGGAACGTGGGGTCGAGACCCTCTAGGCAGTGCGGACCCAGTTCCTTTGGGTCGCCGGTCACCAGGTACCGGGCGGGAATGATGACGTCGGTGTCGACGTTGTCGCCGTACTTCCACGCAATACACGCACGCGCCATCACGCCACCTCCTCGCCCAGGATGGCCGCCGGGTGGGTGATGCGGCCGGTGACCGCCGAGGCGGCCGCCACGGCCGGACTGGCCAGGTACACTTCCGCCGTCGGATCGCCCATCCGCCCCACGTAATTGCGATTGGACGTCGACAGGCATCGCTCACCCGCGCCCAGCACCCCGGTGTGGCCGCCGAGGCACGGCCCGCAGGTGGCCGCACTGACCATGGCCCCGGCCTGCACGAACACTTCCACCAGCCCCTCCTGCACCGCCTTCAGGTACACGTCCTGGGTGGCCGGGATCACAACCAGGCGGAGGTTGGGGGCCACCCGGCGTCCCTGGAGGAGGCGGGCCGCAATCCTGAGGTCGGTGAGTCGACCGTTGGTGCAGCTGCCGATAAAAACCTGGTCCAGCGGCACGTCGCCCACTTCGCTCAGCGGACGCGTCTTGGACGGCAGCCAGGGAAACGCCACCTGCGGCTCCAGCCGACTGACGTCGACGTCGATGGCAGCCAGGTAGCGGGCGTTGGGGTCCGGCGCCAAAAAGCGCGGCGGCCTAAGCGCCCGACCGCGCTCGTAAGCCTCGGTGACGGCGTCGGGCGTCACCAGGCCCACTTTGCCGCCAGCTTCGATGGCCATGTTGGCCATGGTGAGCCGGTCCTCCATGGAAAGCTCCCCGATGGCGTGGCCGCTGAATTCCATCGACTGGTACAGCGCGCCGTCGTCCCCGATCAGGTGGATGGTGTGAAGGATGAGGTCCTTGCCGGTCACCCACGGCTGGCGCTGGCCGTGATACACGAACGACGTGGTTTCCGGTACCTTGAACCAGGTGCGCCCGGTGGCCATGGCATAGGCCAAATCGGTGCTGCCGACCCCGGTCGCGAAAGCGCCCAGCGCCCCGTAGGTGCACGTGTGCGAGTCGGCGCCGACCACGATGTCGCCGGACACCACGATGCCCCGCTCCGGCAGGAGCGTGTGCTCGATGCCCCCACTCCCCTCCGGATAGTAGTGCCGGATGTGGTGGGCCAGCGCAAAGCGACGCATGGTGGATGTCTGGTTGGCGGAACTCACGTCGCGCGCGGGCACGAAGTGGCTCGCGACCAGCGCGACCCGGTCGGGATCAAACACGCGCGTGGCGCCGGCCGCCTCGAACGCGCGGATGGCCACCGGAGCCGTGATGTCGTTGCCCATCACCAGATCTACCGGGACCTCGACCAGCTCTCCCGCCGCGACCGGCCGACCCAGTTTGGCGGCCAAGAGCTTTTCGGCCAGGGTCATTCCCGTTCTTTCCATCTATCCCACCTCCGTCAGGGACTCCTGCGCCATCCAGCGCTGGGAGCGGTTTAGGGCCGCGAGATACGCGAGCGCGCTCGCCTCCAGGACGTCGGTGGACACCCCGTGGCCCCCGACGACGCGGTCTTGGACCCGGACCTGGCACGACACCTCACCCTGCGCGTCGCTGCCGGCGCTGACGGAATGCAGCGCATACTGCACCAGCGTTCCGGACATGCCGGCGGCGCGGCTCAGCGCTTGGCAAAGCGCATCCACCGGCCCATCGCCGGCGGCGGCCTCCCGGACCGGTTCGCTACCGGGCCGCCTGATCGTCACCGTGGCCGTGGCCTGCCCGCCCCCGATGCTGGAGACATGAAAGGTCTCCAGCTGGAAGGCGTCGTCGTCCTCGGGGCGCTCCTCGGCCAGCGCGCGGATGTCGTCGTCGGTGATGTCCTTCTTGCGGCCGGTGAGGTCCTTGAAGCGGTGGAACAGCTCCTCCTGGGCGGAGTCCTTAAGGGCATATCCCAGCGCCTCGAGGCGGACCCGAAACGCGTGGCGGCCCGAGTGCTTGCCCAGCACCAGGGTGTTGGGGTTCACGCCGACGTCCTCGGGCCGCATGATTTCGTACGTCGTGCGCTCCTTTAAGACGCCGTCCTGGTGGATGCCCGACTCGTGTTCGAAGGCGTTGCGTCCGACGATAGCCTTGTTGGGCTGCACCGGCACGCCCGTGAGCCGACTCACCAGGCGACTCACCGGCCCGATGGCAGCGGTGCAAAGACCCGTCTCGAGTCCCAGCGCTGCGCCCCGGGTTGCAATTACCATCGCCACCTCTTCCAGCGCGGTGTTGCCCGCTCGCTCGCCGATCCCATTTAAGGCCACCTCCGCCTGATCCGCGCCGGCCATCAGGCCCGCGAGCGTGTTGGCCGTCGCCAGGCCAAGGTCGTTGTGGCAGTGCACCGACACCGTCACCCGGTCAATGCCGCGGACCGTCTCGCGGATGTTGCGGATGAGGGCGCCGAATTCCTCGGGGATGGCGTAACCGACGGTGTCGGGCACATTGACCACCGTGGCCCCCGCCTCGATGGCCGCCTCGAGGATCCGGTGGACGAGGGCGGGGTCCGACCGCATGGCATCCTGGGCGGAAAATTCCACATCGTCCACATAGTGACGAGCCAGCCGCACGGCGGCAATGCTTTGCTCGATCACCTCGTCCGCGCTCTTGCGCAGCATGTGCTGGAGGTGGACGGCGGAGGACGAGGTGAACACGTGGATGCGCGGGCGGCGCGCCCTCTCCAGGGCAGCCGCCGCGCGGACGATGTCGTCTGCCTTGGTGCGCGCCAAGGCGGCCACCGTGGCCGTCGAAACTTCGGCCGCGATGCCGCGGACGGCCTCGAAGTCGCTGGTCGAGCTGTTGGGGAAGCCAGCCTCGATCACGTCCACCCCCAGCTCCTCCAGCTGGGTGGCAATCTCAAGCTTTTCGGCCGGCAGCAGGTTGACGCCGGGCGTCTGTTCGCCGTCCCGCAGCGTCGTATCGAAGATGGCAATCCGTCTCATGGCCCCACCTCACTGGTCGGGGCCGCGGTACCGGCGTTCAGCCAGTCCATCATGGAGCGGAGCCGGCGCCCCACCTCCTCGATGGGGTGGGCAGCCGCGTGCGCTTTCAGCCGCTGGTAAACGGGGCGTCCGGCCTGGTTCTCCAAAATCCAGTCGCGGGCAAACCGGCCGCTCTGGATGTCGTCGAGGATGCGGGCCATGTTGTCCCGCACGCGATCGTCCACCACCGCCGGCCCCCGGGTCAGATCGCCGTACTCGGCGGTGTCGGATATCGAATAGCGCATGTAGGACATGCCGTCCTGGTACATGAGGTCCACGATCAGCTTGAGCTCGTGAAGGCACTCGAAGTAGGCGATCTCGGGCTGGTAGCCGGCGCCGACCAGGGTTTCGAAGCCGAGCTGCACCAGCCGGGTCATCCCGCCGCACAGAACGGCCTGCTCGCCGAACAGGTCCGACTCGGTCTCCTCGGCGAAGGTGGTCTCGATGACGCCGGCGCGGGTGCACCCGATTCCCCAGGCCAGTGCCAGCGCCACATCCCGCGCTTGTCCGGTGGCGTCTTGGTGCACGGCCAGCAGGCCCGGCACGCCCTGGCCCTCGCGGAACAGGCGCCGAAAGGCGTGGCCGGGAGCTTTCGGGGCCACCATGATCACGTCCACCCCGGGCGGGGCCGGGATCTGCCCATAGTGGATGTTGAAGCCGTGCGAGAAGGCGAGCGCCGCCCCGGGCGCCAGCCCCGGGGCGATGGCCTCCCGAAACAGGGCCGTCTGGTGTTCGTCCGGGACCAGCACGTGGACGATGTCCGCCTCATGCACGGCGTCAGAGACGGCGAGGACCGGAAAGCCGTCATCGCGGGCCCGATCGGCCGAGGGTCCCGGCCTGGCCCCAATCACCACCTGCACGCCGTTGTCGCGCAGATTCTGGGCCTGTGCGTGGCCCTGGCTGCCGTAGCCCAGCACGGCCACCCGCTGGTCACGAATTAGGGACGGGTTGGCGTCGCGGTCGTAGTACATGTGTGCCATGAGCAGTCCTCCTCGTAGTGGGGATAGGGGGGGTTGGGGGAGTGGACGGGCAGCGGCGGCAGGCCCGACGCCACTGGGACGTCAGGGACCGGGGCCAGGTGCACCCGGGTGCGCCGGACGGCTTCCACACCCCAGGCCGACAGGCCGCCAAGCGCCGCAGCGACGGCCGACGGCGATCCGCTGAGCGCGACCACCACATGCTCGGGTGTGGCCGTCGCCACCTCACCCCCGATGTCCTCGGCCCACGTTCGCAGCGCCGCGCGATCCGTCTCGGGGCATCGGATGCGGGCCAGGGCAATCTCGCGCCCCACGCTGTCGTCCATCGGGTCCAGGGCGAGTCCGTACACTTTGGCGCCTCGACCGACCTGATGCGCCACGCGCATGGCGTCCGGGCCGGAGGCGGTGTGAAACCGGAGGGTGAGGCAGATGACCCCCTCCGCCGGGTCCGCCTCGGCGTGGACGCTGGCCGGTGTGATGCGGCGCCGGGAGAAGGCCAGCAGCGCACGGTCCAGCGTTCCCGGCTCGTTCGCCATCCAGGCGGTCAACTGAAATTCCATCGCGGCCTCCTCTCCGAACACGGCTGCGGTGAGAGCATGCAATTTGAACCTCAGGGACGCGGCGCGCAGTCCACTCTGCCTCGAGGCATCTCAGAGGCGATGGATCCGCGGGGCGCCGCTTCAGTCGTACACGGGCAGCACCCAGTCCCGATGGTTGGGGTCGTCGCCGCGCACGGCCCGGAAAAACGCGTCCTGCAGTCGTCCGACCATAGGCCCCCGGCGGCCGGAGCCGACCATCCGGCCGTCAATGGCGGTGATGGGCGCAATCTGGGCCCCGGTTCCGGTCAAGAACACCTCGTCGGCCACGTACAACTCCGTGCGGTCAATCGGCCGCTCCGCTACCGGAATCCCGTTCTCTTCGGCCAGCTCCATCACGATCGACCGAGTGATGCCCTCCAGGATGTCGGCCGTGACGGGCGGGGTGATGAGGGTGCCCCGACGCACCATGAAGAGATTGGAGCCGGCTCCCTCGCTCACGTGCCCGTCGGCGCCGAGCAGAATGGCCTCGTCGTACCCCTTCTCGTGCGCGTCGTCGGAGGCGAGCGCCATATTCACGTACGACCCCGTGAGCTTCGACCGAGCTGGGATGGCATTGTCGCTCACGCGCGTCCACGCCGAGACAATGGCATGGAGCCCGTCCACGTCGATGTAGTTTCCCATGGGCACCGCGTAGATAGCGACGTCGTCGCGGAGATCCTTGAGGGTGAGCTTGATGACCCGGGAGGCCTTGAACGCCACGGGACGGATATACACGTCCTGGCGGAAACCGCCGGCCCTCAGAAGCGCCCGGGTGATCTCCAGGAGATCCTCCACCGCGTACGGGCAGATGATCCGGATCATGCGGCATGAGTCGTGGAACCGCTGATAATGCTCCGCCGCCTTGAGGAGATACAGGTTCTGCTGCTTCTCGTTCCAGTAAGCCCGAATGCCCTCAAAGCACCCGGTGCCGTACTGGAGGGCGTGGGTGGCGATGCTCACCTGGGCATCGGCCAACGGCATCATGCGTCCGTGGAAGAATGCGGTGCCCTCATCAAATTCCTGCGTGGGCGACGGCCCGCTGGCGCCTGCCAGTGTCTCACTGTTCATGGTCTCTCCCCTCCAGAAAACAAAGCACCCGCCCCTCAAAGGGGCGGGCTTTGACCCGCGGTACCACCCTTGTTCACGCCCATGCGCGACCTCTCGTGCTGAATAACGGTCCCGCCTCGCGGCGGCCGGGTTGCATTACAAGGCACGGCGCCGTTCACACAACCGGCTCTGGGAGGAGAGCGCCTCGTCCCCGGCGCCGGCTTTCAGCCGCGACCGGCTCTCTAAAGCCAGAGATGGGGGCGCGATTCCCTTCATTGCCTCCGCCTGCCAGGGCAAGCGTATTGGCGCGTATCATAAGCACGTTTACATGCGGCCGTCAAGCACTTTTTTGAATCTATCATGAAACCTGTGACATGGGGGCCGGAGAGCAGCGGCCGCACGCCTCATTCGCTGGCCCTGAATCTCGCAGGGGACCGGGCCGCACAGAGGTGCGAGTGCCCGCCAGACCGTACCATGCTTGGGCTGCCGAGATAAAGCTCGTGCGCCGGACGGTCACCCGGTAGGCGAAGCGCACACCCCGGTCCCGCGCGCCGACCAGGATCTAGGAGACATGCGACTTGGCGGCGGCCGTCTCCTCCGCGCGCGGTTCGTCCGCCTCGGCCGCGGAGGAGGTTGGAGGCGGCCCTGGTCCCGGCCGAGAAGCGCCCCAGCGCCCGCTGCCCCCCTGGACCGCGCCCAAAATCCTCGCAACCTCCACACGCCACGCTCTCACGCGGCTGGGCGGCGAGTCTCGTGCCCCGTGCTGATGGGCCGATGGACATTGGGGTGGCGGGCGGAGCCCCCAGGCGCGCCAGCTGGGGGATCGGGCTACTCGCCTGCAGAAGGGTCAGCGGGCGAGATTACAGGTGCAGGGAGCCCCAGGGCGCTGAGCCCACTGGCGGTCCAACGTGGCCGTGGCACCTGCATCCGCTCGGCAGACGGCGCGCCCGGCAGCCGCTGCACAGGAATGTCGCCTAGCAGTTCAATTCCTAGTGGATGAAACACGGACAGCCAGGAGGTCGGGTGGGAGGAGTCTTCGTGGGAGGTGATTCGGCTGCCCCATCCCCGCACGATTCCGCCGTAGCCGTCCGTCCCGCCGACCAAGCGTACCTCGAGCGGCTGGCCAGCTCGAGCACGGCGGCGGTGCGCACCGTGACCCGGGCCCGGATCCTGGTCGCGTAGGCGGCGGGGGCCAGTGGGCCCGCGATTGCTCACGACCTCGGCGTGCCACTCCCCGGTGATGCGGTGTGTCAAGAAAGCGCTGGCCCTAGGCCCCCGCCAGGCGGTGGATGACTTGCCCCGCACCGGCCGGCCGCCGCGCATCACCGCAGAGGCCCGGGCGTGGATCATCAGTCTCGCCGGCCAAAAGCCCACGGATCTGGGGTGGGCGCCAGAGTTCTGGACGGAGTCGCTCCTCGCCCGCTACGTGCGTGAGCACGCGGAGGCGGTGGATCATCCCAGCGCCGGCCCGATCCGGCAAGGCACCATCTCGAAGCTGCTGGCGGCGCAGGACCGGCACCCCCATCAGGTGCCGCCCGAGCTGCGGCGGCAGGCCTCGCCCTGTGACGCCGCGATGGGGCAGATCCTGTACGTCCGCCAACAGGTGACGCTGGCGTTCGACGCGGCCGATGACCGCCGCACCTTGCGCTGGTCGTGCGGCGAAAGCCGGGGATTCACGCCCGGGGGGCGACCGCGCCGGACCGCCCCCCGCAGCCCGGGGTGGGGGACCAAGGGACCTGGGACCGGGACTCCGTGGACCAGCGCCCAGGCACCGGGACCCTGCTCGCGGGCATCGACCTCGCGACAGGCGAGGTCTTGGGGCTGGTCCGCGCCCGCCACCAGAGTCGGGAGTTCGTGGAGTGGCTGCAGGCGCTGGACGCGAAGTACGACGCGCCGGTGAAGATCCTGGTCGTGTTGGGCCACCATTCTGCCCACACGTCGCAGCAGACTCGAGCCTACTTGGCCACCAAGCCCAATCGGTGCGAATTGGTGCTCACCCCGGCGCACGCCTCCTGGTTGATCCGGATCGAGATGTTCTTCGCCAAGCTGAGCAAGCAGGGCTTGCGGGGGATCCGCCTCGATTCCGCGGAGGAACTGGAAATCCGCCTCCCGCAATTCCTCGACGGGGTGACCACGGACCCGGGCCCATTTCGCTGGCAGGGGCGCCTGGAGTCGGCGGACCCCGCACCGCCCAAACCGGATGTTAGTTAGGAATGACTATGCCAGGCGCAATGCGGCTGCTGAGCGACATCCCAGGAGATCTGACTCGCCAAGGCTAGACGCAGAAGGATGCTGGCGGCTTCGGCCATCATGAGGGGAGGCGTCACCGACGCAAGGAGCCAGGGCGCGGCGGCGGCCAGTCGGTCCGCGATGGCCACGGTGATGGCGTGGACCTCGTCGCGAGCCGCCTCGGCGCGGAGCCGGCTGACTTTGGCCAGTTGTCACAAGCTTCCGTGCATGCTGCCGGCCCGGTCCCGAAACCCCTGGACGGCGTCCACCCGTGCGGCGGCCCGCGGGGGCGCACATGCGGGACACGGCCGCCAGGACGAAGGCAACCGGTGCCTCTCTTTGCGCTCCTTCGGCATCCGATTGCCGCGACGAACCACGGCCACCGACGCGGCAGTCTGCAAGGAGGTTTGGCGGCAGGCCCCGACCCGGGGGCGGATCCGACCGCGGCCAGCCTGCAGGCCCGCCAAGGACTGCGCGGGGGCGGGCGTCCCAAGTCTTTGGCGCGCACGTCCTTCCGTGCCGGCGCCGGGTCTGCCGCCGAGCCCGCCGGGGTCCATGTCTGGGGTAAGCGCGCGTTGGAGACGCAGACCCGCGGACGCTTGCCGGCGGCACCGTCCGGAGGGCCCGGGGCGGTGCCGCCCTTCTTCCCGGGGTTGGACGAGCCGCTCAGCCCTCCGTCCAGGCGACCAGGTGGGGGGCGATCTCCTGATCCTCAAAAAATTGACTGATTTCATTGACAACCCGGATCGTCGTCGATATTCTGTGCGGAGAGATGGCCGTTGTGCCATACGATGTCTGGAAACAAACGTCTGAGTCGTTACGATGTCTTGTGATGGAGTTCTGGAAGCCAGGGGGACTGAGGGTCCTCACGCCACGCGGCCAACGACTCCGCGCTGTGGAACAGGAACAGCGAGGTAGATATGGCGGAGGCGTCCTTGTGAAGCTCATCGAAGGGAGCAGTCGTGACATGGTAGGTCTTCGACGACAGCTAACAACGCTCGACTTGGTCATCCTGGGGATAGCCGGGTCGATCGGGACGGGTGTGCTCTTTGCGGTAGCGGGGATGGCGGCGCTGGCCGGTCCCGGGATGGTCATCGGGTGGATCGTCGGCGCCGTGCTGTTTCTGTTCATCGCCCTTACCTACGTGGATCTGAGCGCCCGGTATCCCGAGGCCGGGGGCCCGGCGCGCTACAGCCTCTACACCCACGGCCGCACCACGAACATGATTAATGCCGTGTCCAGTCTCATCTGGTATCTGTTCATCCCGCCCATCGAAGCGCTGGGGGCCACAGAGGGCCTCAACTTCTTCTATCCGCACTTCATCAACGTCCACGGCGACCCCACGACGCTTGGCGCCATCGTCGCCGCCGTGATCATGCTGGCGTTCCTGCCGTTCAACTACTTCGGCATCAAGGCGTTCGCCAAGACGACCACCCCGCTCGGCATCGTGAAGCTGACCCTGTACCTGCTGGTGGCCCTCGGCTTCCTGGGCTTCGCTCACTTTGCGAATTTCACGGCCTTCGGCGGCGTCATGCCCTTTGGACTCGGGGGGGTGTTTGCCGCGGTCCCGCTGGCCATGTTTGCCTATGGAAGCATCCGCGTGCTGCCGGACTACGCCGAGGAGGTGAAGCAGCCCCAGGCCCTGCGCCGGGCGATCCTGTGGTCCGTCGGGGGACAGACGTTTATTTACCTGATGTTTGCCGTCGCCTTCATCGCTGGCCTCAGCTGGTCCGCCGCCAAGGTCCACCCCGGCGCCTGGACGGCGCTGTCCAGCTTGCCAGGCAACCCTTTTCTCGTGCTGTCTCAAGACTCCAACGTAGGGTGGCTGATCGGCATCACGGTGGTCATCGCGGTATTGGGACCCTTCGTGTCCGGGTACATCTATCAAGGGGCTGGGAGCCGCGTGCTGCTGGCCATGGGTCGCTCTGGCTACGTGAGCCAGCAGATGAAGGACCTGTCTGAGCGCTACGCCGTCCCACAGTGGGGTCTGCTGGTGTTTACCGGGGTGGGCATCATCGTCGCGTATATCGCCGCTCCCCTCCCCAACATCTACAGTCTCATCACGGACGGGGTCGTGGCCGGGTATATCGCGTACGCGGTGAACCCGGTTTCCATGCTGGTTGTGCACCGGCAGAGCAACTCCAAGCCGCGCATGGGGCGCAGCGTGCTGGCAGCCGTCGCGATCGCCTCGGCCTCGCTTATCATCTACTGGAGTGGATGGCCCTCCGTGCCATACGCCGTGATCATTCTCGGGGTGATGTCGCTGGCCTTCGGAGTTGTCTACAAAGTCAAGGAGGGGCTGCTCAACTCGCTGTGGTACATCGCTTACATCGGGTTTCTGGTGCTCATGACCTGGGTGGGGAGCGTCGGCGCGCAAAAGGTGGTCAGCGTCGACATGGGCAGTGTCATCGTGGTTGCGCTGTCGATGGCCGTCTTCCTGCCCTGGGGCGTGGCGTCCCGGTTGCCGCAGCTGGAGGGCGCAGGGATCTCAGGCGTGGAGGGGCACGCCTAGCCAGCGGCGAGGGCGGCTCAGGGCCGCCCTCGCCCCCACCCCCCTGGGTGGCCACGCGGTGTGGACCGCGGCAGAGGACAGCCTCATGAGAGAAACAAGGAGGCGGAGGCATGGACGACGTGGATCGCGTGATCGTGCACGCCCTGTCAAGAAACGCCCGGTCGTCGCTGCAAGTCGTCGCGGACCAACTGGGGCTGTCGCGGGCCACCGTGCACGAGCGGGTCCGCAAGCTCACCAGCGCGGGGGTGTTGCGGGGATTCCGGGCGGATGTGGACTGGAGGGCGCTGGGCTTCCTGGTCATCGCGTGGGTCGCGCTGCAAACGGAGCAGGGCGGATCCTCCTATCAAGTGCTGGATGATCTGGCGAAAATCAAGGAAGTGGATGCGGCGTATTTGGTCACCGGCCAGTTTGACTGCCTGGTCAAGATCCGCGCGCGCGACCACCGCGATCTCCAGCGGGTGCTGTTTGATGAGCTTGGGAAGGTGGGGGGATTCCGGCGTGCGGAAACCATGGTGGTTCTCTCGACCCCGTTCGAAAACAAGGTCGACGCGCTATTTGAGTCCCTGAGCGAGTCGCCGCCGTAATCACGCTCGCGGCGCCGGCGCGGGACTCGATCCGCATCGATCATTGAGCTGAGCGCCGGAATTGGCTGAGCGTCAGGGCGGATTGCGAAAGGAAGTGGGGCAGATGCCAAGCCAGCACGCGGCGCCTTTGACCTTGGAGCGCCTGCAGAAACTTGCTGAGGTGGGTGACATCGATACCGTGTCAGTGGGCTTCGTGGATATGCAGGGCCGCATCCTGGGGAAGCGGATTCCCGTCGGCGAGTTTCTGGAAACGGTTCTGCCGGCGGGGATGCACTTTTGCAAGTATCTCTTGGGGACGGACATGGACATGGGGACGCCTGCAGGCTACCGGCTCATGAGCTGGGAAGACGGCTACGGGGATTTTACGGCCATTCCCGACCTGTCCACGCTTCGCGTGACGCCCTGGCTGCCCGGCATGGCCCTCGTCCTCTCGGATGTATGCGATGGGACCGGCGCGCCGGTCGCTGTCTCGCCCCGCCAGATCCTCCGGCGCCAGATTGAACGCATCCACGGCTTGGGCTTTGACCCCGTCATGGCCACGGAGCTGGAGTTTTATCTGTGGCGCGAGACGTTTGATACGGCCCAGGAAAAGGGCTATGCCGGCCTGCAGCCGTTTGGGTGGTACGCGGAGGACTACCACCTTCTCCAGAGCACAAAAGCCGAGCCATTTTACCGCCAGATTCGAAGGCAGATGCGGGAAGCCGGCATCCAGGTGATCTCTGCCAAAGGCGAGACCGGCCCCGGCCAATATGAGATTAACCTCGGGCACGGGCCGGCGCTCGCCACCGCCGATCAGCATGCCGTGTACAAGCACGGCGTCAAGGAGATTGCCGTGGCCCAGGAGCGGGCCGTCACGTTTATGGCCAAGCCGGATGACAGCCTCCCCGGATCAAGCTGTCACGTCCACGTGAGCGTCGTGGACCGCCAAACGGGGGTCAACGCGTTTCCGGCGGACGGCACCGGCACCGGTCTCAGCGCGGTGGGGCGCCAATTTCTCGCAGGCCAGCTGGCTCTGGCGCGGGAATTCACGCTGCTGCAGGCGCCAACGGTTAACGCGTACAAGCGCTATGCCTCTGAGAGTTGGGCACCGGTGAACATTGCGTGGGCCTACGATAACCGCACCTGCGGGCTTCGCGTGGTCGGGCGGGGACCGGGTCTCCACATGGAAAATCGCCTTCCCGGCGCGGATGCCAATCCCTACCTGACCCTGGCCGCCATTCTGGCCGCCGGAGCCTGGGGGATCGAGCATGAGATGGAGTGCCCGCCGCCGCTTCAGGGCAACGCCTACTCCGATCCGGATCTGCCACGGGTGCCAGCAACCCTTGGGGCCGCGACGGAGCTGTTTTTGTCCAGCGCCGCGGCTCGCACGGCGTTCGGGGCGGAGGTCGTGGAGCACTACGCTCATGCCGCGCGGCTGGAGGAGGCTGCCTTTCAGCGCGCGGTCACGTCCTGGGAACGCGTGCGCTACTTCGAGCGAATTTGATGGGGAGGGGAGGCGATCACGATGGATCGCTTAAGCGAGCAAGTGGCATTTGTCACGGGTGCGGGCAGTGGGATGGGCCAGGTGGTTGCCACCATGTTTGCGCGCGAGGGCGCATGCGTTGCGGTCACCGATCGCCGTGCCGAAGACGTCCAGCGCACGGCTGACCGCATTGAGGCGTCCGGCGGCCGGGCGACGCCGATTGTGTGTGATGTGACCGATGAAGAGTCGGTCCGACGCGCATTGGCCGAGACAGCGGCCACCTGCGGGGCCGTCACGGTGCTGTACAACAACGCCGGAATCATGCCCGCCGCCGATCACTCGGTCCTGGACACCCCCCAAGAGGTGTGGGACCACGTGCAAGAGGTCAATCTCAAAGGGGTGTACCTCGTGTGCAAGCATGGGATCCCCTGGCTGCAGCAGGCTGGAGGCGGCTCGGTGATCAATGTGGCCTCCTTCGTCGCGCGCGTGGGTTGCACGGTTCCGCAGGACTCGTATACCGCCAGCAAGGGGGCGGTCATCGCGCTCACCAAGTCCCTCGCGGCGCAGTTTGGCCGCCAGGGCATTCGGGCCAACGCCGTCTGCCCAGGACCCATCGCCACGCCCATGCTGATGGAGTGGCTCTTGGCCAATCCAGAGGCAGAGGCCCTGCGCCTGGCCCGCATCCCCATGGGCCGCTTGGGCCGTCCCGAAGACGTGGGACACCTAGCCGTGTACCTCGCCTCTGCTGAGTCGTCGTGGATGACCGGTGCCGAAATCAACCTCGACGGCGGCATCACCGCGTTCTATTTCTAACGGCTGCGAGCGATAGGGGGGCGATGGTACGGAGGAGCGAGGGGCCCCGTGGCCGGCTTGGGTGGATGGTGGCCCGGTGATGGCCCGGGCGGGTCACGTGTTCGAGGTGGAAAATCCCTGCCGCGAAGCGGTGTTGGCACAGGTAACCCGGTTCGATGCCGACGACGTGGACCAGGCGGTGGCCAGCGCCCGGAGGGCATTTGACACCGGCGGCTGGCCCCGTGCGTCGGCCACCGCGCGCGGAAGGGTGCTTCTTGCCCTGGCCGCGAAGATCCGGGAGCAGGCGGGCGACCTGGCGCGGTGGGAGACGCGCCAGGTGGGGAAGCCGATTCGCGACGCCATCAACGAGGTGCACGCCGCCGCGAGTTGCTTTGAGTTTTACGCGGGCGCGGCCAACAAGGTGTACGGGCACACCATCCCGGTGTCGGCGGCGGGCCTGGACTTTACCGAGCGGATTCCGCTGGGGGTGGTCGCGCTCATTGTCCCGTGGAACTTTCCCCTGCTCATCGCGGCCTGGAAGGTTGCCCCGGCCTTGGCCGCCGGCAATGTCGTGCTGGTGAAGCCGGCGAGCTACACTCCTCTCACGGCACTTCTGTTGGGCCGCTTGGGTACCGAGGCGGGTCTGCCGGCCGGCGTGCTGACCATTGTGCCCGGCCCCGGGGCAGAGGTGGGCGAACGCCTGATTGAGGATCGGCGGGTGGACAAGGTCGCCTTTACCGGGGAGACCACGACGGGCACGCGAATCCTTCAGCTGGCGGCCCCCCAGATCAAGCGCGTGTCGCTGGAACTGGGAGGAAAGTCCCCGACGCTCGTGTTCCCAGGAGTCGATCTGGATCGGGTCGCGGCACTGGCGGTCCAGTCCGCCTACGGCAATGCGGGGCAGGACTGCTGCGCTCGAAGCCGCATCGCCGTCGACCGCGACATCTATGACGAATTTGTGGAGGCGTTTTGTCGGCACGTGCGGGCGCTGCACGTCGGAGATCCGGAGGACCCGGCCACCGAGCTGGGCCCGCTCGTCTCGGGTCCTCACCGCGAGCGAGTCATGCGACACGTGACGCGCGGGATCGCGGACGGGGCCGAGCTGCTGGTGGGCGGATCCACCGAGGGCCTGCCGGATCGCGGCTACTACCTGGCACCCACCGCATTGGGCGCAGCCGAGGCGCGCATGGATATTGTGCGCGAGGAGATTTTTGGCCCCGTCACCACGATTCAGCGCTTTGCCTCGGAGCAGGAGGCCATCGAGATGGCCAATGACACCGTGTACGGATTGTCAGGGTCGGTATTTTCTCGCGATGGAGGGCAGGCGCTGCGCGTGGCGCGGCAGCTGCGGGCCGGCGTGGTGAGCGTCAACAGCATCAAGAGCGTGCACATCGAGGCGCCGTTTGGCGGCTTCAAGCAAAGCGGGCTGGGGCGCGAGCTCGGGATGGAAGCGATGGAGCTCTACACCGAGCTGCGCAACATATTCATCGAGGTGGACTAGGTGATGAACACTCCCCAGGGCACCCGTCAGACGGTGGGTCTCCCAGAAGAGCCCCGTGTGGCGGCTAAAGTTGTCGGGCCATGAAGATCGCGATTATTGGCGGCGGCATGATCGGCCTTGCGGTCGGCTATCACCTCTCGAAGCAGGGCGCCGCGGTCCAGGTGATCGACGCCGGGGATCCCGGGATGGCGTGCTCGCTGGGAAACCTTGGGTGGCTCTGCCCGTCCCTATCGGAGCCGGTCCCGGCACCCGGGGTCGTGAGCATGTCGCTGCGCTGGCTCCTCCACGGGGATGGTCCGCTGTATATCCGCCCCAGCGCGGTGCCCCAGCTGCTTCCCTGGCTGGTGCAGTTTTGGCGGCACTGCTCGCCGCCGGACTACGCGTACGGTCGTGACGCCTTGATGGCGCTCAGCCGCTCCAGCCTCAGCGCCTTCGACACGCTGGCGCAGGATGGGGTGGACTGCGAACTGCACCGTCAGGGGCTGCTGCTGGTGTTCGCGGATCGCCAGGAAATGCGGAGAAGGTGGGAGGAACTGGCGCCGGCGGCGGACTTCGGCTATGTCGCCGCCCAAGCGCTGACACAGGCCGAGGTGCTGGACCTCGAGCCGGCCCTGTCGTCGCGCGTCATCGGGGGAATGATGCTGCCGGGCGAGTACCATGTTCGCGCAGACACCTTAAGTCGGGCCCTTGCGCAGCGCATCATCGACCGAGGCGGCCTCATATCGGCGCGAACGCAAGTGGCTGATGTGGAGGTCCAGGGAGGATCGGTGCGGTCCCTCATGACGTCGAGCGGCCAGATTCAGGCGGACGCTTACGTATTGGCCGCCGGGGCGTGGAGCGCCGCGCTCGCGAGGAAGGTTGGATACCACCTGCCGGTAACGGCGGGCAAGGGGTACAGCGTGACCATCGATGCCCCTCGTGTCCGCTTTCACCGTCCGCTGTATTTTGGCGAAACGCGTGCGGGCCTCAGCCCCTACGTGGGCAGTGTGCGAATTGGCGGCACCATGGAGCTATCCGGAATCAACAGCCGTCTCGATCTGACCAGGGTCGCTGCCGTCCGCCGCGCTGTCCGGAGCTATTTGGGAGACGATCTAGAGGGTGAAGCCGAAGCCGAGTGGGTGGGACTCCGCCCGATGACCGCCGACGGCCTCCCGGTTCTGGGCCCGGTGCCGGGACATGACAATTTCTATGTGGCGACCGGGCATGCGATGATGGGCATCTCACTATCTCAGGTGACCGGGGCGCTGATGGCCAGACTCATCCTGGGCGGCTCCACGGATCTAGACCTCACACCCTTCTCGCCCGCTCGGTTTTCCCCTCGGCGGGCCCGTTGACCCAGGGTCGCCGTCGGGGGCTTTGCCTCCGACGAAGTCCCCCGGGCCGTGAGGCTTCCGCGGGGGCCCCCGCCCCGCGTGAATGGCCAAGAGTGGGCGGCACTGCGGGTCCGGGTCCTGCGGCGCAGACGGGCCATGTCGTCATGCTGAGGGAGCGGGAGCCGCGCGAGGAGTCCGCAAGGGGTGTCGCAGCCACCGGCACGAGCCCACTCGGCACGGTGCGTCGGCCTTCTTGGGGACGCCGCGCCTCGGAAGCTGGCTGGCGCGGAACACCGCCGGCTATGGGCCTCATAGAACCGGCAACGTCAGTCCCTGCTGGCGCCTAGGGCAACTGCAGCGGGGTTGGCACCGCCTCGCTGGGGCTGGCCTTGGCGATCGGGCACCTCGGCCTTACGGCCCGCGGAGCGTCAGCTCTCGGCTCTGCCGGCCCAGAGACCGCGGGCGATCCCAATCGTGGCATGACTGTTGTCGCTGTTCCCCGCCGGGGCACCTCGGCGCTTGGACGAGCGGTGGCGGGGGCCGCCTGGCTTCCCCAGACTTGGGGAGTGCCTCCCCATCGATCCCACCCCATGCCAGGGATATCGCGCACGGAGCCGATCACGTCCGCAATTCGCCTAGCGCTGGACACCCGGACCTGAACGTGGTTGCCGCGAATGAAGGGATTGGGCCATCCGAGCCGAAACCTTAGGTGAATCGGCTGCACAGTAAGGAGGAGGCGCATCGCATGGACCTGCTGGACCAACTGTGGGTGG
>JAJYPH010000034.1 GCA_021795575.1 Bacillota bacterium
GGACCACACGACGCATGGCCCACAATCACCCCAGACCGCTCCGCCACCCACACGCTCGTCTCGCCCTGGTCCAGCAGTCGCCGCCATCGGGCTTGCTGGCGCTCCGGATCCATCCCGTCCAAGAACGCATCCGGGACAATGCCCCGATAGGTCGTCCGCCAGCTGGCGACGTGGGCCTGGGCGATCCCCGCCGCGTCTGGGAGCGCGGCGGGGCGCACCACGACCGATGCGGTGTCCTCCACGGCAACCTCTCCTGTATCATTTGTTCCTTGCCGCCGCGGCGGCTCCGGGCCGCCTACGTGGCGAGCGTCTCGCGTCCGGCACCCTGTTACTCGCTGGACCCCATCGCCATGGCGGCCGGCAGCGGGGTGGCGCGCATGCCTACCGCCGCAGCCAGCAGCTCCGTCACGTCGGTCACCCGCAGCCGATCATCCACGCCCAGCGCGGTGGCGGCCGCGTGAAACATCGAGACGTCTTTGGGACACGCCACCACGAAGTGGGTAATCCCCGGGAGCGCCAGCGCCTCGCGGATGCGCTGGTTGGCGGGACGTTCGACGATGCCCGACTCATCCATCCAAATGCGGCCACCCCCCGCGCCGCAGCAAAAGCTTTGCTCCCCATGGCGCGGCATTTCTCTGAGGTCCACGCCCAGCGCGCGCAGCAGCTCGCGCGGCGCTTCAGTGATGTGGTTCCAGCGCCCCAGGTAGCAGGGGTCATGATACGTGGCGCGGATCGGCACCGACTGGACGGGCAGGCGGCCCTCCTGAATGAGGGCCAGAAATGCCTCCGTGTAGTGGAACACGGGCTTGTCGAACCCGAACTTCCGGTATTCGTTCTTGAGGGCGTTCAGCGAGTGCGGGTCGGTGGTGAACACCCGCTGGAACGTGGCCTTCTCCAGGACCTTCAGGTTTTTCTGGGCCAGCGTCTCAAACAGACCGTACTCGCCAATGCGCAGCGCGTCGTTGCCGGAGTTCACCTCCCCCTCGTACAGGATGCCGAAGTCCACGCCGGCGCGCTGCAGCAGTTCGCCGACCAGCGGGGTCATCTCGCGCGCACGGGGGTCCAACGCGGCAAAGTCCCCCACGAACCAGAGCCAGTCCACCGGTTCCTTGCGCGCGTCCTTGATGGGGAAGTCCAATCCCTTGGCCCACTCGGGACGCTTGCGCGCCGGCTGGCCAAACGAGTTGCCCTGGCGTTCCCACGCCACCAGCACCTTCTGCGCCGCCGGATCGACGTCGCCGTCTTCGAGGAGCGCCGCGCGGAGTCCGGCGATCTTGGGCACGTGCTCAATGAACACCGGACACGCCTGCTGGCAGGCGCCGCACGTGGTGCAGGCCCACAAGGCTTCCCGGGACACGGCGCCGCCCGCGAGCGGCGGGGCGTCGGCCGCCGGTCGGCCCCAGTCGCTCACCAGTCGGTCTCGTAGGTCCAAGATGACCATCTTGGGCGAGAGCGGCTGACCGGCCGCATTGGCGGGACACACGTCCTGGCAGCGCCCGCACTCCGTGCAGGTAAAAAGGTCCAGCACATCTTTCCACCGCATGTCATCAAACGAGCGGATGGCCATCGTCTCGTCAGGGGGCGCCTCCACCAGCTCCCCGATGGGGCGCAGATTGCGAAAGAAGATGTTGGGCACGGCCAGCAGAATGTGAAAGTGCTTGGAGTACGGGAGGTACGCCAGGAAGGCGAACACCACCCCGATATCCATCAGGTAGCCCACCGTGTAGCCCACCAAGCCCGCCGTGGGCGTGGTCCAACCGAGCGCCTGCCACAGGTGGTACAGGCCGTTGCCAAGAAATTGGCTCTTAAGAGACGGGTCGGCCACATGGAAGAATGACGCCGCCACCACCGGGTAGAACGACTCATGCACGACGATGCCCACCACGATGATCGCAATGAGCACCAGAATCATGTAGGCATCCCGCTCGTCGGAGCCGTGGAAGCGGGCCGGCCGCAGCACGGCCCGATTGTACACGGCCATCAGCACGCCCACCAACACCAGCGCCACCCACACATCGACCGCCAAGCTGAGCCACGGCCCGATGCCAAAGCCCGGCCGAAACACCTGGCCGATGGTGCCCACGATGTCCAGCAGCAGCACCACGAATCCGCTGAAGATAAAGTAATGCAGGATGCCGGAGAAGGGGATGCGGACCATGCGGCGATGGCCGAACACCTGGGTTCCCACCGAGAGGAGCCGTTCGCCCATCCGGTCCCACCGCACGACGGGCCGGGTTCGTCGCAGCACGGTCCAGATGGCCCGGCCCCGCACTCCAAACACCCCGACGCTGGCCAGGGCCACCACGATGGTGGTGGCCATCAGCACGGTCCGCAGTGTCATGCTAGCCCGCCTCCCCGAGACGCTCCGTCAAGAGCGGCATCAGTTCCAAGATGTCGCAGGTAGCGCCGTAGTGGGCCACCTCGAAGATCGGGGCCGCCGGATCGCTGTTGACCGCGACGATAATTTCGCTGTCTTTCATCCCCTGCAGGTGCTCGGGCGCCCCACTGATGCCCAGCGCCAGGTAAAGCTTCGGCTTCACGGTCTGCCCCGACTTGCCCACCTGGCGCGCCCGGGGCAGCCAGCCCGCATCCACCACGGGCCGCGAGCAGCTCACGACGGCCCCCAGCGCCTCCGCCAGCTCATCGGCCAGCTCCAGGTTGTCCGGGTCCTGGATGCCACGGCCCACACTCACCAGCACATCGGCCCGCGTGATGTCCACGTCCCCAGTGTCCGGCTCAATGGTCCGCACCAGTTCCATCGCCGACTCGGACGGCACCGCCAGGTCGCGTACCGGGGTCCCACTCCCCACCGTCTCCTCTGCCGGCCAGGATCCGGGCAGGACAGTCACCACCGATCCCTCCGGCACCGCCACCTCCGCCACCAGTTTGCCGGCATACACCTGGCTGGTAGCGGTGA
This sequence comes from Bacillota bacterium, assembly GCA_021795575.1. Classification (GTDB taxonomy): domain Bacteria; phylum Bacillota; class Sulfobacillia; order Sulfobacillales; family JAIMBI01; genus JAJZWV01. Next base: position 2,918 of record JAJYPH010000034.1, read on the forward strand.
ACGCCCCCCCTTCCGCCGCGGCCAGGCTGGTGACGTACGCCACCATGGGGCGCCCCTCGGCCGCCGCACTGGCCGCGCCCAGATCCATTCCCATGGTGGTGTTGGCCAGCAGCACCAGGCCCGCCGACGTGTCGTGCATCACCTGGCGCAGCGCCGCCTCCGCCCGGGTGGGCACGTAGGCGTCGGCTCCCAGCACCAGCACGGCGTCGTCGGCGCCCGACGCCGCCAGGGACGCTCGGGCCGCCTCCCCAAATCCCAGGGCGACGACCCGGGTCGACCGCGCTGGCGCCAGCTGGCGTGCACGGGTCAACAGCTCCCCGGTGGCTGGGCTCATGGCATCATTCTGCAACTCGACCACGACGATAATTGGTCCCATGTCATCAGCTCCTTAAGTGCTGTTCATCAAGCAGGGCCATCAGGGCCGCGGCCACCTCGGCCGCATCCCCCTCCCACATGGTGGCGTGTCCCTGCGCCTCGGGCCGGTAGAGCCGCTCGATGGCCAGCAGCGACTCCGACGTCGGCGCGCCCGCCTCCACCTCCTCCAGGGTCGCGGAGCGGGACACCTGCCGGATGCGGGCGATGGGCACGTAGCGTGGGGGCTTTTTCGCGGCCTGCACCCCCAGCACGAGGGGCGTGGCGGATCGAAACTCGGCCATGCGGCCGCCGGCATACTCCTGCACGAATCCCACCGCCCCGCTCGCGTCGGCGCCCAGGGCCACGTCGCGCACCACCGAGGCATGCGGCCATCCCAGCATCCCGCCCAACAGGCCCGCAATCTGCCCATCCAGGTCATCCACGGCCTGGACGCCGGTCATGATCAGGTCGTACCCGGCGCCGGCCAGATAATCCGCCAAGATTCGCGCCCGCTGCCGACCGGGCATGGTCCGGTCATAGTCGCCCACCAGCTTGACGGCGCGGTCGGCCCCTTTGGCCAGCGCGGCGTACAGCATGTTGTCGATATCGCCGGTGTCCAACGCCACGGCCGACACATGCGCTCCGGATGCTTCTTTTAGCAGCAGCGCCTCCTCCAAAGCCTGGTCGTCCCACTCACTTGGCACATAGCTCAAGTCGTCGACGGCCAACCCGCGGCCCGATTCGTCCAGCTCCAACTCCTCCACCAGATCGGGGACATCCTTCACCAGCACGGCAATGCGCACCTCGACCCCTCCTCCTTGTCGCCCTCATCGTTCTCGCGTCCCCGAGTTCAGTGGTCCTCGCGCGGCCACCGCTGGGCGGCCCGCTCCGCCACCTGCTGCACCATCTCCACCTCCACCGGGGTAAAGGCGTCCCGTTCAGGGGCCAGCAGGACGAATACGGCCAGCACGCCCGGGCGCGTCACGGGCACGGCCACCGCCGACTGTGCCGCCGGATTGTCCAGGTGGTGCCCGTGAAACATGCGCAGCACCGGAACGATCTGCACCACCCGGTCCGCCGCCGCGGTGCCCACCAGTCCCTGATGCCACGGCACGGTGAGCGCCACGGGTCCCCCCTGATGGGCCGCGAGCACCAGCCGAATGCCCGGCGGGGCTGGCACGTACAGGCTCGCACTCACCAGGGACGGCCGCGCTCGCCACAAGACGGCGCACACGCCCTGCAGGCGACTGGACCAGGGAGCCTCCTCCCCCTCCAGCACCACCTGGGCCGCCTCGGCCACCTCGGGGACCGTCGACTCCGGCCCTATGGCCAAAGCCGCCGTCACATCTCGGTCGGGCATCAAAACGTGATGACGACGTCCGCCTCGGCCGCCATCTCGTTCAGTGCCGTGCCGCCCACCACGCCGGACACCTCAATCAAGTCGTCCAGCGTGCAGTCGTTCAGATCCAGGCTCGGGGCGCAGACGTAAAACTCCACCCCCGCCTCGCGGGCTTGGTCCATGAAAAACTGCAGCGTGGATCCTTGCCCATACCCCTTGATGTAGAGCGATTCCGCTGCCCCTCGCTTGAGCAGGCTGGTGGCGGTGATGGTGAACACCATGCGCGACTCCCCATCCATCAGCGCGGCCGTCGTGGCCAGAAAGAACGGGGATGCCGACCGCTCCGGGGCTTCGACGCCGGTCGTGAGGATGTACAGATACTTCTTGGTCTCGTCAGCCATTGACTGCCTCCGTCCCTTGATTTCGTTCGTAGGGTCTCCTGCGCACTACTTGGCGCGGCGGATGCGAAACCGAAACACCGACCCGTCTTGCTGGGACAGCAGGAGCTGGTGGCCGGTGGAGTTGGCAAACGCCTTGAAGTCGGCCATGGATCCCGGGTCCGTGCACTCCACCTCAACCACCTGACCAATTTCGACCCCCACGATGCCCTTCTTGGCCCTGATGACCGGCAACGGACAGGCCAGCCCCTTGGCATCGATGCGGGCCGCGACCTCTACGCTCTGAACCTCTGCTTGGATCTCATCCATCCCGATCAGCTCCCTTCTTGTAGAAACGGTTTCTGCGACCCGTGATCCCCGATCGTCAGGGTCCGGCGCGAGCGCCTCTGGCCGCGCGATGGGGCTCGAGGACCTCCGTGGGATCGATGGCGACCGCCTGAGCCCAGGCGCGCCCCACATCGACTGCCGTGACGCCAGGCACACTGATGGTCGCCCAGGCGCGCTCCAGTCGCGGAAGATAGGCGGCCGGCGACATCGGCGAGCCCACCACCGCCTCGGCCACCCGGGCCAATCCGTCGCGCGGCTCCACCAGGAAGTCACCCGCGAACAGCACATCGTCCACCCGGCCATCCCGCTCGCGCACGATGACCCGCACGAGTCCCCCCGGCGCCTTGGCCACCCCCTCGTACAGCCGCACCCCCTCGCGGATCTTGACGCCCGCCTGCACCCACCCCTCGGTGGACCCGTACGCATATACAAACGCCGGGTCGAACAGGAGCTCCGCATAGTGGCGGGTGGCGGCCGCTTCCTGGGTCGTCAGGGACCCGCTGTGCGCGCGCGCGCCCAAGCGCTCCCCGAACGCCTCCACCAAGAGGGCCACCGCGTCGGCCCGGGACGGCATGGCGCTCCCCAGCTGCGCGCGCATCGTGGTCATGTAGTCGCGGAGGCTGCTGTGCATTTTGTCGCGGAACTTCTCCGAGGGCAGTGCCAGGACCCTGGTCATCGTGTCCACGTCAAAGTCAAACATCAGGCTGCCCACGATGGCCAGGGCACCCTCCAGCGTGACGGCCCCCGTCCCGCCGATCTTCTGAGCCCCGACCACGATGTCGTTGACCGGCCGGTGCTCGGCCGCGATGCCCATCCGGCGGTACGCCTCCACCGGTGCTCCGAGGCATCGGCCGTACACCGCTTGGACGGGTTCGCTCCCTCGCGGCAGGATGAGGTGCCAAAACACCTGGTCGTGATCCAACAGCACGGCGCCCCCGCCCACCATGCGCCGGGCCACCGGAATGTCGTGCGCGGCGCAGTAGTCCCGATTGACTTCTCGGGCCGCCACCTGGTGGTAGCCCACGCACACATACGGCCCGTCCGGGCTGACCGTGATGAGGGTCGGTTCATCCCCGGCACCCATGGTGTGGGCCACCCCGTGGTACACGGCCTGAGACATGGGGCGCGACACCGTGCCGAGATCCACATGCCTCATGACGCTTTCCTCCTCTATGGGCCTCTACAGGCCTCTCGACGCCTCTGTGGTGCCGCCCGTTTCCCGGCTGCGCGGCATCACGGAATGGGATCGGCGCAGCGCAGGCACGTGAGGCCTTCTTCTTTGAGCTTGGCGCGATACGGGTCGACCGCGTCGGGTCCGTGCTGCAGCCCAGTGGCCGCCCAGGCGTCCCGACCCAGGTCGGGACGAAATGTGAGCAGCCACCCCTCGCCATAGGGGTCCCGATTCACCAGGGAGGGGTCCTCCAGCACCGCGGGATTAGCGTCCACCACCGTGCCGGGGAGCGGCGCGGGCACGGGACCCACCCACTTCCCCGACTCCACCGTCGCCACGTTCTGTCCCGCGCGCACCGTCTTGTTGGTCCGGACGCGCAGGTACAGGAGCTTGCCGGCCCGCGTCTGCGCGGGGTCGGTCATTCCCAGCCGCACCGTGCCGTCGGGCCGGTCTTCCAGCCACACGTCCTGATCGACGCGGTACCACAGATGGTCCGGCAGTTCACAGGCAAAGACGAAGGCCATGTCCTCCCCTCCGTTTCTAGCTCGCGCAGTGGATCCCGTCCCGCTCCAACAGTTCGCGGTACCGTGCGAGGCCGTCCGGCCCCCCCGCCAGCTCCTCGCGGTCCACGTCCCACGCGGTGGGCTTCACGCGGATGAGCCACCCCGCCCCGTAGGGATCGCGGTTCACGGTCTCCGGGGACCCTTTGAGCGCCTCATTCACGGCCACCACCTCGCCCGCCACGGGGGTGGGGATGGTGCCCACCCACTTGCCGGACTCCAGCGTTCCGGCACTTTTTCCACGGGCCAGGGTTTTGCCCAGCGCCCGCAGGTTGACCACCACGATTTTGCCAGCCAAATGCTGAGCCACATCCGTGAGGCCCGCTTCCACCACGCCGTCGGCGTCCGGTCCGCGCACCCACACGTGCTTCTCCGGCCAGTACAGCAAGTCATCGGGCAACTGGCATCCATTCACTGTGTTCACTGGGTTCAACGGCCCCTCGTCCGCAGCTTCGCTCATGACGTCCTCCCTCTCGAATCCCTCTCCGATGAAACTGGGGTCAGTCCACCAGGGCCATGGATTTGGCCAGCAGCTCGGCTATGTCCATCACCTGAAGGCGACCCGCGTTGCCCGTGGACTTCACGGCATCCTCAAACCGGGACACTTCGTACGGACAGGTGACGGCCAGCACTTCGGCTCCGTACTCGATGGCTTCCAGCACCCGCTTCTCGGAGAGGCGCATGCTGGTGAACTGCGCGGTAAAGCTGTCCATCCACATGCCGCCGCCCCCGCCACCGCAGCAGTACGCGTTTTCCCGGCACCGGCCCATCTCCACCAGCTGGAGGCCCGGAATGGCCTGCAAGAGCTGGCGAGGCGCCTCATATTCGCCGTTGTGGCGGCCCAGGTAGCAGGGGTCGTGGAACGTGACGCGCCAGGGCAGCTCTCGCGGGAACGCCATGTCGCCGATCCGGGGGGCCAGGAACTGCGTGTAGTGGCGGGTGGGCCACTCGCCGCCGAACTTCGGGTACTCATGCAGCAGGGCGTTGTACGCATGCGGATCGGTGACCAGGATCTCGTTAAACGTGTACTGGGACAGCGTTTTGATGTTGTGCTCCGCCAGCATTTCAAACAGCCCGGCCTCACCCGCCATGCGCTGCGAGTCCCCGGAGCACTTTTCTTCTCGACCCAGAATGCCAAAACCCACGCCCAGGGTGTTCAGGATGCGGGCCAGCGCGACGGACGCCTCCTGGCCGCGAGGATGGTAGGCGGGGTAGCACTCCACGAACCACAGCACCTCCACCGGGTCGGGATGCTGGTTCATGATGGGCACCGGCACGCCCGCCTGCTTCACCCAGTCGGCCCGCTTGCGCGCGGGCTCTCCCAGCGGATTGCCGTAGCGCGCCGTATTTTCGAAGGCGGACAGCAGCTCCTGGGGCGCCTGGCCATCCGCCACGGCCTGTTCGCGCACGGCTGGCATGATTTGAATCATGTTGACCTCTTTGGGACACACGCGCAGACAGTTGGAGCACGTGGTGCACAGCCAGAGATCGGGACTGTCCAACAGCGGGGTTCCCAGCTGCGTGCGGCGAAACATCTTGCGCGGGGAGTAGTCGCCGACCGTGTCGACGGGGCACACCGCCGTGCACTTGCCGCACTGATAGCACCAGCCCAGCGACTCGGCGCCCGGGATGGCGGTGACCTCGTCCAACACCGACAAGTCATAGTCCGTAATCGGGCGCGGTTCAAACATGCGGCTCCACTGCGGCGCCAAGGCGACGCCGTCCACCATCACCGTCTCACGCTCGACGGCCTGCGCCTTCTCAGCCACGCTCCATCGCCTCCCATCGGTTCACACCCAACAACGTCTGCAGCACCACGGGGAACGGGGGAAACACCCGTGTGAATTCTTCGGTCAGCTTCCAGGCCGCCATGGTGAACATGTACACCGCATACACGGCCCCGAGCGCCACCAGCGGCCGGTGTTCGTCCGACACGGCCGTCAGGCGGCGGGTGCTGTCCAACACCGAGCCCAGAAAGCGCACGTCCCGCCGGATCGCGCCGTAAGCCTCCACCAATCCCACGTCGCGAAGACCCTCCATATCGCCGGTCACCAGCGGCAGGGCCCCGGTCCCGCCCTCCCGGCGGTACACCCATCGGCCCCACCAGGGCCACTCCGGCGCATGAATGTTCAGCCAGTACGTGGCCCAGTCCAACAGCCAATCCGGCGTCGACGGCCGCTCGGCGAGGTGAGACACCAGCCCCTCGCCGTCACCCGCCGCCGCCAATCCCCAGATGGGCTCCAGCTCTGGCTGCCACCGGGGCCGGTCCGCCGGGTCGACCCGGCGCGACACCGGTGCCAGCGCCCACCGGGCCGCCCACCCCAGGTCCGCACGATGCACGCGGGCGGTGCGGCGCTGCAGGGCGGCGTCGAGCGAGGGGAGCGCCGGCGGCTCCAGGAGCGGCTCCGCCTTGTCCAGGAACTCCTGGAGCGCCGCCGCATCCACCACCAGCCTGCCCACGGAGCTCATGCTGACTGGGCGACGAGGCGGCGCAACAGGCTGACGGCGCGCATCGCGGCCGCGCCGCCCATGGACACCGTATCTTCCAAGTCCTTTGGCCCGGCCGCCGCGCCCGCGACAAACACCCCGGGCACGGGCGTGCTGACCGTGTCGAGCGGCTCGCCCACCGTGGCCAGAAAGCCATGCGGCTCCCGGGGGATCTGAAAGATGCGTGCCATCTCCAGTGTGCCGGCCGACGGCTCCATCCCCACCGACAGCACCACCAGGTCCATGAGCACCTCCACGGGACGGCCCATAGTCGTGTCCTCGCCCTTGATCAGGAGCTGGTCTCCTTTCTTGATCACCTCGGTCACGATGCCGCGAATGTAGTTGACCTTGTGTTCCTCCTGCGCCTTCCAGTACAACTGGTCCTCCCAGAACCCGTACATCCGCATGTCGATGTAGAAGATGAACACTTTGGCGTCCGGCACCAGGTGCTTGACCTCGATGGACTGCTTGGACGCAATCCCACAGCACACTTTCGAGCAGTACTGGTTGCCGATGCGCCGGTCGCGCGACCCGACGCACTGAATGAACGCGACCGAGCGGGGCGGGGCGCCATTGGAGGGGCGCACAAACTGGCCCGCCTGCATCATGCGCTCGGCGTCCACCAGCGTGATGACGTCGTCGTACTCGTAGTACCCATACATCTGGGTCTCGCGGCCCGGGTCAAAGTGCTGGAAGCCGGTGGCCACCACGACGGCACCGGCGGCCTCCACAACCCGCGTGCCGTCATGCTCCAGCGTAACCTGGAAATTCCCCGCCACGCCTTCACTCGCCACCACCCGCGTGGTGGTGCGCACGTCGATCAGGGGATGCCCCTCCACCGCCCCCTTGACCTCTGCCATCAGCTCGCGCGTAGGCGCGAGGTGCGGCGTCAGCGTGGCGTAGGACTCCCAGGGCGTTCCCCCCAACGCATCCTTCGCCTCCACCAGGAGGACGGGGGTCCCCAGGTCCGCAATGCCCCGCGCGGCTTCCAGCCCCGCCGGTCCTCCACCCACCACCAGCACGCGATCCGCCGTCGCCATAACGCGCCTCCTTTGCCCCCTAGTCTCGTTCCCTCCGGCTACAGGACGGACTCCCACGTCAGATAGTCCATCGTGCCCGCCTCGATTTTCTTGACGTCCTCCTGAAACTCGGCCCACGCCTGCTCGGCATCGATGCCCATCTTGGCCAGCAGCGGTCGGTAGTCCGTAGAATGCCAGTGCAGCTGGGTCACGCGAAACGGGTGGGCGCCCATGGCCAGCGCCGCAAACTGCGACTCGGACATCACTGGCACCCCCACATTGCGCCCGTGGGCCTGGGCGGCAAACTGGCTCTTGTCCAGCGACGTCACGCAGCCCGTGTCGTGCGTCAGCACCACGTCCGGATTGGCCTCTTCCTTCATGACCTCGATCTTGCGGAGGGTGGCAAACGACCGCGTGAAGTCCCGCTGCACCAAGATGTGCCGGAACCCGAACCCGCAGCAGTCGTACCAAGTGGAGTAGTCCGCCACCTGCGCCCCCAGAGCTTGCACCACGCCGGTCACCACCGCCGTCCGCTGGCCGCCATAGATTTCCGGATCGTAGATGGCATCGCCGGACTGCAGCTTGTAGTAGTGGCAGGCGGGGTGCACCGTCGACACGATCGGGCCGAGGTCGTGCACCACCCGCTCTTGGAGCTGGTCGCGCACCGCGTACATCCACTCGCTGTAGTGCACGATCTCCTCCGGCATCACGAAGGGGCGGCCCAGCCGCTCGATGATGCCCCGCACCTGGCGCCGCAAGGCATGATCGTGCACCAGCTCGTGGCGCACTTCTTTATAGTGGCCGAAGCTGGTCCCGCAGTGGATGAGCGGGAAGTACCCGGTTTCGTAAGCGGCGGCGAAGTTGCGCATCGCCACGGCGGCCTGCGCAGCCTGATTGGAGGTGGCCGAGGCGTAGTAGTTCCAGGCGGTGCACGACGTTTGGTCGCGCGGGTCGAAGTAGTCGTAGCCCAGCACACGGTTCAGCCAAAAGATTGACGTCGAATACCCCGGGATGTGCCCGCACTGGCCGCAGCTTTTGTGGTGCCACGTCCGCTCGTACGGGATTTTCTTCATCCGCCCGTACTTGGTGGGCGCTTCATAGTACGGTTCGGGCACCCGCTGGACGATCCACTCGCCCTCACGCTCGAGCTGCAGCACCGCCTCGCGCAGGTCCTCTTCCGGAGCCTCCCCAGGATCGGGGCGAAACGTCTTCGTGGTTTCCACCGCGGTGCCCCGCACCGGAACGGTCCGGTCGGTCTCTGTCGTTGTGGTGGCCATGATATCCTCCCTTCGGGGCTGTGGTCAGCCCAAGAACGTCGCATCACGCAATGCCGCTGTCCTCTAAGGCGTCGTCCATGATTTCCTCCATGATGTCGTGGAGGCCTTCGTCCAGCTGCGCGATCATGTCCAGCGTGCCGGTCCACTTCCAGATGGCGTACAGCTCCCGCATGGTGCGCTCCTCCACCTCCCAGGAGAGGGCCGTGGTGTGCATGGTTTCCGGCGGCAGCGCGCGGCGCCACACCGCGAGATGGTCGGCCACATCCTTCACCTGCGGACCCCAGTCGGGGAAGGCGTCCTCCTGCAGCATGTCGGGCGACACCTGCGTGCCCGTGGTCATGATCTTGTAGATGATGCGGGTATACCCCGCAAGCGCTTCTTTGGTGGTGCGGAGTCCGTTGTTGACCGCCACCTCGCGCATGATGGTGATGAGGCCGCCGGGGTTGTTGCCGCGGGGACAACGGAGGCACGAGAAGCACTGCGAGCAGTTCCATACGTCGTCGTTCATCTGCTCGTACACCAGATCCACGTCCTCGCGGGCCAGCGCCTGGGCAATCTTGCGGGGAGAGAAATCGTAGAAGCGGGCTGACGGGCAGGCCGCGACGCAGATCCCGCACTCGTAGCACCCATACAGATAGGTGTCAAAGCGCGCATCCTGCACCACCTCACGATAAAGGCGCGTCTTCTCTTCCGCCGGCACATCCGCGTAAGCCTTCTCCATCGGCTGCTCCCCCCATCTGTCGAACCAGGTCACGAACACGAACCGAGCCCGCGAGATGGCGGGCTCTACACGAACAGCTGGATCTTGGCGTCGCGGGCGTAGTCCAGGAATGTGGCCGCCCCCACCACGTCTTCCACTTCGGGAATCAGGTCCTCGCGCTTCATCCCCATCACATCCATCGTCATTTGGCAGGCCACCATGTGGACACCCACCTCATGCGCCGTGCCCACAAACTCCCGAATGGACATGACCTTCGCCTTGGCAAACTGGGTGCGCATCATGGTGGACACCATGCGCGTCCCCCCGGGCACCATGCCGGCCACCTTGGCCATCGACGGCATGCTGGGATTGCCCGCGATCGAAATGTCCAGCGAATCGATCTTGTGCCGGTTGATGATGTCGAGCCCCCAGAACGTGAAAAACAGCATCGAGTCCATGTCCATGGCCGCCGCCGCGGTCGCCAGGACAAACGGTGGATAGGCCATGTCCAGGGATCCCTTGGAACAGACGATGGCCAGCCGATCTTGCTGCACCTTCGGTCCTCCTTTCGTCGCTCGGATCACTTAATACCCCTACCCCCACGGGTATCATCCTCGGTCTACACCTTCGGCCGGCGATGCGCAAGTCATTGGCGCAATATTTTCACAGACCAACGGACACTCTGGGAGGTCCATTGGTCGCATGCGGCGCCCGCCGGTCGTGCTAGGATGAGCCGGGGACACGCGGAGGGGCCGATGGACGCCGTAGCCAAAAAGGGGGGCACCCGTATGGGTATGAAAACGAGCCAGCCGATCTTGCTGTCTCAGGCGGGGGAGCTGTTTCCCGGGATGGCCGAGCTCCTGGCCCCGATCAACGAGGCCCTGCGGCGCATCAACATGGGCCGCATGGAGTTTTTGCCCTATGACCACCCTGTCAGCGGGTACCAGGTGCACATGCGCGCCGAGCTAACCCCGCAGGGCCCGGACCGTCCTCCGCAAGTGGGGCACTGGCAGCTCGAGATCCAGCGGGACGACTCGCCGCACGTGCTGTATCTCCACGGCAAGACCGGCGCAGACGGCGAACTGGGCGAGCTCTGGTCCCCCCAGGACGCGCCACCCGCCAACCGGTCATCCCAGTGAAAGGCGAGGACGAACTGCGCACCGCCTATTGGGAGGATTGCCGCAGCGACCCGCGCTTTCCCCTGTGGGTAATTTTTCGACGCGTGGGGCAGGCGTCGGCCGTCCAGGACGGGTTGCCCTACGTGCGCCCGGGCGGACCGGATCTGCCCAGCGTCCTGAAGCGCCTGGAGCAGTGGCCCCGTCTGTCCGAGCTCGCGCAGGACTTGGGCCTGTCCCCTGACGACTGCCGTGCGGTGCTTTGGTATCTCATCTGGCGACTGGAACATGGCGGGGCGGACCCGGAGTGGGAGGATTGGCAAAGATGGAATGCCCGGATCGACGAAGCGTGGCGCAATCCGGAGCCATGATGGCCGGTCTACTCAGCGGACGGCCGTCCCAATCCGGTTAGGCACCCGACGAAAAGCTTCAGCCCGGGCCCGGCGGATTTCGCCGCGCACCGACGAGCACCCCGATAGACATTTGGTGGGCCCGGCGCCTCCTCGGCCAGGTTTTCCGCGCAAACGCCAGCAGCACGGCGCTTTTTATCCCCCGCGGGGTTCCTGGTGGTCGGTCTGTGACAGACGTTCGGCAGCGATAAGCTCCCGCTGCTCCATGAGAGCCCGCCGAAACCGCAGCGCACTAACCGCGGCCCAGTCGTCCGAGGAAGACGAGTGCTCCCACGCCGCCCGGCCGGCCCACATCGGGTCCGGCACGGTCTGCATCGGCTCAGCGATGGCGCTCAGGCTCTGCCCGCGGGGCCAACGGGTCTTGAAGCCCTCCTCACGGGTACCTTCGGGGGATGCCCTGGTATCCAGGAGCAGTACCTTCTTCATCGGGAGGCCGACCCCTTGGTCCTGCCCAGACTGCCCCACTGCCGACCCCGGTCTTCGATGGTCTCCGCCGCCTTCACATCCGCCATCTTCTCGCCCCCGCAGTCGCGACAGCCGACGGGCCGCGAAACGCTACTCGTGTGGCGTGTGCCCTCGCGCACGAGACACCTGCCCGCGCCACCCGGCCGCGCCGGACGCCCAACGGGCGGATTCACGCCCGCGCACCGGTTGGCGGTCGCCTGGGCTCCGTCGGACGGGATGCAATCGCTGCCCGTCAATAGAGGCGTTGCCGCAGGGGAGTCGAACTGGCCCACTGACGGCAACATGGCAGGAGGCGTCACAGGTGGACCTGCTCGAACAACTCTGGGTGGCGTGGCAACCCATCGTCGATTTGCACACCAGCCGGGTGGTGGGGTACGAATCCTTGATCCGCGGCCCCGCGGCCACACCTTTCGCCACCCCGGCCGCCCTGTTTGCCTGGGCGGAGGCCGCCGGCCAGGCGCCGGCGTTGGAGGAGACGTGCAAGCGTCTGGCGTATGAGGCGGCTCACGACCTGTGGGCCGATCCCACCCAGCGCGTATTCCTGAACATTGATGGGCGATGGCCCAAGCTGCCGGACCGCTGGGACGCGGGGGCGGCGGGGGAGATCCCGCTGGCCGTGGAGGTGTCCGAGGCCCGGTCCGTGCTGAACGATGAGGGGCTGCTGGCCGCCCTGGAGCGTTGGCGGCGCCACGGTCACCTGATCGTCATGGACGACTACGGGACGGGGTACGCCGGGATGGCCGAAGCCCTGGTCCTCCAGCCCGACTTGGTCAAACTGGACCGGGCGCTGATTGCCGGGGTGGACCACCACGGCCAGAAACAGTCCCTGGTGCGGGCGGTGCGGAGCTGGACGGACGACTTGGGCATCGAGCTCTTGGCGGAGGGCGTGGAGACGGCGGCGGAGCTGGCCGCCGTCGCGCGGCTGGGATGCGACTACGCGCAGGGGTACTACTTGGCGGAGCCGGCGCGGCGGTTGCCGCCCGTGTCCGGGCCGGTCCCGCGCACCGCGCCACCGGCCCCGGCGGCGGCCCACCCGTCCCCGGCGCTCGCCTTCTACGCCCAGGCGGTGGCGGACAGCGCCATCCCGAGCTACGTGGTGGACCGGCGGCGGGAGCTGGTCGCCTGGAATCGGGCCGCCGAAGCGCTGTTGGGCCACGCGGCCGGGCAACTGGTGGGCCAGCGGTGTGCGATGGGGCCGCTGGATCACCGCGATGCGGCTGGGCGGCTCTTGTGCCGGGGCTTCTGCCCGCTGGCGCACAGCATGGCGGAGCAGGCGGTGCACACCATGGTGGTCAGTGCGGCCGATGCCGGGGGCCAGCGCCATCGGGTGGAGACGTGGGTGACGCCCATCTTTGACACCGCGCTGGGGCGGGTCGTCGGGGCCCTGGCGCAGTTTCGCCCCGTGGAGAAATCCGACGTGCCACACGGCGACCCAGCCAGCGGGCGTGTTCGCGCCTGGCGGGGGGAGGGGACCCACTGACCCTTCTCGCCCGTGATCGGCCAGGACGGCGTGCGCCCGTCGACTCAGGTCGCCCGGCAGGCCAGCCGGGACCGCAAGACCTCGCTGACCGTGGCGTCGGGCACGCCCCGCCGCTCGCACCGGACGGCGCTCACCTCCAGCACCGCCACGCCCCGCGCCGCCAGAGGCGTCCCCTCGTCGAGTCGCACGGGGATCTTCAGCCCTGAGGCCAAATGCGGAGGCGGCGACACGCCACCCGTGTGACGTTGGCGCCCGGATCAACACACCCGGGGACTCACGGGGAACGGCTAGTCGGCACCCGGAGGATCGGCCCGCAGCGTCCAGCGCGCGCGGTCGCGGGCATAAAACTTCTGCATGGCTCTGAGAAACGCCTGGGCCAAGTCAATGTCCAGCGCATTGGCCATCGAGGCCAGCACAAACAGGAGGTCTCCCAGTTCTTCGGCCACCGAGCCGGCGGGCTCGTCCGGTTTTTTGGGCTTGGGACCGTAGGTGTGGTTCACCTCGCGCGCCAGCTCGCCCACTTCTTCGGCGAGGCGCGCCACCATGGCCAGGGGTGGAAAATAGCCCTCTTCAAAGCGGCCAATCCACCGATCCACGGTACGCTGCACCTCGGCCACCGTCAGCTCGCCCGACGCCTCGCCCACCGGGGTCCCCCCTCTTCTCAGTCCCGATGATACGGGTGCCCGCGGTCCAGCGTCGACACCCGATACAACTGTTCGGCCACCATAAGAATCGCCAGCTCGTGGGGCCACGTCAGTGGCGAGAGCGACCACGTGGCATCGGCCCGGGCCGTGATGGCCCCGCCGAGCCCATCGGCGCCGCCAAGAACCAGCACCAGCGGGCGCGGGCCGGCGACGAGGCCCGCGAGCCAGCGGTGCAGCTCGCGAGTCGTATACTGCCGCCCCCGTTCGTCCAGCGCAATCAACAAATCGGTGGGCCGGACGTGCGCCAGCGCCGCCGTGGCTTCCTGGCGCCGGGCGGCCGGGCCCCCTTGTTTTTTGGCGGGCACCACCACCCAGTCCCACGCCCACGGCGACCGCGTGCGCCGGCGGTACGCCTCGACCGCCGGCGCCCACTCGCCGCCCGACGACCGCCCGATGGTAATGACCTGCACGCGCCACCTCCCGCGGAACCCTTCATACTTTAGTCCCATCCCGCTTGATCCCCCGCGAACAAAGGCGCACAATCAACCGTCGTCGTCGTCGTGCCCACGTGATTTCCCCTCACCGTATCATGTCGCCCAAGAGTTGGCGGGTTGGCGAACGCCCGTGGACGGCCTAAGATGTGATTGTTAACTAACTTAGTCATCGGGAGGATCTATGCAGGACTGGTTGATGGGCTTCGTACGCCCGCACTTGCGGGATGGGATCCTGGCGGTGATCGGAGCCGTGTTCGCAGCGGGGCTGAACCTGGTGCCCCCCGCCCTGTCGCGCCTTTTGGTCAACAACGTGCTCATCGGCCATCAGCTGCAGTGGCTGTGGCCGATCATCGGGGCGTCCATCGGGTTTGCCCTTCTGTTTGGCCTGTTTTCGTTTATGCAGGCCTACCTGTCGGAGCGGCTGGGCCAGGCGGTCCTAAAGCGGATGCGGGATCAGTTGTACGACCACCTCACCGGCCTCTCGTACTCCTTTCACGACTCGGTGCAGACCGGCCAGCTGATGAGTCGGCTCACGTCCGACGTGCAGTGGGTGTCCATGTTTTTCTCCAGCTTTTTCACACAGGGGACGCAGGTGCTGTTCACCCTGGTGTTCGTGATTGCGGCGATTGCCATTTTGGACTGGCAGCTGGCCTTGGTGCTCTTGGGCCTCATGCCGTTTTTGACCCTGATGGTGCTGCGCTTTGACCATCGCATCCGGCCGGCTTTTCGGGCCATCCGCCAGCAGTTTGCGGTGATGACCACGCAGCTGCAGGAAAACATTACGGGCGTGCGCGTGGTGAAGGCGTTCGGCCAGGAGCCGCGGGAATCCGATACGTTCAACGAGACCCTGGACGTGCTGTTTGAACGCAACCTGGACACCGCCCGGCTCCAGAGCAGCTTCTTCCCCCTGTTTGGCCTCATCGGCGGGGCGTACGGCGTCGTCGTGTTTCTCTTCGGCGGTTGGCAGGCGATTCACCACATCATCTCCGTCGGGAGCCTGGTGGCCATGTCCTCGTACGTGGTCATGATGATGGTGCCGCTGCAGAGCCTGGGATTCGTGCTGAACCTGTACGCGCAGTTTGGCACGGCCGGCCAGCGCCTGTGGGAGCTGATGCAGGAGGAGGCCACCGTCGTCGCGCCGGCGAAGGCGCACCGGCCCCAGAAGGTGTCGGGCGCCATTGAGATGCACCAGGTGTCGGCGGCGTATCGGGATGCCGTGCGGCCGGCGCTCACCGACATTTCGTTCAAGGTGGAGCCAGGCCAGTCCGTGGCCCTGGTGGGCCCCACCGGCGCCGGCAAAACCAGCGTCATCGCACTCATTCCCCGCTTGTACGACGTGACGAGCGGGTCGGTGACCGTGGACGGCGTGGATGTGCGGCAGTGGGATCCCGTGTGGCTCCGCCGCCACATCGGCGTGGTGCCCCAGGAAACGTTTTTGTTTTCCGCCACGGTGCGCGAAAACATTGCCTACGGCCGCCCAGAGGCGACGTTCGAACAAGTAAGGCGCGCGGCCGAGATGGCGCAGGCGGCTGAGTTCATCGACGACCTGGCGCGCGGCTACGACACCATTATTGGTGAGCGCGGGATTGGGCTCTCGGGGGGCCAGCGCCAGCGCATTGCGATTGCGCGGGCGCTGTTGGTGGACCCGCCCATCATCATCCTGGACGACGCGACCGCGAGCGTCGACCTGGAGACCGAGGCCGCCATCCAAGAAGCCACGCGCCGGCTCCTGTACGGCCGCACGGCGATTGTCGTGGCGCACCGGCTGTCTTCCCTGCAGGCGGCGCACGAGATTCTGGTGATTGACGACGGGCGCATCGTGCAGCGCGGGCGCCATCCGCAGCTGGTGGGGGCCCCGGGCATTTATCGGGACGTCCACGACATTCAGTCCCGCGACCAGCGTCAGGTGCTGGGCGGC
The DNA here is from genome assembly GCA_021795575.1 of Bacillota bacterium. Lineage (GTDB taxonomy): Bacteria > Bacillota > Sulfobacillia > Sulfobacillales > JAIMBI01 > JAJZWV01. Next base: position 19,076 of record JAJYPH010000034.1, read on the forward strand.
ACCGCGTCTTAGGGGAGGAGGACCATCCGTGATTAACCGCATTGACCAAGAAGAAGAGCCGGTTGAACGCCCGTTTGACAGCAAGATGTTCCTCCGGCTGCTCGGGTATCTCCTGCCCTACAAGCGGATGCTGACGTGGGCCATCATCGCGCTGGTGTTTGGGACGCTCGCCACCCTGGCGATTCCCTACATGTTCGAGATCGCCATCAACCAGGACATTCTGCCGGGCCACTTCCAGGGTCTGCTGTCGCTGGCCGGCGTCATGATCTTTATCTACGTGGTGCGCTACGTCAGCACCCGGATTCAAACCTGGGTCATCTCCAAGATGGGCCAGGAAGTGTTGCGCGATCTGCGCAGCCAGCTGTTCACGCACATCAACCGGCTGAACTTCACGTTCTTCGACCGCCTCCCGGCGGGGAAAATCATGACCCGGGTGACGTCGGACGTGTCCAACCTGAACTCGCTGTTGAGCCAGGGCTTGGTCAACACGCTCAGCAACGCGCTCACGCTGGTGGGCACCGTAGCCGCCATGCTGATCCTGAAGTGGAACCTGGCCCTGGTGTCGTTTATCGTGCTGCCGCTGCTGGTGATGCTGTCGACGCGGTTCCGCCGCATGATCGTGGAGCGCTGGCGGCGGGTGCGCCGACAAATTTCCATCGTCAACGCAACGTGGGCCGAGTCGCTGTACGGCGCGCGGGTCGTCTCGTCGTTCGGCCGCGAGGACCACAACCGGGATCACTTTCACGGCATCTCCCAGGCCAACTTCGTCGCCCACGTGCGCGCCATGATGCTGTCGGCCATGTTTGGTCCCGCCATCACGTTTGCCGGCACCGTGGGCACGGCCCTGGTGTTCTGGTACGGCGCGTCCCTGTACGCCGCGCACGCGGTGTCGCTGGGCCTCATCGTGGCGTTTCTGAACTACCTGGCCGGGTTCTGGCAGCCCATCTCCCAGCTGGGCAACTTCTACAACCAGCTGCTGGTGGCCATGGCGTCGGCCGAGCGCGTCTTTGAGTACCTTGACCAGGCGCCGCTGGTCACCAACCGTGAACAGGCCCGGTCGGTGGACCGGCTCACCGGCGAGGTCGAGTTTGACCACGTGGTGTTCGAGTACGTCCCCGGCCGCCCGGTGCTGCGCGACGTGTCGTTTCACGTACCGGCAGGACAAACCATCGCGCTGGTGGGTGCCACCGGCGCCGGCAAAAGCAGCATCCTGTCGCTGTTGCCCCGCTTCTACGATGTGGTGGGCGGGGCCATCCGGCTGGACGGCATGGACATCCGCGACATTGAGATGCGGGCCCTGCGCCGCCAGGTGGCGCTCGTGCTGCAGGACACCTTTATCTTCGACGCCACCATCCGGGACAATATCCGCTATGGGCGGCCGGAGGCCACCGATGCCCAGGTGGAGGCGGCGGCCGAGGCGGCCTGCGCCCATCATTTTATCAGCGAGCTGCCGCAAGGCTACGACACGCCCGTAAAAGAGCGCGGCTCCCGACTGTCGCTCGGGCAGCGCCAGCTGTTGGCGTTTGCCCGCGCGATTCTGGCCGACCCCGCCATTTTGATCCTCGACGAGGCCACGGCCAGCATCGACACCAGCACCGAGGTGCTGGTGCAGCAGGGCTTAAAGCGGCTGTTGGCGAACCGTACCGCGTTCGTGGCGGCCCACCGGCTCTCAACGATTCGCGAGGCCGACCGGATTTTGGTCATCGACCACGGCCAGCTGGCGGAGTCGGGCAGCCACGACGAGTTGCTGGCCTTGCGGGGGCATTATTTCCGGTTCCTGAACGCGCAGTTCCAGCTGGAGGCCAACGGGGGCTGGTTCGGCCACCCCCAGGAGGTGGCCGCCGGCCAGGACGCCTGAGTCCTCCCCACCGACCACCGGCCCTTCCCAAGACGGGGAGGGCCGGTTCCGCAGGCGGCGTCAGCACGGGGTGGCTCGACCAGTCCCGTCAGCCACGACATGCCGCCCACCGCGTCCCAGGTGCCGCGGGCTCGCCAGGCGCCCCCCGCCGTGACCCGCAGACGAACCACCCCCGGATGCGCGAGTAGCTCCCGTGCTGAGTGGGCCGCAGGCTGGGCAGAGGCCGCGGCGCGGGAGCACGCCGTCGCGGCCTTCGTCGCCCACCGGGCGCTACGGAAGGAGGCGGCCCGGCGAGGTCGTGGCTGGTCGATGTGCTCCAGGCCGCGCACTGACTCCCCCGTTGTCCCGATCGGTGCGCCATCCGGCTGTACCTCGCGTTCGCGGGGCTCGCCGGCGCTGTGGTGGCCCATGGCGGCCAGCGCGTGCGCGCTGAGCAAGTCGGCCGAAGGGCACCGATGCAGTCGCAGCAAAACACGGCACTCGCGGGGCCCTCAGGGGCCAGCTGAAGCGGGCAGTGCGCCTGCGCGTGCCGGGTCAGGTGCCGCAAATAATTTTCTGGCCGGCGGCGTGCTTGGTGAGCCATGATGCGTGTCAGGTGGCCGGACCCTCCCACAGCACCTGCACCACACGCGGACGCGGGTGGAGGGATACCCGAATGACGACCCCTCGGGACACGCCGCTGACCTGAATGGTGTGAGACCGCACGGGGGTGGCCACGATGGCGATACCCGTCGCGTGCGGCGGCGGCGGGGTCCCAGGCGGCACAAACGTCAGCGTGTCCCGCCCGTGGGTGAGATCGCCGAGCATCACCTGCAGCGCAGGCCCGAAGCTGGCCGTGGAGGTGATGTGGTCCGCGAACGGGTAGAGCCACGGCACCCAGCGCAGGACGGGCGTGCCCAGCGCGACCGCGCCGTGATGCACCCCATGCGCCGAGAACGCACTGAGGATGCGCGCCGCCACCACGCGGTCCATCTGCCCCGTGACCTGATAGGCGTGCACGTCCTCGGCGCGCAGGCTGGCGCCGCTGACCAGCATCGCGCCCACCAAGAGCGCCAGCAGTTCGGGCGCCCATCGCGCGCCGTGCGCCGCCAGCCACAGCAGGAGGCCCTCGGCCATGAAACCCAGCCCCACGACCGTGGTGGCCACCGAGCGCACCGACACCCAGCCGTAGGTGGTGCCGTACCAGGGGGCCACAGACGCCACCATCCAAGCAAGCCCGAGCCCCATCCAGACGGCGGCGGGCGGCGCCGCGGACGCTCCACCCTGCCGGGCTGTGAGCATCACGAGGGACGTGCCGCCGCCGATGAGCAACCACCAGGACCAGCCCATCGCCGGCGCCGCGAACGCTTGGGCAAACGCTTGCCACACCACCTGTCCCCACAGCGCGGCGAAGTGGCCGTCCACCAGGGTGGCCTCCGCGTGAAAGGCCGCCCAGCTGCGCACCGGATCCTTGCCATTCCCCGCCAGTGTCGCGCGCTGGGCTACATACCAGGCTCCGGTGAGAACGAGCGGAGTGACCGCGACGGCAAGTGCGCGCCGCAAGGGCTGCCGGTAGTGGACGACCACCGCGAGGGTTAAGACGACCCCCGGGCCCCAAATTTGTTCGTAGGACAGGTCCGCCGCCAGCAGCGCGAGGCCCGCGGCCCACCACCAGCCGCGCCCGCGCCCTTCGGCCGCCCACGCCAGCGCCCATCCCGCCGCCACGGCCGCCGCCAAGCTCAAAGATC
>JAJYPH010000210.1 GCA_021795575.1 Bacillota bacterium
TGATTTGGCCGTCGAGGCGGCCAACCGCCTGGGCGTGCGCCTCATCGTGGCCGGGGACGGCCCCGAGCGCGAGCGGCTCGCCCGCCTGGCCGGTCCCACCGTGACGATGGTGGGCGCCCCTACGGACCGCGGAGCGGCCACGCTGTTGGAAGGCGCGCGGTCGCTGTGGTTTCCTGGGGAAGAGGACTTCGGGATCGTCATGGCGGAGGCGCTGGCCGCCGGCACGCCGGTGGTGGCGTACGGCGCCGGCGGCGCCTTGGACATTGTGGCCGACGGCGACACGGGCATCCTGTTTGGGGCGCAGACCGTGGACGGCCTCGTGGACGCGGTGGAGCGGCTGGCTCACCTCCCCCTCGACCACCATCACCTGCGCCAGGCGGCGCTGGGCTTTGATGTGAGCCACTTCCGCGCGGGGTATCAGGCGGTGGTGGCCGAGGCGTTGACGGCGCGGGGTTCCGCCTGATGCAGGTGGTGGTGGATGCCCTGCAGTACGACGCGCATCCGGCCGGCGTGGGCCAGTACATCGCGCACCTGGTGGCCGCCTACACCGCGCGCTTTCCTGAAGACCAGGTGACCGCCCTCGTACCCGCCGGCCAGTCCCTGCCGGGGGCCCAGTGCATGCCCGTCATCGCTGCCGGCGCCGGCAGCGCCCGGCGGCTCTGGGTGGAACAGCGGGCGCTGGCGGGCCCCATCCGTCGCCTCGCCCCCGATGTGGTGCACTTCCCCGATTATCAGCGGCCGGCGGCGGCGCTGGGGCCGTCGGTGCTCACGGTCCACGATTTGGCGGCCTTTCGGCATCCCGAAACCTTCCCCGCCCTCACGGGACGGGTCAAGCGCACGCTCATGCGCCGCTCCGTGCCGCGCGCCAGCCGCATCATTGTGCCCACCCACGCCATCCGGCGGGATTTGGTGGAGCACCTGGCGGTCAACCCCGAGCGGGTGCGCGTGGTCCCGCACGGGGTCGCCCCGCCCCCATCGGTCGACCCGATGCGCGCCGCGCGGCCCTATCTCCTGTACGTGGGCACGCTGGAGCCCAGGAAAAATCTGGTGCGCCTCTTGACGGCCTACGGTATGCTGGCTCAAGACCATCCCGATGGTCCAGACTTAGTGCTGGCCGGCGGCCGCGGGTGGCTCACCGCGCCGCTGGACGCGGCGCGGCGGGCGCTCGGGCGCCAGGGGCTGGGCGAGCGGGTGTCGACGCTGGGATACGTGGGTCGCGACGACTTGTGGCGGTGGCTGAAAGGGTCGGTCGGATTCTGTTACCCTTCCCTGTACGAAGGCTTTGGACTTCCGATTTTGGAGGCGATGGGGGCCGGCGTCCCGGTGCTCACCAGTCAGGGTGGGGCCACCGGCGAGGTGGCCGGGGACGCCGCCGTGCTGGTGGACGCGCGCAGTGTGCACGACATCCGGCGCGGGCTGGACGAACTGGTATACGGTAGCGCCGAGGACCAGATGGCCCGCGTCGCGGCCGGGCTCCTCCGGGCGGGCCAATACACGTGGGCCCAAACGGCCGAAGCCACGCGCGCCGTTTACGTGGAGGCGGCCGGCACAGGCCGCTGAGGGGGCGCGGCGCCATCCGCCCTTGATGTCCGTGGTGAACAGGGAGGGATGCTTGATGGAGTCCAGGGAAGCGAACGAGCCACAGGGGAATCTGGTGTCGGACCCCGGAGGGCGCAGATGGCTCCTGCCCCGAGCGGCGGTCTGGCCGCTGGTGGTCATGGCCGTTGGCGTCCTGGTGGCGCTGTTGGTGCGCACACCGGGACTGGTCATTTTCTTTGCGGGATACGTGTGGCTCGCGTTTACGGCCCTGGACGTGTCGCTGGCTGCGTTTGTGCTGGTGGCCAGCATTCCGCTGGGTCTCACGCTGCACGGGCACAGTGTCAACTATTCCGACCTCATGGCCATTGTCATGGCGCTGGGGCTGCTGTGGAAGCATCGTGACGTCGGGGTGAAGCAGCTGGCGGCGCGGGTGTTTCCGCGCGCGTGGGCCGCGCCGCTGGTGGCGCTGCTGTTTTTCGCGGTGCTGTCGTTGCTGCATGCGCAGTCGCGGCTGGGTGCCACCGTGAAGATTTTGGAGCTGGTCGAATTTTTCGTGGTCATCGTGGCGGTGGCGGCGGACATGGGGCTCTCGCACAAGTCGTGGCGGCTGGTCATGTTGGCTTTGTTTATCTCGGGCGCCGCCATGGCGGTGTACGGCATCGTGCAGTTTCTGTGGGCCCTCGGGCCGCCGTCGTTCCAGGTGTACAGCGACCACGTGCGGGCGTCGGGCACGTACGGCCAGCCCAATGTGTTTGGCGCGTTTATGGAGCAGCTGCTGCCCTTGGGCATCGCCATCCTGATCCTGGGGCCCAAGGCGCCCCGCGCCCGCCCGTGGCTCCTCGGGACCATTGTCCTGCTGGCACTGGGCGTGTGGGTGTCGTTCTCGCGGGGAGCGTGGGTGGCGGACGTGGCGGCCATTGGGCTGATGGGGCTGTTCGTATACGCCAACCGGCGCCAGCTCGTGGCGCCATACATTGGGTGGGGCATCGTCATGCCGGTGGTGATGTTTGGCGTGGCGACGCTTTTGGGTAAGATTCACATCGCCCCCAACTTCGTGGTGGCGAATTCCAAGCACTACTCGGTGGGCGGACGGCTGGCGTCCATCACCAACGGCATCAACTCGTACGACAACCAGCAGCGCCTCTTGATTTGGCGGTCGGCCCTCACGGCCATCCATCAGCACCTCCTGACCGGGGTGGGCATGGGCGAGTTTCACAACTGGATCGCCACCCGCATGCCCAAAGGCTTGGTGGGAGTTCCCCCCCAGGCGTCGAACCTGTATCTCGAAATCGGCGCCGACACCGGCGTGTTTGGGATTGTGGCGATCATCTGGCTGCAGTACCGCTGGTTCGCCCAAACCGTCAAAGCCATCTGGGGCCGCTTCGGCAGCCTGGACCCTTGGTTTTACGCTCTCGCCGTGGGCTCGCTGGGCATCTTCACCGCGTTTAGCGTGCACAACCTGGTCGACTACATGATCGACCACGGCGTCATCGTCCCCCTGCTGCTGGCCATGGGGGTCATCGCCGCCATCGTGCGGGAGGGGACGACCTCGTCGGCCGCCGCGGCCGCTCCGTCCACGCCGGAGGGTGCCGAGCGCGCATGAGCGTCACATGCGTGTCACAGTAGGTTTGGACACGGCGCCCCTGGCCGGTCAGCACACGGGCACCGAAGAAGTGCTGGAGGGCCTCCTGTACGGCCTCGGGCAGGTGGGTCAGCCGGTGGTGCCGCTCGCGCATCCGGGCCAGCGGCTGGACCCGTCCGTACCGGGCCTGGGCCTCCGGCCCACGCCGCGGCCCAGCCACGGCGCCAAATGGCGTTGGGAGGCGACCGGCCTCGCCCGGGCGGCCGCCGCGGCTGACGTGGACCTCGTGCACGTGCCGTATCTCGCCCACCCGCCGCGCGCGCTTCCGGTGCCGACCGTGGTGACGGTGCACGACCTCATCCCGTATTTGTACCCGGGCTACCAGCGACGGCTCCGCGCTAAGATTTACTTCCGCCGGGTGGCGCGGCACGTGGCGTACGCCCGCCGCCTGGTGGCCGTGTCGGAATCCACGTGGCATGACATTGCCGTCGTGTTCCCGGCCTGGCACTCGCGGGTCGTCGTCATTCCCAACGGCGTGCACCCCGCCTACTTTGCCGACCCGGATCCCGTGGAGGTGCAGGCCGCCCGCGCCGAGCTCCATCTGGCGGGCGGCGAACCTCTCCTCCTGTATGCGGGCGGATACCAGCCGCACAAAAACGTGCCCCTCCTGATGGCCGCGGTCGAGGCGGCCCGCCGCACCACCCCGGGCTTGAGGCTGGTGCTGGTGGGCGCCACCGCCGCGGTCGCGCCGGATGGCCCCGCGGGGGCCACGCCCCTGCCGCGGGTCTCACGGGCGCGCCTGCGCGCGCTGTACGCCCTGGCCACGCTGGTGGTGTGCCCCAGCCGGTACGAGGGGTTTGGGCTCCCGGCGGCCCAGGGACTGGCTGCCGGCACGCCCGTGCTGGCCAGCGACATCCCCGCGCATCGCGAGGTGCTGGGCGACGCCGCCTGCCTGCTGCCCGTGGATGCGCCCGAGCGCTGGGCGGACGCCATCGGATCCCTGGTGCGGGAGACCCGCCGGCGGGAGGATCTGGCGGGGGTCGGCCGCGAGCGGGCCGAGGCCTTTCGCTGGGAGGTGGCGGCTGGCCACTATCAGGCGTTGTACCGCGGGGAAGTGTCGTGAGCCGGCGCCTCACCGTGCTCATGATTTCCAAAGCCTCGGTGACCGCCCTGTATCGGGAGAAGCAGCGTCAGATGGTGGCGGGCGTGGGCGCGGACGGTGTGAACCTCACCCTGGTGGTGCCCCCGGAGTTTGGGGGCATTCCCTACGAGCCGGATCCCGCCGACACCTATCCCATTGTGCCGCTCCCGCTGTGGTGGGGCCGTACGCAACACCACCTGCACTTGTACCGGGGTTTGGCGCGGGTCTTTCAGGCGGCGGCTCCGGACCTGGTGCACATTGACGAAGAGCACTACAGCCTGGTCACGTGGGCCGCCACCCGCCTGGCCCAGCGGGCGGGCGTGCCGTCTCTGTTCTTCACGTGGCAAAATCTCTATAAAGACTACCCGTGGCCGGTGTCCGCCTGGGAGGGCGCTGTGCTGCGCCACAGTCGGGGCGCCATCGCCGGCAACCAGGAGGCGGCGGCCGGGCTGGCCGCCAAGGGCTTTCACCAGCCCGTGCAGGTGATTCCCCAGTTTGGCACCGACCCCGACCGGTATCGGCCGCTCGCACCGTCCGAGCGGGCCGCCGTGCGCGCGTCGTGGGGCGTCGCGGCCGATGCCGTGGTGGTGGGCTACGCGGGCCGGCTCGTGGCCGAAAAGGGGCTCGGCCTCCTGACCGACGCCGCCGGCCCGCTGCTGCACCAGCATCCCGACTGGCACCTGGCGTTCGTGGGTGACGGCCCGTGGCGCCCAGACGGCGGCAGGTGGCGGGACCGGGAGCGGCTCGCGCACCAGGTGCACTTCCTGCCGCGGGTGCCGTCGCCCGCCATGCCGTCGGTCATGGGCGCGCTCGACGTCCTGGTGCTTCCGTCACTAACCACGCCGCGCTGGAAAGAGCAGTTTGGCCGCGTGCTGGTGGAAGCCATGGCCGCGGCAGTGGCGGTTGTCGGCTCCACCTCGGGAGAAATCCCGGCTGTCCTGGGCGACGCAGGCGTGGTGGTTCCCGAGGGGGACGCCCAGGCCCTCCGCGCCGCGCTGGCCACGTTGGCCGACGACCCGGCCCGGCGCCAGGCGCTGGGCCAACAGGGACGTGCCCGCGTGCTGGCCCACTACACGCCCCAGGCGGTG
>JAJYPH010000211.1 GCA_021795575.1 Bacillota bacterium
TGACCATCTCGTCCCACCATCCCGGCGCAGCCACCCGTTACGGGATGGGGGCAGCTGCCGGCATCGGATGGGCGCTGACGGCGGGCCCGCGGGCGCTCGGGCTGCACGTGGCGCTGGGCCTGGTCTTGGGCGCGTGTGCCCTACTCCACACGGCCACGGTCCGGGGCCGCCCCGCGGTCGGCAGCCTACTCTGGTCCCTGGTTGGCCTCGGGGGTGTGCTGGGCGCAGCCAGCAGTGGCGCCGCGTTTCTCGACGACGGGGCCCCACTCCATTCCCTGCTGATGTCGCTGGGTTTTGCGGTGGCGCTGGTGGGGTACGGCATGGCGATGACGCCGGGGCGGCCCAGGGATGCGCCACCGCCATCCTGAAAACGTTTCATCGTCAGCAGGGACCGCACGCCCGATCAAGAACCCAGTGAGGAACCGATGCACCATCTTAACGGGACCGGGAGGCGGAAACATTGGATCTTATGCAGGCGCTCTCATGGCGACAGCTGGGGCCGTTTCGGGGCGGGCGGGTGTCCGCGGTGGCGGGGCACCCGACCAACCCGCTGGTGTTCTACTTTGGGGCCGCGGCGGGCGGGGTGTTTAAGACCGATGACGCGGGCCTCACGTGGCAAAACATATCGGACAGCTATTTCCAGACGGCGTCGGTGGGCGCCCTGGCGGTGGCCCCCTCGGATCCCCGCACGATTTATGCGGGCATGGGCGAGGCGTGCATTCGCGGCAACGTGTCCTACGGCGACGGCGTCTATCGCTCCGACGACGGGGGGGAAACCTGGACGCACCGTGGCCTCGCCGACACGCGGCACATCGGCCGCGTGCGGGTGCACCCCCACGATCCCGACACCGTGTACGTGGCGGCGCTGGGCCACGCCTTTGGCCCCCACCGCGCGCGGGGCGTGTATCGAAGCCGCGACGGCGGCGCCCACTGGGACCAGGTGCTGTTCCGCGACGACACGACGGGCGCCATCGACTTGGTCATGGACCCCCAAAACCCCGACGTGCTGTACGCGGCCTGTTGGGATGTGCGCCGCTATCCGTGGACACTCCGGAGCGGCGGACCCGGCAGCAGCGTGTTCAAAACAGCGGACGGCGGGGACACGTGGACCGAGATCAGCACGAACCCGGGATTCCCGACGGCGCTCAAGGGCCGCATCGGGGTGGCGCTGTCCCCAGCGCGCCCCCACCGCGTGTGGAGCGTGGTGGAAGCCGCGGATGGCGCGGGAGGCCTGTATCGCTCGGACGACGGCGGCGCGCACTGGGAGCGGCTCACGGACCAGCCCGACCTGCGCCAGCGGCCCTGGTACTATATGCACCTGTTTGCCGACCCGGTCGACCCGGAGACCCTGTACGTGTTGAACCTGGGCGTCTGGGTGTCGCACGACGGCGGCCGGCACTTTGACGAAGTGTCGAACCCCTACGGGGACAACCACGACCTGTGGATCGATCCCCACGACCCCGCGCGCAAGATTTTGGGCAATGATGGCGGCGCCACCGTGACATTGAACGACGGGCGCACCTGGTCCACAATTTTCAACCAGCCCACCGCCCAGTTTTATCACGTCGTGGCGGACAACCAGGACCCGTACCGCCTCTACGGGGCCCAGCAGGACAACACCACGCTGTCGGTGCCCAGCCGGTCGGACCACGGCAACATCAGCATGGCGGACTGCTATGAGGTGGGCGGTGGGGAGAGCGGCTACATCGCGGTGCGGCCGGACAACCCCGCCATCGTGTATGCGGGCAGCTATGCGTCGCGCATGACGCGGTACGACCATGCGCGCGGCGAGCAGGTGGACATCACCGTCTGGCCGGAAGACCCCATTGGCTACGGCGCGGGCGACCTGCGGTACCGGTTTCAGTGGACGTTTCCCATCGTGCTGTCGCCTCACGATCCCGATTGCCTGTATGCCACCGGCAACCAGGTCTTTCGGTCGCGCGACGGCGGGCAAAGCTGGGAGGTCGTGAGTCCCGACCTGACCCGCCACGATCCGGAGACGCTCCGGTCGTCGGGCGGGCCCATCACCCAGGACAACGTCAGCACCGAGTACTACGGGACCATCTTTGCCTTCGCCGCGTCGCCGGTGTCGCCCAACATCCTGTGGGCGGGCTCCGACGACGGGCTGGTGCACGTCTCGCAGGATGGCGGCGCGTCCTGGCAGGCGGTGACGCCCCCGGACCTGCCGGAATGGGCGCTGGTGAGCCTCATCGAGGCGTCACCGCACGACGCGGGCACGGCCTACGTGGCGGCCACCCGCTACAAGCTGGACGACCCCGCGCCGTACCTGTACCGCACCACCGACTACGGCCGCACCTGGGCCCCCATCGTGACGGGCATCCGCGCGGGCGACTTCACCCGGGCCATCCGGGAGGATCCCGTGCGCCCGGGCATGTTGTACGCGGGCACCGAAACCGGCGCGTATGTGTCGTGGGATCAGGGGCAACGGTGGCACGCGCTGGGCGGCAACCTCCCCGTGGTCCCGGTGCACGACCTCATCGTGGCCCACGACGACCTGGTCCTGGCCACCCATGGCCGCGCGTTCTGGGTGCTGGACGATGTGACCCCGCTGCGCACGTGGCCCGACCGGGATGCCAGCACCCCTGTCTACCTGTCGCCGCCGCGTCCCGCCTGCCGCCGGTCCCCGGGGTGGACGCCCAGGGCCGAGGTGGGTCAGCGGGTCTATGTGGGGTCCGGCGTGGGCCACGCCATCGCCGAGGTGCGGCGAGATCCCGGGGCGTCGAACGGCAAGGCGCTCGTACCGCTCACGGCGGGCGAGAACCCGCCCGACGGTGCGGTCGTGACGTACTGGCTGGACAGCGACACCACCCCCGTCGCACTGCGCTTCGACGACGCGGAGGGGCAGCTTATCCAGGAGTTTGCCAGCACCGACACGGACGACGAGCAGAAAGCCAAACGCCACCGGGTGGGCACCGGCGCCGGCCTCCACCGGTTCGTGTGGGACCTCCGGTACCCCGACGCCAGCAAGCTGGACGACAGCGCGCTGTCGCCGTACTGGGGCGGCAGCCTTCGGGGACCGGTGGCGCTGCCGGGAACCTACCGCGTGACCGTCACGGCCGGAGACCACCACCAAACCCAGACGTTCGAGGTGCGGGCAGACCCCCGGAGTGCCGCGAGCCCACAGGACCTCCAGGCACAGTTCGATCTGCTCATGCAGATTCGGCACCAGCTCACGGCGATTCACGAGCTGGTGCGGGACAGTCGGCGCGTGCGGACCTCACTCGACCGATGGGCCACGGACCTTGCCTCCAACGGCTTCGACGCGCTGGCGCGTGCCGCCCGGGTGCTTTCCGCTCGCCTGGTGGCCGCCGAGGGGACGTTGGTGGAGTCGCGCGGCACCAGCCGCGCCGACTCATTTAATTACCCGCCCCAGCTCAACAGCAAAATCGCGTCGCTGGAGTCCACCGTGTCGTATGGGCCGTCACGGCCGCCCGCCCAGTGCTACGCGGTGTTCAACACGCTCCGCGATGAAGCCGACACCGCCATGGCAGAGCTCCGGTCCCTTATGACGGACGACACGGCCGCGCTCACGCAACAGCTGCGCGAGGCCCAGGTGCCGCTCATCGGATAAATCAGCCCCGGAGCGGGTCAGGCGCGGGGCGCCGCACCAGCGTGCCGCCCCGCACCTCTTTGTTAGATCGGGGCCATCACCACAACACGGATACCGGGTAGGCCGCCATCCGGGCGTCCCGGGTCACCAGCTGCAAGTTTTCGATAAGGGCCTGCGCAATCAGCAACCGATCGAAGGGGTCGTTGTGCGGCGTGGGCAGCGAACCCACGGCCAGGGTATGTTCTATCGTGACCGGCAACACCAAGATGCGCGACCGCGTCACTTCGGCACGCAGAATCTCTGCCCACGCGTCCGGTGATGGGCCCTCAAGACGTCCCAGGCCCGCCTTGATGACAATTTCCCATGCACTCACCGCGCTGAACCATACCCGGTTGCTGGGCTCCGCGACCGCCGTACGCGCTTCGCCCGATAGGCGCCCCGGGTCTCTCATCCACCACAGCAAGACATGGGTGTCCAACAGAAGGTTCACGGATTCCACTCGAAATACTTCAGGAGATCCGGTGGCAACGGATCGTCGAAATCCTCGCGAATCGTGAAAAGATGTTTGGCACCGCCGGGGACGCGCGGCGCGGGCGGGTCACAGGGCACCAGGCGCACGGCGGGCTCCCCGGCCCGCGCGATGACGATGTCTTCCCCCGTCATCGCGCGCTCCACCAATCGGGACAGGTGCGTCTTCGCTTCATGCATGTTGACGATGTGCGCCACACGGCTCGCCTCCCGCTGCATTCTAGCTAAGCGACTTAGTCTCGTCAAGGGCAGCTCCGCTCTCATCCTCCCCTCCATCGAGCGGGCCGCCCCCGCGGGCAGGCGGCCGTCCCAGCGCTGTGGCACTATGATGAACGGTGGCCTGGCGGGCGCGTCCCGCGCATGACAGAAAGCAGGTGCCGATGTTGTCCGACGAATCCTCGCCCCGGCGTCGACGCATTCAGCCGTTGGACGCGCTCGTGTCCCCCCGGTTTGCCCAGGTGGCCACCTTTGCGCGGCTGCCGTACGACCGGGACCTTGCCGATGTCGACGTGGCGTTTGTAGGCGTGCCCTTTGACGATGCGACCACCTATCGGGCCGGAGCACGCGTGGGCCCGTCGGCCATCCGGGAGCAGTCCCGCCTGCTGCGGCCCTACAACATGAACATCGACGTGTATCCGTTCGATGTGCTGAACGTCATCGACTACGGGGATGTCGACGTGGTGCCCGGATCGTTTGTCGAGACCGCGAAGAACGTGGAGGGGGTCATGACCACGCTGCTGGACCACGGGGTGGCGCCGCTGGTGGCGGGCGGCGACCACTCCATGGCGCTGCCCCTGCTGCGAGCCGTGCACCGCACCCACGGCCCGGTGCACTTGGTGCACTTCGATTCCCACTTCGACTTCTGGGACCAGCACTGGGGCCAGCGGTACACGCACGGCACCTGGCTCAGGCGGGCCTACGAGGAGCAACTTTTGGGCAAGGTGCTGCAGATCGGGATCCGCGGGCCGCAGTTCACACGCGACGACTTCCAGTACGCGGTGGATCACGGATTTCGCGTGGTGACGCTGCGGCAGCTCGAGAGGGATCCCGAAGGCACCATCCGGCAGGCGCTCGCGTCCATGCCCGGCGACGAGCCCACCTATCTATCGTTCGACATCGACGTCGTGGACCCCGCCTACGCCATGGGCACCGGCACCCCGGAGGTGGGTGGGCTCACCAGCCGGGAGGCGCTCCGCGCCATCCAAGCCTTCGTCGGCCACCGGCTGGTGGGGGCCGAGG
>JAJYPH010000035.1 GCA_021795575.1 Bacillota bacterium
CCGCATCGCGGAGCAGCGACGGTTGGTGGCCGGCTATGTGGAGCACGGCGTGCTGCGCAGCCCCGAGCGGCTGTTGGCCGAGCGGCGGGTCGCCCTGGACCGCTGGGCGGACCGGGCGGCCGACCAATTTCGCTGGGTCGTGGCCGCGGACAGCCGCATGCTGTCCCAGTGGGTGAACCGCTTGACGGGGTTGGACCCCACCGCCGTCCTGGCCAGGGGGTTTGCCCTGGTCGCGGACCAGGCGGGCCACCCGGTCACCGCCCAGTCCGTGGTGCCGGGCCAGGTCCTGGATGTGCGGTGGCGGGATGGCCAGTGGAGGGTCACGGCGAACGCGGCCGTGGGGACGGCGCCGCGCACCGGGTGACCCACGAGGAGACCGCGAGGCGAAACACGGAGGGGTGCGGGATGACTGAACCGGTGCCGGGACGATTTGAACAACTGGTGGCCCGCCTGGAAGCCATCGTCCACCGGCTGGAGAGTGGAGGCACCTCCCTGGACGAAGCCGTGGCGCTTTTTCAGGAGGGACGCGTGGTGTCCACCGAGGCCCAGCGCCTGCTCGACGCCGCGGAAGCCGCGGTCAACCGGACCGAGGGGGCCGAGGCCGTGACGTGGCTCGGTGGGCCGGAGGCCCCCGGATCATGACGGGGGCGTCATGGCTCGACGAGGTCCGGGCGGTCGTGGACGCCGAGCTGGACCGGCGCCTGCCGCCCGACGATGCCGAACCTACGCCCTTGTATCAGGCGCTTCGGTACGCCGTGCTGGCGCCGGGCAAGCGGTTTCGCCCCGCCCTGGTGCTGGCCGCGGCGCGGTGGCTCGACCTCGATGCCGACGGAATGCTGCCGGCCGCCCTGGCGGTGGAGTTGATTCACACCTATTCACTGATTCACGATGACCTGCCGGCCATGGACAACGATGATCTCCGCCGCGGACGGCCGACGCTGCACCGGGCGCTGTCGGAGGACGTAGCGATCCTGGCCGGCGACGCGTTGCAGCCGATGGCCTTTGACTGGCTGATGGAGTGCGACGCGGAGCCCGAGCGACGGGTGGAGGCGCTCCGGGTGCTGGCCCGCGCGGCGGGTCCCGCCGGGCTGGTGGGGGGGCAGGTGCGCGACCTCCACCCCTCGCGGGATGGCGGGGGCGTCTTGGCGGAGGACGTGATGACGCTCCACCGCGAGAAGACGGGGGCGCTCATCACGGCGGCGGTGGTGCTGCCGGCGGTCCTGTCCGGGAACGCCGAGGCGGCGGCGCGCCTCACGCGCTACGGGCAGGCGGTCGGCTTGGCTTTTCAGATCACGGATGATATTTTAGATGTGGCTGGCCATCAGCTCGTGATGGGGAAGGCGACGGGCCGCGATGCGCGACAGGGAAAAACCACCTTCGTGTCGTTGCACGGCATCGAGGGAGCACAGGCGATCGCCCGGCAGGAGCTGGCCGTCGCGTTGTCGCAGGTTCATGGGTCCTCGGCCGATGCCCTTCATGCCTTGGTGGCCTTCGTGGTGGAGCGGGATCACTAAGCGACGCATCGGTGGGAGGAGGCGCGCACCATGACGATGGGGCCGGAAAAGGTGACGGGCGAGGACGGGCTGGCACAGTATCCGTGGCTGGACCGGGTCGAGAGCCCGGCAGATTTTCGCGGGTGGCCGGTGGAGGACTTGGAGCACTTGGCGGCTGAGGTGCGCCAGGCGATCCTGCACACCACGTCCCGGACAGGTGGCCACGTGGGAGCGAGCCTGGGTGCCGTCGAACTGCTGCTGGCGATGCACCGCGTGTTTGACACCCCCCGCGACCAACTGGTCATCGACATTGGCCACCAGGCGTACGGTCACAAGCTCGTGACCGGGCGGCGCCAGGATTTTGATCAGCTGCGGCAGCTTCACGGCCCCAGCGGATTTTTGAAGCGCCACGAAAGTCCCTACGACGTGTGGGAGGCTGGGCACTCGTCTACGTCGCTTTCAGCGGCGCTGGGAATGGCGGTGGCGCGGGATTTGCACCATGAGTCGCACCACGTGGTGGCCATGATTGGGGACGGCGCAATGACGGCGGGCTTGGCCTGGGAAGCGCTGAACCAAATTGGCCATCTGCGGCGGCGGCTCATTGTCGTGTTGAACGATAACTCCATGTCCATCGCACCGAACGTCGGAGCGCTCTCTGCCTACCTGACGGATCTGCGCGTGCGTCCATCCTACCGGCGTCTGAAACAGGACGTCGAGATGCTGTTGCGCGGCCTGCCGGTGGTGGGCGGCCGTCTGCACAGCGCGGCGGAGCGTGTCAAAGATGGACTCAAACACTTGGTGCTCCCGCGGAATGTGTTCGAAGAACTGGGATTTCTGTATCTGGGTCCTCTGGACGGGCATGACTTGGGCCAGTTGATCCCCACGCTGGAGCGGGCCGCGACGGTGGACGGTCCCGTGTTGCTGCATGTCATCACCCAGAAAGGCAAGGGGTTTCATCCGGCGGAGGCGGCGCCGGCGAAGTTTCATGGGCCCGGCCCGTTTGATGTGGTGTCGGGTCAGTTTGTGAAGAAGAGCCAGCCGCCCAGCTACAGCCAGGTGGTGGCCGATACCCTCATCGCAATGGCGCGGGACAATCCGCAGGTGGTGGCGATTACCGCGGCCATGCCGGATTCCACTGGGGTGGACCGCTTCCAGGCGGTGTTCCCGGATCGGGCGTTTGACGTGGGCATCGCCGAGCAGCATGCCACGACGTTTGCGGCCGGTTTGGCCGTCGCGGGCATGCGCCCGGCCTTCCTGGTGTATGCCACCTTCCTGCAGCGCGCGTACGATCAGGTGGTGCATGACGTCGCGCATCAGAATCTGCCGGTCGTGTTTGGCGTGGACCGGGCGGGGCTGGTGGGGGCGGACGGTGCCACCCACCAGGGCGTCTACGATGTCACCTATCTGCGGACCATTCCCAATATGGCCGTCGCGATGGGCAAGGACGAAGGAGACACCCGACAACTTCTTTATAGCGCCTTTCAGCAAGGGGGTCCGGTCGCGCTCCGATACCCGCGGGGGGCGGGCCGGGGCGTGGCGCTCACGGAACCCCTGGTTGGGGTTCCGTGGGGTAGGGGTGAGTGGCTCGCGCACGGGGAGGACGCCACCCTGGTTGGGTTTGGACCCATCGTCTACACGGCGCTGGCGGCCGCGGAGGAACTGGGCCGTCGCGGTTTTCGGGTGGGCGTGGTCAACGCGCGCTTTGCCAAGCCGCTGGATGAGGCGCTGTTGAAGCAGGCAGCCACCGAGAGCGGCCTCATCGTGACGTTGGAGGAGCACGTGGCGGCCGGCGGATTTGGCGCGTCGGTGTTGGAATGGGCGGAGCGGGAGGCGGTGGCGACGCCGGTGCGCGTCTTGGCGCTGCCCGACGCGTTTATCGACCATGGGCCAGTGGAACATTTCTTGGCGCTGTATGGCCTAACACCGGAAGCCGTCGCCGCGCGGGTGGCAGGCTGGCTTTTGCCCGCTCGGCGCCGCGCTTAGGTGGACCGAGCGGGCGAGCGGCTGGACCAGACCGTGATGCGGCACGGGTGGTTTTCCAGTCGATCGCGCGCCCAAGAGGCCATCCGGAGTGGGTTCGTGCGGGTGAACGGACGCATCGTGCGACGCCCGGGAGAGTGGGTGCCGGCCGACTGTTGCGTCGAGCGCGAGGCCGCATCCGCCCTCCCGGCGAGCCGCGGGGCGGGGAAGTTGAACGCGGCCCTGGCGCAGTGGCCCGTGAATCCGACGGGGTGGAGGGTGGTGGACGTCGGGGCGTCCACCGGAGGGTTCACCGAAACATGGCTCCGGCAAGGCGTCCAGCGCGTGTTCGCGGTGGACGTCGGCCATCAGCAACTGCAGGGTTGGTTGGCGGCGGACCGGCGGGTGGTGGTGCTGGACGGCGTGAATGCCCGCCACCTGTCGGCCGGCCAATTGGAGGCGGCCGAGCGTGAACGCCGGAGCCCAGCCTGGGTGCCGCTGGACGCGGCCTCGATTGACGTATCGTTTATCAGCTTGGAGCGGGTGCTGGCGCCGGTGGCCCGCACGTTGAAGTCGGGCGCGCTGGTGCTGGCGCTGTTCAAACCCCAGTTTGAAGTGGGACCGCGGCACGTGGGCAAAGGTGGCGTGGTCAGGGACGGGGAGGCGGTGAACCGGGTGCTGCAGCGCTACCGCGAGGCGGTGGCCGGCTGGGGTTTGTCGTGGACAGACGTCTGGCTATGCCCTGTCGCCGGGCGGGATGGCAATCGCGAATTTTGGTTGCGGCTGGTGCGGGGAGCCTACCAGGGTGAGGGCTCAGGCGCTGGCGTGGCGGAGGTCGTGGCCGAGGCGTATGGCCGGCGACCCGGGGTGGCCCGGTGAGAGCCGTCGGCATCTGGCCGAACCCCGAGAAGGAGCAGGTGCGGGGGCTCGTGCGCGACTTGTCGCGGTGGCTGGCGGCACGCGGGGTAGCGGTGTGGTGTCCGCCGGAACTGGGTGAGTGGGCCGGCCTGGAGTCAGCCGTTCGTCCCGTGGCAGACTGGCGCGCCGCCGAGTTCGTCGTGGTGCTGGGAGGGGACGGCACGCTGCTGCGCGCGGCCAAAGAACTGTCCGGGCAGGGCCGGCCGCTTTTGGGCGTTAACCTGGGCCACCTGGGGTTTTTGACGGAGGTGGAGGTGCCGGACGTGTACGCCGCCCTCGCGGAGTTTCTCGAGGGCCGGTACGTCCTGGACGAACGCATGATGCTGGAGGCTACGGTCCGGCGCCACGGAACGGAGGTGGCGCGGTTCCAGGCGCTGAACGATGTGGTGGTCACCAAAGGCCCCTTCGCCCGCCTGGTGGACCTGGAAGCGTATGTGGACGGGTCCTTTGTCACGACCTACCGCGGGGACGGGCTCATTCTGTCCACGCCCACGGGATCGACCGCCTATTCGCTGTCGGCGGGTGGGCCCGTGGTGAACCCCAACCTGCGGGTGGTGCTGCTTACCCCCATTTGCCCGCACAGCTTCTTCGACCGATCGGTGGTTATCGGGGATGGGTCGACGGTGCAGGTGCGCGTGCGCACCGAACACCGCGATACGCTCCTGACCGTCGACGGGCAGCAGGGGTTCCAGCTCGAGGATGCCGACGAGGTGGCTGTAGTACGGGCCGCTGTGCCCGTGGCGCTGGTGCGAAGGCCGGGGTGGAATTTTTACCATGTGCTGCGTGGATGGCAGAAGGGTCGCTCATGAGGGGTGGCGGGTGATGGGCACCACGTGGATCCAAGAGCTCGTCATTGAAAATGTGGGTCTCATCCGGACGGCGCAACTGGGCCTGACGCCCGGGTTCAACGTGGTGACGGGGGAGTCGGGTGCGGGAAAGTCGCTGCTGGTGAGCGCTTTGGACACCGCGTTGGGGTCGCGGGCCCAGGCTGAGCAGGTGGGGACGTTTGGCGTGCGCGCCCGCGTGCGCGTGGCGATCGCCGTGCCGCCCGAGGAACCCGTGTGGGCCGGCCTCGGCGCGTTGGGCGTGGAACCCGACGACATTCTGCTGATCCAGCGCGAGTGGGGCCGCGACGGCCGAGGGGTGTTTCGGCTGCAGGGGCAGGTGGTGCCACTGGGGTCGGCACGGACCGCGCTGGGCGGGCTCGTGGACCTGTCGGGTCAGCACGAGCACCAGCAGATGGGGGAGGTGGGCTACGCCCGCACCTGGCTGGATGCGGGCGTAGACCCCGCGTGCTTGGAGTCCGTGGCGCGGGCGTGGAGCGACCGCACCGCGCTCGTGCGCGAGCGCGACGCGCTCCGGGATGAGGAGGGGCACCCGGCGGCGGTGCAGGCGTGGCGTGACGAGGTGGCTGCGCTCACGGCGCTGGCCATCGACCCGCCCGCCGACGCCCGGCTCGCGGAGCGGGTGGCCCGGGCGCACGCCGCCGCGCAGCTGGCGGCCGGCTACCAAGCGGCACTGGACCACGTCGAGGAGGCCGTCGCCGCTCTGGCGGCCGCCGAGCGGGCCATTGGCGGGGTCGTGGAGTGGGACCAGCCGGCCGCGTCCGCGTTGGGCCTGTTGGGCGAGGCGGCGGCCACCGCGGGCGAGGTGCGGCATGAGGTGTACCAGCGAATGGCAGCCGTCGACCAGGATGCGGGTGAGGTGTCGGCCTGGGTGGAGCGGCTTGACCGTCTGGCCCGGGCACGTCGGCGATACGACACCGACTTGGATGGGCTGCTGGCCATCCTGGCCGAGCGCCGGAGGGCGTTGGACGCGGTGGACGACGCGGCCTTTCGCCTGTCCCGTCTGGACGCGCAGGTCGCCGAGGCGGAAGAGCGGTACCAGGCTGCCGCGCAAAGGGTGACGGACGAGCGCCGCCAGGCGGCGGCGCAAGCCGCCGAGGCGGTGAGTGCCGTGTTGCCCGAACTGGACCTCCCCGACGCCGTCTTCCTGATAGAGGTGGAGGCGGGATTACCCGGTCCGCACGGGGGCGATGCGGTGACGTGGCGGTTTTCGGCCAACCCGGGCCAAGAGCCTCGGCCCGTCCATCGGGTGGCGTCCGGGGGCGAGCGCGCACGTTTGCTGCTGGCCCTCAACTTGGTCCGCCGCACCAGCGGCCCGCTGGTGTTTGACGAAGTGGACCAGGGGCTGGGGGGGCATGCGGCGCAGCGGGTGGCGGCCGTGCTGCAGGAGTTGGGGCACCGCCAGCAGTTGGTGGTCGTGAGCCACCAAGCGGTGGTGGCCGCACGGGCAGAGCGCCACTGGCGCATCGTCAAGCACCAGGAGGACGAGGCCGGGTCCACGCTGGTACCGCTGGCGCCGTCGGAGCGGGTGGAGGAAATCGCGCGGATGTTGAGTGGATCGCTGACCCCGGTGGCGCTCCGCCACGCCGAGGACTTGCTGGTGGCGACAGGAGGCGGCTCGGCTGATTAGTCAATTGGCGCATGCCCTGCTGCATGAAAACCGCATCCTGGTGCTGGCGGTGGGGGCATCGCTGTCAGCGCAGCTGTTGAAGGTGCTGACCAACCTGGGCAGCACCGGACGCTGGGACTGGAGCCGCGCTTGGGGCGCGGGCGGCATGCCCAGTTCGCACTCCGCCATGGTCACCGCTCTGGCGACCGGGCTGGGCTATCAGCACGGCTTTGATTCGGGGCTGTTTGCCATCGCGGCCGTGTTTGCGCTGATCGTGCTGTACGACGCGATGGGCATCCGCCATGCGGTGGGCCAGCAAGGACAATTTCTCAACCGCCTTCAAAAAGAAGGCACCTTGACGAGCACACGCCCTGAACACCTGCCCGAGCTGGTGGGACACACGTTTTGGGAAGTGCTGCTCGGCGTCGGCTGGGGTGTGGCCGTCGTGGCCCTGTTTTACTGATGCTGCCGTCGCGGCGGTGGTTGCGTCGGGGGAACGCGCGTCACGCGCCGCGCCGCCGGCCACCTCGATTGGTGAAACGCTGGGATGGTCGGCAGCAGAATTTTGCATAGGGACCGCAATGCGACCCGGGGCATCAACCCCGGGTTTTGTGATCGGCACGGCCGCCAATCCGTGTCAAGTTTCCCGGGCAACTTCGCGAGCCGCCAAGGCACGTTAACCACGCAGAGAACACCGCTGCGCGGGGAGGTGCACAATGGCCAACAAGCATGATGGGCACGACGGCGTTTGGCGACGTGCCGGGCGGGCGGCGGTCGGCGTAGCGCTGGCCGCCGGGTTTGTGGCGCTGGCGGCCTCGGGGCCGGTGCGGGATGTCGCGAGCCTGCCGGGCCGTCTCGAGGTGCCGGTGGCGGACCGGGTGGTGGTGCCATGGGCGCGCTGGCTCCCAGTGTCGGTGCAGCCCGGGCCGGGCTTGTCGGTCCAGCAGGCACCCCGGGCTCTCATGGTGTCCGCGCACCACGCGGGGCGCTACGGCGTTCAGTTGAAGTGGTTTGGATGGCTGCCGTTCAAGTGGGTGCCCGTCCGCGTGGTGCCGTCTCAGCGCGTGGTTTCGGGGGGCCAGTCCATTGGGATCCTCGTGCATACGCGGGGCTTGATGGTGACCGGCTACCGTCCGCTGGCGGGCCCGCACGGCACCGTGGACCCGGCCGAAGCGGCGGGGGTGGACGTGGGGGACGTCATTACCGCGGTGAACGGTCGTCCGGCGGGCAGCAGCGCGGTGCTGGCCGAAGCCGCGCAGGCGGCGGGCCGGTCCGGGCGTGCGCTCGCCCTGACGGACCGGGGGGCGCGGCAGACGCTGGTGCGGGTGGTGCATCCACTGTACAATCCGGCGGCGCATCGGTACCAGGTGGGCGTCGCGGTACAGGACCGCACGTCCGGGGTGGGCACGCTCACGTTCTGGAACCCCCGCACGGGGGCTTATGCGGCTCTCGGCCATTCGATCAGCGATGGCGTGACGCGCCGGCCGGTCGGTATCGCGTCCGGGCGCATGATGGCCGCGACCGTGGTCGGGCTGGTGCCCGGGCAGGCCAACCGCGCCGGTCAGAAGGTGGGCGTCCTGGCCGGCCCGCAGCTGGTGGATGGCACGGTGGCGTCCAACGGGCGCTTTGGACTGACCGGACGCCTGGTGCGGCCGCCGGCGGTCGGAACCACCCAGGCGATGCCGCTCGCCGTGCCCGACCAGGTGCATCCGGGCCCGGCCCGCATCCTGACCGTGGTGTCGGGCAATCGACCGACCGCGTATCGCATTTGGATTGAGCGAGCCTATCCGCAAACCCATCCGGCCACCAAGGGGTTGCTGTTCCGCGTCACCGACCCGCGGCTCCTGCGCCTAACCGGCGGGGTCGTCCAGGGAATGAGCGGCAGCCCGATCCTGCAGGATGGCCGGCTAGTGGGAGCCGTGACCCACGTGCTGGTGAGTCGGCCGAGCTGGGGGTACGGCTGCTACGCGGAATGGATGCTGTCGTCAGCCGTCCGCCGGTGACGATGCCTGGAGGGCCGCGGTGGTACCGCTATAATGGGTCCGGCGGCGCCGCGGCCGTACAGGAGGCGGAAGAGGGTGATGGGGTGGCATCTCCGGGGGAGTGGATGGCGTACCTGAATGAGGCGTTCATGCTGTCGAGCGGTCTGGCGGTCGCAATCGGTTGGGTTTTGATCCGCCGCCAGCGAGTGCATGCCCATCGACGGGCGATGCTGACGGCATCGGCGCTGGCGCTGGGATTCTTCTTGTCGTATGCGACCAAAACCTTGTTCTATGGGGATACGGCCTTCGGGGGACCGGCCCATTTGACGACGGCGTACCAGGTGTTTTTGCAAACCCAGACGCTGTTTGCCACGGGCGCCGCCGTCATGGGCATCATCACGCTCCGGCGGGCGTTGGCCCGCCGCTTTCGCTCCCACCGCCGGATTGCCCCGTGGACCGCGGTGGTCTGGTTTGTTACGGCGATCTCCGGGCTGGGGGTGTTCAGCCTCTTGTACCTGGTGTTTCCGCCGGGGCCAACCACCATTAATCTGCTGAAGGTGTTTGGGATATGAGCCGGGAGCCCAGGCGGTCCTTGCTGGCACTGCGCCGCTGGACCGACGTCGCCACGGTGGGTCTGTTCGTCGTCATTCTCATTGGATTTTTGGACACGTTTACGTTTTCGGCGGACGGGTGCGGCATCCAGTGGCCCCTGTGTGACGGGGGCGTGACACCGGGGCCGGGTTTGCGGTCCGAAGTGGAGTACTGGCATCGGGCCATCACCGGTTTGGTGGGCACGCTGGTCGTGGTGGTGGCCATTTGGGCGTGGCGCCGCTACCGACGTCCTTTGGAAGTGCGCCTGTTTGCGGCCATCTGCGTGGTGTTTGTGGTGGTGCAGGCGGCGCTGGGCGCTGCGGCGATCTTTGCGCCCGAATCGGCCGCGCTGTTGGCCAGTCATTTTGGATTTGCCCTGCTCGCCTTTTCGGGGATTGGCCTGCTGGATGCCGTCCTGCGGCAGCGGGAACGCCCCAACACCGGCTGGGAGTTTCGCCAGCGGGGCCTGCCGCCGAATCTGGCGCGCTACATTTGGCTGGTGCTGCTGTACACGCTGGCGCTGATATACTGGGGCACCTACGTGGCTCATCGTGGAGCGGGAGAGGCGTGCCAGGGCTGGCCTCTGTGCAATGGGCAGCTGTGGCCCGGGTTTCATGGACTCGAGACGCTGATTTTTGCCCATCGGCTGGGGGCACTGGCTGACGGACTGTTGCTGGCGGGGCTTTATTGGCTGGCCCAGAGCCAGCGGCAGGAGCGGCCAGACCTGTGGCGGGGCGCGCAGGTCGCGCTGGGGCTGGTGGCGCTGCAAATCGCCAGCGGGGCCTACCTGATTCTCTCCCACCTGTCAGTGAACGCCGAGATGCTGCACGTGGCGTTGGTGACCATCTTGTTCTTCAATCTCGCCTACCTGGCCGTCCAGACTCTGCCCAGCCACCCGCGGGAGGCCGATGTCCCAGGAGCCACCCAGTGAGGCAGCGAACCGGCGGTGGCGGCCGGAAGCGGGAGCCCCTGCATCTCAACTGGGGACACCTGTCGGCCTATCTGCTGGGGGTGTTCATTGGGGCGTTGGACACGAGCGTCTTGGGGCCGATCTTCCCCCTGTTGGAGCGCGCGTTCCATACGACCCTGGCGTGGACCGCGTGGACGGTCACCGTCTACACGGTCGCGTACGTCGCATCCACCGTGCTGGCCGGGGGACTGGGCGATCGGCTGGGCCACCGCCGCATCCTCTCCTATGGGATCGCGGCCTTTGGCGTCGCCTCGCTGCTGGCCGCCCTGTCCACGTCACTTCCGATGTTTCTGGTGGCGCGGCTGATTCAGGGAGCGGGAGCCGGAGCGGTGTATCCCAACGCTCAGGCGGAGGGGATGACATATTTCCCCGAGAATCGCCGGGGGCTGGCGCTCGGGATCTTTGGTGCGGTGTTTGGCGTCGCGAGCATCGTGGGGCCCGTCGTGGGGGGGGCCATCGGGCAGTATCTGTCCTGGCCATGGGTGTTTGCCATCAACGTGCCGCTCGCGGTCCTCGTGTGGCGGCTGGTGCGCCGGGTCCCGGAGCCTCGGCCCACCCTTACGGCGAGAGTGGTGCCCGACTGGGTTGGGGGGGTCCTGTTCTCGGGCCTCTTGGCCGCGGTCCTGTTGA
Source organism: Bacillota bacterium (assembly GCA_021795575.1). Classification (GTDB taxonomy): domain Bacteria; phylum Bacillota; class Sulfobacillia; order Sulfobacillales; family JAIMBI01; genus JAJZWV01. The sequence continues at coordinate 10,998 of JAJYPH010000035.1, forward strand.
CGCTGTCCAGCGTGGGGCCGGTGCGCTACGGTCTTTTGGCCGCCGCCCTGGTGCTGCTGGTGGGGTTTGTGCGCCGGCAGCGGCACGCGCCCGTGCCTTTCCTGAACGTGACCCCGCTGGCAAACTGGTCAGGGTTGGCTCTGGTGGCTGGTGCGGCGCTCGTGGGGCTTGATCTGTCCGCGTCGGTGTTTGTCCCGACGCTGGTCCAGCGGGCACTGGGCTTCTCCGTGCTGTCCTCCGGGCTGGCCCTGCTGCCGGCCGCTTTCACGGGCGCCGTGCTGGCGGGGGTGGGCGGCGTTATGGTTGACCGGGTGGGGCCTCGGCGCGTGTTGATGCTGGGACTCCTGCTGGCGACCGTGGGCGGCGTGCTCCTGGCGTGGCCCCCGCTGACCCTGGGGCGGTTTTTTGGTGCCATGGTGGCGCTGGGCGCCGGCACGGCCCTCACCATGGGCGCTCCGCTGAATCGACTCGGATTGGCGCTGTACGGCCGTGACGAAGCGGGCCAGGCCCTCGGGCTCATGGCGGTCTTTCGGTCGCTGGGGCTGGCCATCGGGCCGGTGGTGCTGACGCTGGCCATGGTGGTGCACGGGTTTTCGGGGCTGTTTGGGCTGATGGCCGCCGCTTCGCTGGCGGGTGTGATTTTGTTCTCGACAGTGGTCGACCCGACGCCCACGTCGGGCCGCCATCCGCCAGCCGCGCGGCCCTAGCGCGCGCCTCGGCGGCCAAAACCAGCGACTTTGCTGGCGAACGGTGTCGAAAAACCTGGGAAGTTTTGACGCCCAACGGGCAGGAGTTTTCTGCGCGGGGCCCGAAGGCCTTCCCGTCCGGTGGAGGACTGATGACGAGGGGGTGCCTAGTGCCAACGCGAGTGCTGATAGCGGATGACAACCGGGAATTTTGTGACCTGCTGAACGAAGCCATCTCGGCGGAGGAGGGACTGGATGTGGTGGGGGCGGTTCACCACGGGGTGGACTTGCTCGAGTTTCTGTCGACGACGGCGGTGGACGTCGTGGTGCTGGACATCATCATGCCGCACCTGGACGGCATCGGCGTGCTGGAGCGACTGGCCGACGTCGACCCGGTGGACCGGCCCAAGGTGCTGGTACTCACCGCGTTTGGCCAGGAAACCATGACACAGCGGGCGTTGGAGCTGGGCGCCGACTACTACATTCTGAAGCCCTTCAACCTGAAGGTGCTGGCGGCGCGGATTCGGCAGCTGGGCGGGGCCGTGGCGGTCGACCGCCGCCCGGTGGGCAACTTCGGCATGTCGATGGGCACGAAGGTGCAGTTGCTGCCCGTGCGGCATCTGGACATCGAGGTGACGAACATCATCCACGAGATTGGCATTCCGGCGCACATCAAGGGGTATCTGTACCTACGGGATGCGATCATCATGGTGATTGAGCGGGTGGATTTGCTGTCGGGCGTGACGAAGGAACTGTATCCCGCGATTGCGGTGCAGTACAAAACCACCCCCAGTCGTGTGGAGCGGGCCATTCGCCATGCTATCGAGGTGGCCTGGAGCCGTGGCAACGTGGACGTGATCAACAGCATCTTTGGGCATACCGTGAACCGCGACCGCGGCAAGCCCACCAACTCGGAGTTCATCGCCATGGTGGCCGACCGCCTGCGCATGCAGATGAAGGCCAGCTAGGCCGCAACGCGAGGGCCAGGACGCGGGGCCAAACCCGGCGTCCTGGCCTGCTGTGCCCGAGACGTGTGCTCCCACGGCGTCGGCCACGCCGCCTCGCCAGGGACGCACCCGCCGTCCGGATGGGGCCATCCGGCCATGGTAGCCCGTGGTCTTTGCGTCACGGCGTGGGATCCGGCCGTGGGACGAGGCGCCGGCGGTGCGGTCCGCCTCCATCCCGCTCTAGGGCGCGCCGTCCTGCCCGGAGGGGGGCCGACGTGCAGCTCGGCGGAGTGCTCGGGGGCCGCGACCGCTCTGCGGCGCGCGCGCCTTTCACCGTCAAGTGGTCGCGCGCTGGCACCCCCGGCCGCCGAGTCGGCCCGGCTGTCCCGTTCTCCGCCGCTCGTGGCCGTGCGGGTTCTCGCGGTCATCGGCCCCGTTTTGGAAACCAGGGCCATTCATGCCCAGGGGGTGCCGGGCGAACGGCGCGGCCGACCGTCTGTGCAGGAAAATCGCCCCCGGGCCAGCCGGAAAGGCATCACGAGGCCGGCCTGCGGCCGGGCAGGAGCCCTTGGCCGGCGCGGCCGAGGTAGGGGTATCCCCTGCCGCGGCGTGGCGGGGCGCGTAGTCCCGGGGGGCAGGTTCGGGGCGGGGCGGAAACCGTGCGGGAGGGGGCCGGGTGCGTCGACGGGGCTCCCACGGGCGGGCTCGGGTCCTGGATGAAGAAGTGCGGTGGCGCCGTCGAAGGCGCCGCAGGCCGGCAGCGCACGGCCAGGAACGGGTGGCCTGGAAATGCCCTCGGCGGCAAGTTGTACCCGGGGGAGGGGTGTGCGATCATTACGGGCGGACAAGCCGCGCAAGGCGCGCGGCGCGAAAGGGGTGACTTCCCGTAGCCACGACGAGTGTATTCGACGCGATGCGAGAGCACGGCCACGAGGAGGTCGTGTTTTGGTATGACCGTACGACCGGCCTTCGGGCGATAGTGGCCATTCACGACACCTCGATGGGGCCAGCGCTGGGAGGATGCCGGCGGTGGCACTATGCGTCGGAGGCAGACGCCCTCACGGACGCCCTGCGCCTCTCACGGGGGATGACCTTTAAGAACGCGGCGATGGGGTTGGACCTGGGCGGGGGCAAGTCGGTGATTTGGGCCGAGCCGGATGCACCCAAGTCAGAGGCCATGCTGCGCAGCTTTGGTCGGCTGGTGGAGAGCCTCGGGGGCCGGTACATCACAGCCGAGGACGTGGGCATCAATGCCGAGGACATTGAGACCATGGCGCGCGAGACGCAGTTCGTCGGGGGGTTGAAGGAAACCAGCGGCGACCCGTCGCCAGCGACCGCGCTGGGGGTGTTGGAAGGGATCAAAGCCTCGGTGGCGCACGTGTACGGATCTCCGTCCCTAGACGGCCGCCATGTGGCGATTCAGGGCCTCGGGCACGTCGGGACCGTGCTGGCCCGCATGCTGCATGACGAGGGTGCCCGGCTCACCGTGGCCGACATCACGCCGGACCACGCGCAGCGCGTGGCACAGGAGCTGGGTGCCGCCGTCGTCGAACCGGACGCCATCTATGATGTGGCGTGTGATGTTTTTGCTCCCTGTGCCCTGGGTGCGATTTTGAACGATGACACGATCCCGCGCCTGGCTTGCCGCATCGTGGCCGGGTCCGCGAACAACCAGCTGAAGGAGCCGCGGCACGGCGACGCGCTGCGAGCTCGCCACATCCTCTATGCTCCCGACTTCGTCATCAACGGAGGCGGCGTGGTCAATGTGGCGGATGAGCTGCACCCCGACGGCTACCACCACGACCGGGCGTACAAAAGGGTGGCACAAATTGGACAGCAGGTGGCGGAAGTGATACGAATCGCTGAGCAGGAAGATATTCCGACCTACGAGGCGGCGGATCGACTGGCGCTGGCGCGGCTGGACCAGATCGGCCGGGTGCGGCGGACGTATCTCCCCGAATAACGTTCCCCACGGAGGGGTTTATGGCCAAGCGGACCACACGGCCGCCGGTGGATCCGGCGGTGGAGCCGGCGCCGGACGTCGACGCCCCCCGCCCGCCCGAACCCGAGCGGGTGTCGGTCGAGGATATTGAGGAGCTCCTGACCAAGCTTCCGGGGGTGCACCGCGCCCGCGTGACGGTCAATGACATGGGCTACATCGAGGAAGTGCATGTGCTGGCGACCGATCGCCGCGCCCCCAAGCAGGTGGTGCGCGATATCGAGAGCCTGTTGGCCGCCAAGTGGGCCATCCGGGTCGACCACAAGCGCATTTCCGTGGCCCAGGTGCGGGGAATGGAGGAGTATCTCGACCTCGGCGAGCTGCAGGTGCAAAGCTTTCGCATGGATCTCGACAAAGAAACGGGTCTGTTGACAGCGGGGGTCACATGCATGTTCGCCCACGACCCGCAGCGCCTGATCGAGGGGCGGTTTCTGGGTCGGAACCTGCCCAGCCAGCATGCCACGGCGTTGGCGTCGGCGGTCGTCAACGTGATTGAGCAGGTGCCCGGGATTGCCTCGACCATCGCCATACGTGGTGTGGTGGAGTGCCGGGTGGGGGACCAGGCCGTGTTGAACGTCGGACTGGCCTTTTTAAATTGGCGGCAAAAGGAAGATGTGGCGGTGGGCGTGGCGTTGGTGCGCGGCGACATCCAGAGGGCGGCCGTCGAAGCCACCATGGATGCGTACGAACGCACTCTTCGCTATCCGCCGCCGCCGCCGGTACTGCCTCAGGACTACTTTCGATGAGCGACGGGCCGCGCTGGGTACGGGTCGGCCCGCGGTCGGGTTTTCCAGGCGAAGCCCCGGACCAGCCGCCGGCCCCGCCAGCGTCACCGGCCGAGCCGACGACGCTGGGAGCGGAAGCGGACCCGCTGCCGGAGGCGGACGCCTCGGCGCCCGCCCTGTCGCGAGAGACGCTGCCGGAGTGGACCATCCCGGCGGACGCGGGTGATGGCATGCCGCCGGACCCTGCGGATCTCGAGACACAGCTCCTGGCGCGCTGGCGCGACGAGCGCCGGCGCCTCACCGTGGTGCCCGCCGGGGGACCTCCATTTGCTGCCCAGCTGTTGGGCGCGGGCCGCCACGTTCTCTACGTGGCCGATGGTGAGGGCCAGGCCCGGCTGCTTTATCGGTGGGCGATTCGCGAGCTGATTCCTTTGGAGGATTGAGGAGCGGTCTTCGGCCGCGCGTCCTGCTCGATGGCCGCCACCCACTGTTCCAGCGTCCAGTCTGGGGGCCACCCTTTGAGCCACCGCGACACGGCCGCACTCCCGCCCGCCACCCACACCCCACGCCGTCGGTTCATGCTGCTGCCCCCTTGCTCCGGTCCGCCCAAACCCGCCGTAGGGTACGCCCACGGGCGGGATTTATTCGCGCCTCGGACGACTCATGAATCGCCGCCCCAGCCCGTAAAGTCGGGGGGAGGGATGGGATGGGCTGGGACCCCGCAGGGGCGTGGGACCGGTGGTGGGACCAGCACCGCGCGTACAGCCTCCTGGTCATGGCGGCCTTTTTGCTGGGCACCTTGCTGGGGGCGCTGGCCGTGAATGTGCTGCCGGGGACAGAGACGGCACAACTGGCGGCGCGGATCCATGCGCTCGTGTCCGTCGCGGCGGGTCCGGGATTGCCCACGGGAGCCGTGTTTCTGGCGGCGGCTGGAACCAACCTCAAAGTCCTGGGTCTGATTTACATCCTGAGTTTGTCGGTGGCCGGCATGCCCTTGGTGCTTCTGGCGGTCTTGTTTCGCGGGTTTGTGCTGGGATTCGCCCTGGCACTCATGCTCACCCTGCTCCCGAGTGCGGGAGTCGGTCTCGCGCTGGTGGCGGTCGTTCTCCCCAATCTCTTGCTGGTGCCGGCGTGGCTGGCCACGGGTTCGGGTGGAGTGGCCTTTTCGTGGCAATTGCTGTCGCGGCCGGCATGGCGAGGACGGGGCCGACTGTGGGAATCGTTCGGGGCCTACAGCGCGGTCGCGCTGCTGGCGGGCGTGGCCGTGCTGGCGGGCAGTGGGACGCAGGCCGTCGTCACCCCCTGGCTCATGAAGAGTCTGGTGCACTTTGGGGTGTAGCCGCCGCAGGCGGCTCTCCGGTGGTTCGGAGCAAAAGTCCGAAGGAAGGGTGTGCTATGTTGTGCTATGGTGAACGTTGTTGAGAGACCTGATGGAGAGGGGCTCCTCCAGTGCAGATTGGGTTGCCGCGCGAGATCAAGAGTGATGAAAACCGGGTGGCGCTGACGCCCGGCGGGGTACAGACGCTGGTCCGCGATGGCCACACCGTGGTGGTGGAAACCGGTGCCGGCCGCGGCAGTGGGTTTGAGGATCCGGACTACGAGCGGGTCGGTGCCGCGGTGGCGCCTGATGCCGCGGCCGCCTGGGCGGCGGACATGGTTGTGAAAGTCAAAGAGCCGTTGGAACAAGAGTACCAATACTTTCGTCCCGACCAAATTTTGTTCACGTACCTGCACTTGGCCCCGGTTCCGGCGTTGACGGCCGCCTTGCTGGAACGTGGCGTGGCGGCCGTGGCCTACGAAACGGTCCAGCTGCCGGACGGGTCGCTGCCGCTCCTGACGCCGATGTCCGAGGTGGCGGGCCGTATGGCGCCCCAATTGGGCGCCCAATTCCTTGAGCGGCCCCACGGAGGACGCGGAATCCTTTTGGGGGGCGTGGCGGGCGTGCGGCCGGGACGCGTGACGGTGGTGGGGGGCGGCATCGTGGGCACGAACGCGGCCCGCATTGCAATGGGCCTGGGTGCCGAGGTGACGATTTTGGACATCAATGCCGAGCGGCTGCGTCAACTGGATGACCTGTTTGGCGGCCGACTGCACACGCTGATGTCAAATGAGTTCAACATCGCGGAGGCGGTGGCGGAATGCGATCTGCTGGTGGGGGCGGTTCTCATTCCCGGCGCGCGGGCGCCGCACCTCGTCACCGAGGACATGGTCCGGGGCATGAAGCCGGGATCGGTCATCATCGATGTGGCGATTGACCAGGGCGGGAGCATCGCGACCATTGACCGCGTCACGACGCATTCCCAACCCACCTACGAGCGCCATGGCGTCATTCACTACGCGGTCGCCAACATGCCTGGCGCCGTCCCGCGCACGTCCACCCTGGCGCTGACGCACGCGACGCTGCCGTACGCACGATCCCTGGCAGGACGCGGGGTCGTGCGTGCCATGACCGACGACGCGCCGCTGCGGCACGGGCTCAACATTTATCGCGGGCGCGTGACCTACCGGGCCGTGGCGACGGCCCATGGCTTGGAGCATGTGTCCGCAGAATCCCTGTTGGGCGGATCGTAGCCGGCGGTCTGGCCCCTCGGAGGAATGTCTCCGCCCCCTGGGGCGGGGGCATTTCCCGTATCCAGGGCCTTGCCCGGCTGCGCGGTTCCCCGGCAGGAACGCGTCGGGCCGCGTCGAACCCGTGGGATGGGGAGATGACGGATGAACTGGGACGTGGTCATTGGCGAATATCTCGACTACCTGGCGCTGGAGCGGGGGTTGTCCCGCAACACGCTGCATGCGTATGAACGGGATCTGCGCGACTACGTCCGGTTTGTCCAGGACGGGGCAGGAGGCGAGGCAGGAGACCCGGTGGCGTCGGTGCGGCAATATCTCCGCCACCTGACCAGGCGGGGCTTGAGCGAGGCCACTGTGGCGCGGCGGCTCGCGGCGCTGCGGTCCTTCTTTGGGTATCAGGAGGATGAGGCCGGCGCGGGACCCGATCCCACGCGCCATCTCTCATCGCCGCGGCTGGTGCGGCCCCTGCCCCGCGTGCTGACGGTGGAGCAGGTGGAAGCCATGCTGGCCGCCTGTCCGGCGGATGACCCCGTGGGCCTGCGCGACCGGGCGATCTTGGAGCTGCTTTATGCTACGGGACTCCGGGTGAGCGAATTGGTGGCGCTGACCGTCGACGATTGGGACACGTCGCCGCCCCGCCTCCGATGCCGCGGGAAAGGGGAGAAGGAGCGCCTGATTCCGGTGGGCCGGGCGGCGGTGCGCGCCGTTGACCGCTTCTTGGCGGCGGGACGTCCGCGTCTGGTATCCCGGACCCCTGTCAGGGCGGGCGCGCTGTTCGTCAATCGGCGCGGAGCGGCGCTGACGCGCCAAAGCGTCTGGAAGCTCGTCAAAAAATACGCCGCGCTGGCCGCCATTGTGCACGAAGTGACGCCGCACACCCTCCGGCACTCCTTTGCCACCCATCTGCTGGAGAATGGGGCAGACTTGAGATCGGTGCAGGAGATGTTGGGGCATGCCGACATCTCCACCACCCAAATTTATACGCACGTGAGCCGAGCCCGTCTGAAAGCTGTCTACGACCGGGCTCACCCGCGCGCATAGCTCAACGGAACGGGGTCGCGGGAAGGGGGGCGTGGTGATGGTGATTTGCTTGGTGGTGATCGATTCTGGCGGCGTGGGGGCGGCCCCGGATGCCGGTGCCTATGGTGACGACGGCGCCAACACGGTGGGCCACGCCCTAAACGCCCTGCCCGTGCCGCTCCCGCACTTGGCGGGCCTGGGGCTGGGCGGGCTGGTTGCGTTGCCCGGCACCGAGGACGTCCCCCTGACCGGGGCCGCCGTCCGGTGCCATCCGGTGGCGGCCGGCAAGGACACGCTGGCGGGGCATTGGGAAATGATGGGCGCCGTCGTCGCCGAGCCGTTCCGAACCTATCCCGATGGATTCCCGCCCGCCGTGGTCCGGCAGCTGCAGACCGCGTTCGGCCGTCCGCTGCTGGGCAATCGGGCGGCTTCGGGCACGCGGATCATTGAGGATCTGGCGGAGGAGCACCGTGCCACGGGGTTTCCCATCGTATACACCTCGGCCGACAGTGTGCTCCAGATTGCCGCCCATGAGGACGTGGTGCCGTTGGAGACGCTCTATGCCTGGTGCGCCGCCGCCCGGACGGTGATGCAGGGCCCCCATCTCGTCGGGCGCATTATTGCCCGGCCCTTTACGGGAAGCCCAGGGGCCTTCGTGCGGACGCCCCACCGCCATGATTGGGCGGTGCCCCCGCCGGCGGGCGTTTTCACGGCCGCGCTGTTCCGGGCCGGCGTGGAGACGGTGGCGGTCGGAAAAATCTGGGACATCTTTTCGGGTGTGGGCTTCGGGGAGCGAGTGATCACCGGGTCTAATAAGGATGCCCTCGCCAAAACGCTGACCACACTGGAGGCTCCCGGGGGCCGGCGGTTCGTCTTTGTCAATTTGGTTGACTTCGATTCCCAGTTCGGCCACCGACGCGACGCCCCGGGCTACGCGCGGGCGCTCGCGGAGTTGGATGCCTGGGTGCCGGAGGCGCTTGGCGCCTGTGGCTCGTCGGGGCAGCTGTGGATCACCGCCGACCATGGGTGCGACCCCACACGGCCAGGGTCTGACCATACGCGCGAGGACGTGCCGTGGCTGGTCGGTGGGGCGGGGGTGGTGCCCGGGCTGGGACAGCCACGGACGACGCTGGCCGACATGGCCGCCACGCTGGCGGATGTGTGGGAACTGCCGCCGCCGGCGGTGGGCACCTCGCGCTGGAAGGCGCTGACCGGATGAGCGATTTTCGCGATGTGCTGAGGGCGGCGCGGGGCTCAGGCATCCTGGTCGCCGCGCACTTCGAGGCGGTGGCCCGCGGGGCTGCCGACCAGAGCGTCCCGGACTATCAATTGGCGTCTTGGCTGACGGCGGTGTATGCTCGGGGACTCTCGCCCGAGGAAACCTTCGCGCTCACCATGGCCCTGGCCCGTTCGGGGGGGCCGCTGGAGCCCTCTCCGGGGGCCGTGGACAAGCACTCCACCGGCGGTGTGGGGGACAAAACCACGCTGGTGGTGGCACCGCTGGTGGCCAGCTTGGGCATCCCCGTGGCCAAGATGTCCGGTCGGGGCTTGGCGCACACCGGGGGCACGCTGGACAAGTTGGAGAGCATTCCCGGCTTTCGTGTCAACCTGTCCCGCGACGAGTGGGCGCAGGTCGTCGAGCGCGTGGGGGTGGCCGTGGCGGCGCAGAGCCGGGAGCTGGCGCCGGCCGACGGACGCTTGTATGCCCTGCGGGACGCCACCGCGACGGTGGACAGCCCCGCGCTCATCGCCGCCTCCATCATGTCCAAGAAGATTGCGGGAGGAGCCCGCGCCCTGGTGCTGGATGTGAAGGTCGGCCGCGGCTCGTTCAATGCCTCGGTCGCGGACGGTCGCCGGCTGGCGCAGCTGATGCTGGAGGTGGCGTCGCGCGCCGGCATCCGCGCCGAGGCTCTGCTCACGAACATGGAGGAGCCTTTGGGGCAGGCCGTGGGCAACGCGCTGGAGGTGAATGAGGCGTGGGCCACGCTCCAGGGTGGGGGCCCGGCGGACCTGCGCGCTCTGGTGCTGGCGGTGTCCGCGGCCATGGTGGTGCAGGCCCGCGGTCGGGCCGGGCCGGAGGAGGCCGCTGCCGCGGCCCGGGAGGTGCGGGCGGCACTGGACGGCGGCCAGGCCCGCGATAAGTTTCGCGAGTGGGTCCAAGCCCAGGGCGGTGATGTCGGTCAGGTGGAGCGGGGCCTGCCGCTGGCGCCCGCCGCCCTGGTCACCTGGGCGGGAGAGGCCGGCGTGGTGTCGCGCGTCGACCCGCTTGAGATCGGACGCGCGGCGATGGAGGTCGGCGCCGGCCGGCGCGTGGCGGCCGATGTGGTCAACCCCCGGGTCGGGGTCGAAGTGCTGGTGAAGACCGGAGACCGGTTGTCGCCGGGGGCCTGGGTGGGCCGTGTGTACGCCGACAGCGCGTCGGCGCGGGAACTGGCTGTCCGCAGGGTCGGGGACGCCGTAACGGTGGCCCCGGATGCCGCGGCGGGGGTGCCACGCTCCCCCGTCGTGTGGGAAGCGCTGTCGACTCCGCATTAGGCCGCGTCCCCCGGACGATACTAGCGTCACAAAGCCAGAAGGGGGCGGGCCTCGTGACGCACGGGCAGGGGGGCTTACGCGGGGGGCGCATCCTGGCGGTGCTGGTCGGGTGCGCCGCGCTGGCGCTGGGGCCGCTGGCGGGTGGGGCCGGAGCGGCGGCCGCGCCCGCCACCACGGCCCGCGCGGCGATTTTGGTGGACGGACAAACGGGTCAGGTGCTGGCGAGCCTGCACGCCCACCGCCCGCTGCCGATGGCGTCGGTGACTAAGCTCATGACCCTGGTGCTGGCTTTTCGGGCGATCGCCCGGGGCCAGGCGCGCCTGTCGGACTGGGTGCCGGTGACCGAGGAAGCGTATCGCACCGAGGGCAGTCAAATTTGGCTGGAGCCGGGCGAGCGCCTGACGCTCCAGCAGATGCTGACCGCCATCGCCGTCGGATCGGCGAACGACGCATCGGTGGCGGTGGCGCAGTTTCTGTCCGGGTCCACGGCCGCGTTCGTGGCGCGGATGAATGGGGAGGCCGCCCGCCTGCACATGACCCAGACGCACTTCGACAATCCCCACGGGCTGCCATCTCTCCAGCACTACAGCACCGCGGCGGACCTGGCTCGCCTGGCCGTGGCAGCGGTCAACACGCCCGGCCTGTTGGCCGTCACCTCCGCCTGGCAGAACCGCACCATCCGCAATGGTAAGGGGGGCACGCTGTGGCTGGTCAACCAGAACCGGTTGTTGCGCACGTACCCCGGCACGGATGGGCTGAAGACGGGATACACGCATGCCGCCGGTTTCTGCCTGGTGGCCACGACGCTGCGGCAGGGCACCCGGCTGATTGCCGTCATTTTGGGTGCGCCCACGTCGGCCGCGCGCTTCAGCGGGGCGACCGCACTCCTGTCCTGGGGATTCAGCCACTTTCAGTCGGTGACCGTCGTCCACGCGGCCCAGGTCATGGGGACGGTGACCGTCCACCGGGGCCAGGTGCGTCACGTGCGTGCCGTGGCATCACGACCCATCGTCCTGACCCGCCCTCGCGGCGCGGGCGGGGCGCGGGTTGAGGTGGCGCTGCCCAGCGCGGTCGAGGCGC
>JAJYPH010000212.1 GCA_021795575.1 Bacillota bacterium
CCGCACGGCAGGCGCTCCAGGCATCCGGCGCCGCGCCCACGTAAGAGGTGGCGGGCGCCCCGGTCGAGGGGCCCGCCACTCGGAGCTGTCGAAGCATCTACGTCCCCCCGTAATGGGGCCGTGTTGGACGACGGCACCATGTGGTCCGGGTCCGACACGGTGACCGTGTACGTGCCCGCCGGACCGCTGGAGCCGACCGCCAGCGGCACCGTGCCGCTGGCGGTCTGGACCGTGATGGTCGAGTCCAGGTTGTCCAGATAACTCATGGGGGCCGTCGTACCGTTCATGAAGTCCTGGGACAGGGTGAGCGTGTCCGAGTGGGCGGGCGCCGCGGTCGACGTGGCCGGGGCCACCGGGAACAGGACGGTGGGCGCGGCCGGCGGGCTCGGACGGCCGTGTGAGGGTCGGTTGGACGAGTCGTTTGGGCCACGAGCCAGCCAGGCGCCGCCGAGTCCCCCAAAACGGATACTCCGGCGCCGACGCGGTGTAGCAAGGTTTGCCCGGCCGAGGCCACGCTGGGGGGGGGGGTGGTGTTGCCGTAGGTAGAGGTGGTGGCCGAGCGCCCCCGTGAAGCCGACGCCGCCGTGCTCCTGGGAAATCAGGTTGCTGGCCACGACGGTGCCCATCACCGGGTTGACTGCACCCGCCACCAGGATGCCGCAGGGGTGGGTCGCCCCCGAGATCAGGTTGGCCGCCGTCACGTTGGGGAGCGTGCTGCCCATCACGGTCGACGGCGAGGTGCCGGTCAGGATGATGGCCTGGTCTTCGGGAATGGCCGGGTGCAGCCCCAGTCCCGTGTTGGAGACGCTGTGGTCCCGCAGCGACACGTGGGCGGTGTCCCGCACCAGGATGGCGTGCGGCGTCGGCTTGGTGGTGGTGAGGGCGCAAATCGTGGTGCCGGCGCGGCCCCTCTCCTCGAGGCCCATGAAGTTGCCCGACACAGTCCGGATCGTGTGGGCGGCGCCGCCCGAGGGACCGGCGGCGGACTCCCGCGTGATCGCATCGGTGAGGGAGACGCGGCCGGAGTCGGTGCCACCGCGTGCTGAATCGCCTGGCAGGGACTCGCGCGTCCGGTGCCGGTGGTGTTGGATCGGGTGGGACGCAGGTACAGGGTGGTCGGGCCGCCGCAGCCCACACAGCGCTCGACATCAGAACCAGCGAGCCGACGGACAGAACCATGCCCGGAACAAGCATGCGTGCCGAATTTGCGGCGCGCCCGGCCGTGGCGTGCGCCGCTCGCTTCCTGCGCGGTCCGTCCCCAGAATCCTGCACCATTCACCCTGGGTTCACCCATGAAACCCGCCGCGGGGGGTCCGCCTTCCGAGTGCGCGCCACGTCAGCACGCCTGCTCCGTAGCAGAGGGCGAAGGCCACGGTTCCCCCGGCCGTGGCGAGCCACGGGGAGCGGGCCAGGAGCGGCAGCGATTCGACCCCGTGCGCCAGGAGCCATCCGGCCACCGCGGCCGGGAGCAAAAAGCCCAGCAGCTGACCGGGAATGTCCCACGGGAGAAGGCGGCGGGCCTGCCACCAGATGAGCAGCGCATACACGAAAAAGGCGACCAGCGCGGCCCAGGCGGCGGCGATGAATCCGTAGCGAGGCACCCACCAAAGGTTCAACCCCAGGTTCACCGCGGCCGCCACGGCGCTGTCCCACACCATCCAGCGGGTTTTCTCATGAAACTCCAAACTTTTGGCTCCCAGATTGGCGCTGGTGCGGAGCACCAGCCCGGCCAGGACCGGGGCTAGAATGACAAAGCCCGCCTGGAAGGCCCGCCCCAGCAGCAGGGTGGTGGCGGGCTGGCCGACGGAGGCCACCAACCCCACCACCCCGACGCCCGCCAGGGCGTACGTCTCCGTCATGTGCCCCAGCGTGGCCCGGGCCTCCGCCCGGGCGCCGTCGGCCCACTGGCGCATCAGGATGGGCCACGACGCGGTGGCCAGCGGCACCGTGATAAAGCCAATGCCGCGGTTCACCAGGTTGTAGTTGATGCTGTAAACCCCGACGGCCCCGGCCCCCCAAAACGCCGCGATCACATAGCGGTCGCCGCTGTACAGCACGTGACCCAGGATGTACCAGAGAGTCAGGGGGGCGCCGTACTGCCAAAAGCGCCGTTGGACCTGCCGGACGCCGTCGCTGACGCGGGACCATGGCACCACCAGACGAATCTGGGCGTGGTGGAGCAGATACGGGAGCATCAGGAGCCCGACGGCGGCCGTGCCCCACGCCAGCCACGCCACCTGCCGCCCGAAAAGCCCCACCAACAAGAGCCCCAGCGCCAACCCGCCCACACCGGTGGCCACCGTGTAGTTCCGATACGCGGTGGTGAGAAACCGGGCGGGCAAGAGCGGGCTCACCAGCACCGACACCGACTGCACCACCACGACGGCGCCGCCCCCCAAGAGCAGGGACAGCGGCCAGGTTTCGCCTGAGGCCACCCACGCCAACAGCGCGCCGACCGACGCCACCAGGACCGCCAGCGTGCCCATGCGGGACGCCACATGGCTCACGGCGTCTTGAAACGTGGCGGCGTCTGGACCCGGATGGTACTCGTTGAAGAATCGGCCCACGGGTTGGGCCACCCATTCCCCCAAGAGGGGCACCACCACCCCAATGCCGGCGGTGACTAGGCTGTACTGGCCAAAGGCGGTCGCGGTGAAGATGCGGGAAAACACCAGGACCCCTACCAAGCTCGCGGCCGCCCGCGCCAGCGTGATGGGCGCGTAGCGGCCCGCGTCGCGCAGAAAACGTCGGTGGGGAGTGGGGGCTGCCGCCGATTGCTCGTCCACGCCTGGCGCTGCCTCCCTCACCTGCTGGTGGCGTCATTGTATCAAGGGAGCCGCCCGCTCCCGATCGATCTCGCGCGCGATCTGGCGACCTATCGTGCGACCTCTCGGGCGATCTATCATCAAGGGACCGCGAACGCGGCAACGACTGACGCTCGCGTGCGGGCGACAAGGCAGGTGGCGCCATGGGGATGGGGCAGGCGGAGGAACCGCAGGAGGCGGCCGAACTCCTGCACTATGTGGGGGAGGCGCCGGAGGGTCCATGGGCCATCTTCTCCGAGGCTGGCGGTGGTCACCAGCTGGTGTCGGTGGTATTTCCGCGCACGCTGTGGATGCATCTCACGCGGCGCGACCCGTTTTCCAGTGAGATGCAGATCCTCGAGAGGGTGGGGCGGCGGGCGATTGCTGCGGCGCGCCGCCAGGGCCCACTGCCCGCCGCTCTGTGGGTGAGCCCCGACGCCATCGGGGAAGCCATGGCGGAATACCATCCCCCCTGGGAGACGCTTTCGGTGTGTGGGCAGTGCCATCAGGTGGTGCCATCCGGCGAGGTGGCCGAGGGCATCAAGAATGCGCTGCCGCCCAACACGCGGGGCGACACCGAGGTGCTGGTGCTGTGCCCCACGTGCCTCGTGCAAACCCCGTTTGTCCTGACGCCGTTCGGGGCGCGGGCCGTCAAACATCCTGGGAATTCATCCGTATAGTGGAAGTCGGGATGGTTGGCCGTCCCGCGGGACAAAAGGGGGCAGTAGCATGCAGACAACGGTGCTCCGAGGACACCTGGTGCCGGCGTGGCAGGGGGAGGAGGGTTGGAAGACCGCGCCGTCGGGGCGGGTGGTCTACGGCCGGGTCGCGTTTTGGCCCCAGGATCACCAAGCGCTGGCCACGGCGCTGGCCACCGGCCAGCTGGCTCCGGTGGAGCAGGTGAGCGACGTGAATCGCCTCTTTGCGCCGGACCCCACGGTGGTGGTGCGGATGGCCGCCTATCTGGAGGATCTGGGCTTAAGCGTGGATCCCCCCCGGTCCGGGGGGCTCTATCTGGACTTTTCGGGTACGGTGGGACAGCTGACGGGCGCGTTTCGGTGCACGTTCGCGGAACGGCCGCTGGACGGACGCACCGTGCGCATCAACCGGGAAGACCCGGAAGTGCCACTGTGGGCGGCGCCCCACGTGGCGGCCATTTTCGGGCTGGAGACGCGCAGCACGGCTCACCCGATGCACCGGTATCCCTCACGGAACGCTACACCCGCCAACGGGGGGCAGGGGTTCTTCCCGCGGGATCTGACCACCGCCTACGCCTTCCCCACCGGGGGGACCGGCGCTGGAGAAACCATCGCGCTGTTGGAGTTTTCCAATGGCTTTGCGGTGGCGGATCTGCAGCAGTTTTGGACACAGCACGGGGTGCCCGTGCGCTCGGTGGGGTTTGTGTCGGTGGACGGCACCCCCAACGATGGCGGCATCCATGCGGTCGACATGGAGTGCACGCTGGACGTCGAATGGGCCGGTGCGATGGCGCCCGACGCCCAGCTGGTAGTGTATGAGTCCACGGCCGGCACCAGCGACGCCGGTTTTGCCCTTTCGCTGTTGAAAACGCTGGACGCCGTCGCCACGGACGTGCAGCATCGGCCGACGGTGGTGTCCATCTCGTACGGCGCGGCCGAAAATCACTTTGCGCCCAGCGCGCTCAATGCGTGGAATGTGGCCGCCATGCGGCTGGCGGCGCGCGGCATCACGGTGCTGGCGGCCTCGGGGGATGCCGGCGCTTACGGGATCCGCGGCGCGGGGCGCCCCGTGCCGCACGTGGACGTCCCCGCGGCCGTGCCGCACATCCTGGCGGTGGGCGGCACCACCCTCACGCTTACGCCCACGGACCAGCGCCTGACCGAAACCGGGTGGACCGACACCAACCACAACGGCGCCTCGGGTGGCGGCGTGAGCCAGGTGTTCCCGCTGCCGGCGTGGCAGGACGCCGCCCACGTGCCCGCGAATCCCGCCGGCAGCACGGGGCGCGGCGTCCCCGACGTGGCGCTGGTGGCCGACCCGGACACGGGATACAGTGTCGTGTTCCAGGGGCAGCCGACCGTGGTGGGCGGCACGTCGGCGTCCAGTCCGGTGTGGGCCGCGCTCATCGCGCGCCTGAACCAGCAGCGGGTGCAGCAGGGGAAGCCCCGGTTGGGCTTTGCCAACCCGGCGCTGTACGCGCTGGGCGGCACGGCTGGCTTTCACCCCATCCTGGAGGGCAACAACAGCATGCCGGGCGTCGTCGGGTATCAGTGTGGCCCGGGGTGGAATGCGGTCACCGGCTGGGGCAGCCCGGACGGCATGGCGCTGGCGAGCCGCCTAGGGTAGAGGGAAGCGGTCCGCCGGCCGGCGTGCCGCGCGTGGCGGCTGGTGCCGCCTCGGCGGGCTGGTCACCATGAAGCCGGACAGCCCGAGACGTGCCCGGGCATCGGGGTGACGCCGCCGAGCCGCCGACCGGCCGGTCGCGTTTCGGGGCAGGTGTTGGCCCAGTCGACGTG
>JAJYPH010000213.1 GCA_021795575.1 Bacillota bacterium
AATCGAGCCCCGGCGAGGCGTGCGAGTCTGGCCACCTCGGGATCGGGGTAGGGGCGGTGAATCATGGCCGTCACCGCGCCACACTGGGCGATCGCCAGGTGGTCCACGACCGCGTGCCGCGTGTTGGAGCTCTGCAGGCCGACCACGTCGCCGGCGCCGACATTAAGCGCCGTCAAGTCGCGGGCGCGCCGCTCCACGGCCGCCGCCAGCTCCCGCCAGGTGAGATCGCCATCGGGAGCGAGCAGGGCGGGGCGGTCGGGCAGTGCGCGGCTTTGGCGCTCGAGCAGCCCGGGGACCGTGAGCGGCGGCGCGGCCGCTCCGGCCAGCGCGGCGCCCCGGGGCTGCCGGTAGTCGGCCCGCGTGATCATGCGCCCGTCTCGCGATAGAGGCCAAACGGCCTCAGCACCGGTGAATTGGAGAACGAGAACAGCACCGCCGGCTCGCCGCCAGGGTTCTGGTGCTGCACCTCGGCCCAGCTGGGCACGACTACCACGTCGTTGACGCCCCAGGGGAACGCGGTGCCATCGATGGTGATCACGCCGTGGCCCTCGACCCCCAGGTAGACACTGCTGGACGAGCGCCGCACGGGCTGGAGCACCGCCCCCGGGGGTATCCACTGCAGATAGGCGTCCAGCGTTGGAAGCACCGATCCGCCCGACAGCGGATTGGTGTACTCCATGCGCACCCCATCCCAGGGGCTGCCCCGATCCGCCGCCGCCACGGCCGCCAGCGCCGCGCGCGCTTCCCGATACGGGTAGGACAGCAACGGCGAGTACGGATGCGGGAAGCCCTCAAAGGCCGGCCTCAAGCCCATCCCATAGCGATGTCGGGAGTGCCCCGCCGGCAGGGTGACGGGCTGCTGAGGCTCCGGATAGGGCTCGAAAAACATGGCGGACAGCGATTGGACCAGCGGGATGTCCAAGCCGTCCAGCCATACCACCGGCTCGTCTCCGCCGTTCCCGTGGTCGTGCCAGGTCCAGGTCGGGGTCGTAACCAGGTCGCCGCGCTCCATCACAAGGCGCTCGCCGTCCACCGTGGTGACGGCGCCGGTGCCTTCCATGATGAAGCGCAGCGCGTTCGGGGTGTGGCGGTGGGTCCGAGCCACCTCCCCCGGGCCGATGATTTGGATCCCGGCGTAGAGCGTCTCGGTGCAGGCGGTCGGCCCCGGCAGGCCGGGGTTCTGAAGCACCAGCACCCGGCGCTCCGCCTCCGCGGCGCTCACCCGCTCGAGCGACTCGTACAGCAGCGGGCGCACCGTGGGCCAGTGCCAGGCATGCGCCACTTCCCGGGGGCGCGGGGTTGGGGTGAGCGCATCCGCCAGCACGGTCCACAGCGGGCCGAGCGCCTGGGCCTTTAAGCGCTCGCCGAAATCCTCGGCGCCCATCAGGACACATCCTCGAGGTGCTCAGCGGCGTACGCGGCTGGGATGGCCGGCAGCGCGCACCCGATCTCGCCCACGTACTCCTTCACCCGCACAACGTATTCGCGACGCATGGCCTCGTTGGTCCGCCGCTTAATTCCCCAGCGGCGAAACAGCGCGTTGTTGCCCGAGCCGGCGCGTCCGAAAAATCCCAGGGTCTCATGGAAGAGCGGGGTGAGCGCGGCCTCCACCTGGGTTTGCCCCTCGGGCGTCTGGAGCTGCTGCGCGATGATTTTCTTGCCGAGCCCGACGTGGAAGCGCTCCTCGGGCATGGTGCGGATCGCAATTTGCTTGAGCGGGGTGTAGGAGCACTCCAAGAGATCCTCGAGCTGAATGATTTCCGCGAGGTCCACCACCGCCTTGACCACCCCGAACTGCGTCCAGCTGACGAGCGGGAAGTCGAACAGCGTCAGGGGCTTGCGGGTGCGCCAGTCGAGGCCCAGCTCGTCGGCCAGGCGTGAGAACAGGATGTGGTGGCCGTACTCCTCCATGGTGACGCGGCTCGCGGTCCACTTAAAAAACGGCGTCGGCGCGAGCCGAATTGAAGGCTCGTCAAAGGTTTGGGCTCCGGTGATCTCATTGGCCGCGTGGCTCAGCACCACTTTGGCGACGGCGGCCTGGTATTCGTCCGGCATGGCGGAGAGCTCGCGCGCTGATGCCACCGGACCGTGAAAGGGATCGGGGTAGGTCATGGGATGCACCTCCTTGTGATCTCGGGCCGCGGGTCCACCCCCGCGGCACTCACTCATCGGAAGGGAGGGGACGCGACATGTATTCCAGATCGGTCTCGAGCGGTGTCAGCAGCCCGCGCTCTTCCCACCGCGCAAACGCGGCGGCCAGGTCGCGGTCGGTGAGCCTCCCCGCCGGCGACCGCTGCACGCCGACGGGACGGGGCGCGGAGAATAGGAACACCTCACCTCCGCGCACGCCGAACACCTGCCCGGTGTACACCTGGGCGGCCTCCGTGGCGAGGTAGGCGGCCAGGGTCCCCACGCTGTCCGGCGGCGCGACGCCCCGGACAGTGGCCAGGTAATCGGCCACGGCGGGGTGGTGGGGTACGATAAGGTCGGTGATGCGCGTATGAGCAAACGGTGCGATGGCATTCACGGTGACCCCATAGCGGGCCAGGTCCAAAGCCGCCACCCGGGAGAGCGCCACCAGCCCCCCCTTGGCGGCGCCGTAGTTGGCTTGGCCCACATTGCCTATCAGGCCAGCCGACGACACGATGTTGACCACGCGGCCAAACCGCCGCGCGCGCATGCCCCCGGCCACGGCCCGCAGCAGGTAGAAGGCGGTGCTGAGGTTCACGGCCAGCACATCGTCCCACGCCGCGGGGGTGAGGTTCCACACCATGCGATCCTGGAGAATCGCCGCGTTGTTGATCAAAATGTCGACGGGCCCCATGTGTTCGGTGGCAAACGCCACCAGGCGCTCCGCCGCCTCCGTGGTGCCCAGCGCCTCGGCGAAGGGGGCGGCGTCCATGCCCTCGTGGGTCAGGGTGGCCACCGCCTCGGACGCCGCGTCCGGGTGTTCGGGGCGGCCAGCCGGGTCGAGTCCAGCGTCGGCGAGCACCAGGCGAGCCCCTCGGGCTCCAAGCGCCCGAGCCACCGCCAGGCCGATGCCCCGTGCCCCGCCGGTCACGACCGCCACCCGTCCGACCAAGTCCTGATGGGGCTCCGCCATGCAAAAGCGCCTCCTGTGCTTCAGCCGCGTTTGTGACATTATATATCATATAGAACGCCGGGGAGAACCCCCGCTGGGAGGTGGCCGGATGCCGCGCACGACCGAAGCATGGCAATTTCAAACCAAGAAGGACTGGATCCTGAACGGGTTGCGGCATGACATCTTAGAGGGCCGATACCCTCCGGGAGCGCGGCTCATCACCCGGCAGATTGCACAGGACTATGGCACCAGCGAAATCCCGGTGCGGGAAGCGCTGAACCAGCTTCAGCAAGAGGGCCTGATCCGCACCGAGCCGCACGTGGGGGCGGTCACGGCGCCGCTATCCGCGGCCGACCTGCGGGAGCTGTTCGAGGTGCGGATGGCGCTGGAGGGACTCGCCGTGCGGCTGGCGGCGCCGCGCCTTACCGACGCGAATCTGGACGAGGCTCGGGACATCAACCGGCGCCTTCAGGGCGCGGTGGAGCGGGGCGATGCGGCCGGGGAGCTCAATCGCTGCAATCGTGCCTTCCACGAGCGCATTTACGCCGGCTGCAATAACGGCCGGCTGCTGGAGCTCTTGAAGAACCTCTGGGATCACTCGGGCCGCTACCCGGCGCCCCTCACGGGCAACGACCCCAGCACGTGGGCCTCCATCCAGGAGCACGACGCCATCCTGGACGCGCTCAGCGCCCGCGACGCCGCACTGGCGGAGCGGCTCACGCTGGATCACAAAGCGCGCTCCATGGACCGCATCGTCAAGCGGGTGGAGCAGCGGGAGGGCCCGGTCCCTCCCAGTTAGACGGCCGCCTGACCAGGGCGCGGCGGTGAGCCGACTGGGCGCAGTGGCCAAGCCGCTCGCTTGGGAGCCGGCGGCGATTTAGCGAGACGCAAGCCCACGGCCAAGAACGCCGCGAGTGGTGGACGCGGCCTCCCGCAGGATTTATCGTTATATCTGGTACGCGAAAGGGGGTGGCCACTCCATGGCGATCCGCGGTCCTTGTTAACTTGCTCAGCCGCCTGATTCTCTAAGGGCTCGTTCTCCTCCCGTGGCCGATGGCCTTTTAGCCGCCTGACGCCATTCGTATGGAGGAGGACTGTTTAACCGTGAGCACCAGTGATCGCACGCTGCCCCTGGGCGCGCCGCCGCCTATCATCCGCCGCCGGCAGGTTCTGTTGGGCTACGGCCTATTGGATGAGGCGGTCACGGCCATTCCCGTGGTCGGGGCTCCCCTGCTCCAAGCGTTCTTGGGGCTCAACTATGGCCAGATGGGCCTGCTGTTTGCGGTCGGCGCCGCTTCGGGCTTCATCTTCGAGCCCGCCCTTAATCTTTGGAGCTACCGCCATGGCAAGCGCTGGTGGATTTTAGTCCCCGGCCTCGTGCTGGCCGTGTGCCTGGTGGCCGAGGGCCTGGCCACCCGCTATGATCTCATGCTTGTGCTGTTTGCCTGCTACTACCCGGCGGCCGGCATGGCTGTCGGACTGGCGCAAGCCGTTCTGGCAGACGATGCCGTGGGAGACACCGTCGGCCTCATGACCCGCTGGACGCTGCTGGCTGGGATCGGGGACGTGGCGGGGCCGCTGGCCATCACCGCGCTGGCGGCCGCGCACCAGGGCTGGCGCTCGCTCTGCTGGCTCGGCGCCGCGATGTGGCTCGGCATGCTGGGTGCCACCTTGTCGGTGCGGTTCCCACCGGGACGCCCTCCCAATGCCCCCGACCCCGCCCCTGTGCCGGCCCCTGCCGACGGGGCCGAGGCGCTTTGGCCAACCCTCCGCCGCATGGTGATAAGCCCGGCGATCTTGCGGTGGGGGATGTTGGCCTGGATCCCCACCATGATTGACGAAATCCTGCTGGCATTTGCGGCTCTGTACCTGCATGACGTCTTACACGCCTCGGAAGCTTTGTTGGGCCTTTGGATAACCGGATCGCTGGGATGCGGCATCCTGGCGCTGGTCCTGCTGGAGCGGGTGCCGGCGCTCCGCGCGGCCGCCGCGGCAAAGCCCCGGCGGCTGCTGGCCCTCATGGCCGTCGTGGTGCTGGGCGGCATGGCCGTCCTCGCCACCGCCGCCAGTGTGATGGCGGCGGGGATTGGGCTCGCTATCGTGGGCCTGGGCGGTGCGGGCTGGTATCCCATTGCCAAGGGGCGGGCGTACGCCAAGCTCCCGGGGCGGGCCGCCTTGGTGCGCGCGATGGCCAGTCTC
>JAJYPH010000214.1 GCA_021795575.1 Bacillota bacterium
GACCCGTGCTGAAACTGGGGAATTCCCGATGGTGACGATGGGGAATTCCCCGTGCCGATCCTGGGTATTTTGAGGGTACGATTTACAATGGAGCCGGGCTTGCGCCAAGGCGTCATCTAGCACCACCTGGGCCTCGCCTCGACTCAACCCGTCCGCCAGCACCACTCCCAGTCGTTCAGCCAGGGCCCGCTGCTTGGGGGTCGCCGGGACTCACGACGGCGGCGAGAGCGCCGACGGGCAGTGCGCTGCGGGCGCCCCCCGGCGCGTGCTATGCATGGGGATCCCCGTAGCCATGGAACAGCCAGCCCAAGCGACCGGGGGCCACGCGACGCCCAGGGGATGGGGGGCAGCCGACCGAGGCGCCCAAGGACCTTGGGGGACGACCCCGGTCTGACGGTCAGCACCGGGCGCATCCCATTCCCAGACGACCACCGCAGGGTCCTCCGGATGCCGGCGCAACGTGACCCAAGCTACGGCCGCCTGCGCGGCAAAGGGCCAGCGCCCCGGAAGGGTCTGGGGCGCGGAGGGGCCGTGCCGGGCCGATTCGATGGCGAGGACGCCGCGATCCAAACACGGATACGCATGGGGAAAGACCATCCACTCATCCAAGAGCCACCACCGTGCCTGGGGGTCGGGCACCGCGGTGTGCCACTCCTCCGTGCGATAGGGCGGGGGCCATTCCCACCACACGAACGGCTGGTGCTGATTGCGGCATCGCGCGGCGAGAAGCTGGAGCACCGAGGATTTCGCGGTGCCGCGATCTCCGGCCAGCACGACCCAGCGGGCGCCGGGCTGGCGAAGCCAGCGTTCGATGAGGACGGTCAGGGGGAGAGATGGGCTCGACATAGGGCACTTCCTTCTTCCGGATAATAGGCGGGCTTGGGTAGCCAAGCGGCAGTCAGTGGGTCAACGGGAGGGGAGGAGAAGGGAACGACGAAGCCGCGGCCGCACGGCCCCGCCCCGACGGAAAACGCCACATGTATGGCGTTTGGGAGCCGCGACGCGGGGTGGCGCCTCTGGTGCCCGATGCTGATGGGAGGTTCACGGGGATAGAATTGCCTTCGGAAGCGAACCTCTAGCTAGCCTATTTCAACCCAAAGATGTTCCGCGGTCGGCGGGGAATGGAAGGAAGGAAGCGATGAAAGCGAGCACGCCGGCGGGAAGGATCCAGACATCTGCACCGAAGGTGCCGAAAAACGCGAGCAGCGGGAAGAGTGCCCAAGCGCGAAGCCAGGCACGGCGGCGCCGAAGGCCGAATGGCAGGAGTCCAAAGGCCAGCGCCACGATGAGGAACACGGCGGTCGCCGCGGGGGGCGAGACTGCAGCGATAGATGGGTTCGAGCAAGCTGGCAATCCCGATCCCGCACAGGACTGACCAAGCGGGACAAACAGAAACAGTGGTGTTGTAACCGCTGACCACGCTGCCGCTACGGTGGCCATCCAGTCACCCGGCCCGCGAACGGGCATCTTGAGCATGGATACCAACGAGTCACCTCTTTTCGTCGCAGTCGCGTTCCGGCATGGTTATCAGTGGCGGAGTTATGATGCAGGGAACTCCTTCCGGATTATACTCATAAGGGCGCGGGCTTCCCCAACGCCCTTGTGCCATCGTTTAACGGTCTTACCCCTGGATGGTGTAATATCCCAGTGCAAAGGCGCAACCGCCAGTTGCCTGCGTGCTTAGAGACTCCCCGTAGGTTCCGTTGTTGTACCCGTGCACATTGTTCTCGTACACGTTGATATAGGTGGTGCCACCGTAGCCTCCCGACACCGCATTGCAAAACTGGGAATTCCAAAAGCTGGCCCGCGTCTGGGAAAAGGATTCTGTGTTGCCGTTCGCGGTTCCGTTCCAGAAGTTGACGTTGTAAGGGTGCCAAACATCGTAGGACCCCTGGAATCCCCACACGTACTGGGAACCCGTCACGTTGGCGACAGTTCCTCCGCCATACGTCCAATTCACCGTGTCTTTCACGATGGCGAGGCTGAGAAACACCGGATCATGCCACACAACCTCGTAGTAGGCGGATGCTGCGGAACCACCGCCACCTGGGCCGGTGACCCCCAGGGGCAACGGCCGAACGGCTGGGCGAGCCGCCGCAGGCAGGCGAGACACTGATGCGGCCGTAGGAATGCCGACCTCTACCAGTTCCGTGTGTGAGCCCGTGTTGTAGGCCAGCTCGATGGATGCATAGGTCTGACCAGGGACTCCGCTGATCTGGTAGGGGTAAACAAATCCGCCGTCAGGCCCTGGCTTCCCTGCCACTTCAAAGTACGACACATTGGTCAGAATAAGAGGAACGCCTGCGTTGTTGACGGGCACACCTCGATACACTGTTGGAGTGGCGACACGCGCAACATTTCCAGAGACCGTATACGGGACCGCCGGCAGAGCTGCGGCATCCACCATCCCAGAGAGGGACAGCGCGATAACTGGCCCGGCGAGCAACGCAACCGCCTTCAGTTTCCTCATTTGCCAGGGCATCTCCTCGTTTGGTGGTTCGCCAACCTCCCAGAAGTTCCTGCTTGGCGGGAAAAGAAATTATTCGACACGAATCGACATGCCGCCGGGCTGAGGGTGAAGTGCAAGCGCAGGGGCTGCTGCCGCTGGGCTGACTCTGCCCCTACCTGGTAGGTTCCTGACAACGGGTATGACATTCGAAGCACGCCGAAACTTAGGGCACCGCAGAGAGGACAAGTCACGGAGGGCGTCGGCGTGTCCGACCGGGATTCCGGCACCTTTTGTCACCGGCTACGTTAGTGACGGACCCTCGTCGCGTTCGGGAAGATGCCGCCCCAGCAGGCGGGCAGCGGCCTCCAGGAAGAATTGGTTCAACGCGTTAAAATGTAGGGGCACCAACATCTGTACATCGTCGGGCCGCACGCGAGCCGCCCGCTGCATGGCGCGCGCCAACCACACCGGCTGGAACCCGGTGTCCTTCTGATGAGCCAGCGCCATCAGCTTGCTCAGATCGTAGTGGGTTCGGGTGAGCTGGTAGACATCGACGAGATCCCGAGGGGCCGCCCGGTCAAACAGCGCCAACGTCTTATCCGCCGCGAGGTCCGGGAGTGACCGGACAGGCAGCCCCTCTAGCGTCTGCGTCGAAGGCTCGATGCGAAACGGCGCATCGTGTGCCAACTCGACGCGAATCTCGTTGACTCCCACCCGGACGTGCGTGGGAGCGCGGCGCTTAACCGATCCGACCGCCAGTCCGGCGGCCGTACACTGTTCGGCAAACGCCCGAACTAAGTCGGGCGCGTCGAACGCCTCGGTGGCAAAAAGATCGAGATCCTCAGACTTTCGATGCCCCAAGTAGCCGGCCGCCAGCGCCGTGTTGCCGGCCAACTCAAATCCGTGGGGGCCGAGCACCTCGGCCACGATGCGGAGAACACGGCGCTGGTCCTCCGTGATCACCTGCGCCGACGGGTTCAGGAGACATCCTCTGGTCGCCATAGACTTTCCAAAACTCCGCCGCGCAGCCAAAGACCGGCACGGTATCCAGAACCGGCACCAACACGTCCCAATCCAGGACCCGCCAATCGTCCGGCGTGCCGTTCTGAAGAATCGTGGCCAACGCGCGCAAGGCATCATCGGGGGACGCCACGACCGGGACCGCCCCCTGAGACCAAAATAGGCGGCGAAGAGGCGCGGGCCAGGGCGACGGCGGCAGCGCCATGCGGGCATCCATCGCCACCGCCTCCAGACTGTCTGCGGATGCTAGCCCAGCGTAGGAACGGGAACGGGCTGGGAATCCAGTTCGCGGGGCAGTCGGTCAATCGACGACGGGTACCAGTAGGCAAAGAGGACGGCAGGGCACTCCTCGCAGACCCAGATTTCGTCGTGCTCCTCATTGACACGCTTCACCAGTGCGTCGGGCTCCCCGCAGATGGGGCAAGTCATGATGAGATCCATCGTTCAGGCAACCTCCTCAATCGTAGTGGTGGTGGTCAGCGTCAGGCGCTTCAGACATGCGGCCACGGCATCATGGACCGGGGTGAGCGCGGCCCGAATCTCGCGGCGCTTCGCCTCCGGCGTGTCGCCGGCCGCCCAGGACGCAATGTAGGGCAGTGCGAGGGACTCCGTGGGCAAGCCTGCCGCCGCGCACACAATGTAGCCAAAGCTCTCCGCTTGCACCTCAATGATGCTCCGGCGCTCGTTGGAGTGGCTGCCGTGCCCCAAGAGGTGATGGCCCAATTCGTGGGCCAGCGTCTCAGCCACCTGGTTCGGCTGGCAATCGGACGCGACATGAATGGCGGACGCGGCACGCTGGTAGTAGCCATAGAACCCGCGGGCGGCGGCGCAATCCGTGGCTGCGAGGTTCACCGTCAGACCCTCGGCGTCCGCGAGCTTCAGCAGTTCGGTCCGGAGCGCGGCGCTGGTGTCCGTCGGATCGTCCAGCCCTCGCACATCAAAACGGGGCAGCGGGGCGCCCTCCGTCTGGCTCACATCAAACACATAAACCACCCGAAACCGGACGCGCACCTGCTCTTCGCTCTCCGCCTCACCCTCTAGGCGCGCCTCCTGCGCGGAGGTCTTGTAGGGCATCGGGGCCAGAATCATAATGCCGTGCTCACCCTTTTTCACGGAGCGCCCGAGCTTTTTCCAGGCGTGGAATCCCGCCACGCGGGTCGCATCGGGACGCTGGAACGCAATCAGGAGCACGTTACCGAAACTATAATTGTGGAACCGGGCTTGGACCGTGAGCCAGCGCTTGAAGTTTTCGGAGTCCAAGAGATTGTTGAGACCGGCTTCCAGTTGATCCATCAAGTCGCGTGCAGAGGCCATCGGAATCACCCTTTCAGAGGAATTGGAATTCACTCCGACAGGGGGACCGGCACCCGTTAGGGGCCGGTCAATGTTTCGTCATCAGTGCAACACCAGCCAGAACCAGGCGGCTACCCACCCCAAAAGCATCGGCGCCCACCAGGTTATCCACACGGCGTCCCAGAGGTGCATCCAAAGGCGGGCGCGAATCTGCCCGCTGGGAGGCGCGCGGCCCGTGTACCGGCACAACCACTCCGCGGACCGACAGTCGGCTTCGTGTTCGAGCCAAGTGCGCCCTCCCACCAACAACACGCCGCACACCGCCTCAAGGGTCCATGTGGGCCACCACGTCAAGCCGTGGAGCGCAAGAACCAAGAAGAGGGGATAAGCCGCATAACCCAAGAAGATAACACTGTACTGAACCCACTCGGGCTGGCCGCTATGCGCGGCTTCATGCAGAACAACCCAGGGTCGCTCTGCGGGAGCCAACGCCTTCGGAACAATGGTGAGGCGATGG
>JAJYPH010000215.1 GCA_021795575.1 Bacillota bacterium
TTCCGATCTACCGTGACGTCCTGGACAAAGACGCGGGCGCTCACCTGCGCCAGGGCCCCGTACGCCGCTCGCCGGCCCAGCCAGAGCCGCTCCGCCGCGGCGGGGCTGTCGGCGGTTTGCAACGTGAGGCGGGCGTCGGTGCGCGTGACCGCGTCCAGCGCCTCGAGTGCGGCGGTGCGTTCGGCGGGCGAGCCGTCCAGGTCCACCAGCAGCACCGCACCGGCGTCGGTGGGATAGCCCGCGGCGGCAAAGCGCTCCACCAGCTCAATGCTGGGGCGGTCCAGCAGCTCCAGCGCCGCGGGGCTCAGGCGGGCCGCCACTACGCGCGCCACCGCCTCGCAGGCGGCCGCCACGCTGCCAAAGGCCAAAAGCGCCGTGGTGGTGCCGCCGGGTGTCGTCCGGACGTTCACGGTGGCCTCGGTGGCAACCATCAGGGTGCCCTCTGAGCCAATGACGACCCCCAGCAGGTCCCACTCGCCGGGGACCGCGGGGCGGGTCAGGTGGACCGGCGTGCCGTCCACCAAAAAGCCTCGGACGCCCAGCACGTGGTTTTCGGTGACGCCATAGCGCAGCGCGTGCGGCCCGCCCGAGTTTTCCTGGACGTTGCCGCCGATGGTTGAGATCCGGTGGCTGGAGGGGTCAGGGGGGTAAAACAGGTCGGCCTGGGCCAGCTCCCGCTGGAGCGCGGCGTTGACCCAGCCGACCCCGACATCAGCCTGGAGATGCTGGGCCTCCAACCGCCAAGGGTCCGTCAGGCGCTGCAGCGCCAGCACCACGCCGCCAAACAGAGGCAGGGTTCCGCCCGACAGATTGGTCCCGGCGCCCCGCGCCATGACGGGCACGCCTGCGCGCGCGGCGGCCTCCAGCACGGTCCCCACCGCTTCGGCCTGGGTAGGCACGACGACCAGGTGGGGGGGCCGGCGTTCTCCGGTGGCGTCGTAGCTGTACGCCAGCCGGCTGACGCCATCCGCCAGCACTTGGCCGGGAGGAAGCCGGCGGGTTAATTGCGCGGCCAGCTGAGCCCATCGCGCGGGGGAAACGTCCGCGGGGACGGCTGCCATCTCCGCCAGGTGCGGCCGGCTCACCTGGCCGTGCCAGGTGGATGCGGGGGTCGGCGTGCCCGCCCGCCGAGGCGCCTCGGCCATGGCGCCACCTCCTTGGCTGCAGTGTACCATCGGCGTGGTGTCGGCAGCTGCCCAAGGCCCCGTCATAGTCGCGGAACGTGAGATGCGGTAAGGGCTTCGCGTGCGGGCTGGACAACCGCCGCCCGGTAGAGTACCGTGGCGACATGCACACCGAACCGGCCACCCTGAACGCCGTCGCGGTCCCCGATTGGGCCGACCGCGTGACAGTACGGCTGGTCCGCCCGGAGGAGCGCCCGCGGTGGCGGGCGCTCATGGCCCGCCACCACTACCTCGGCTTTCGCGGATTGGTGGGCGAAGCGCTGTACTACGTGGCCTGCGTGGATGACCAGTGGGTCGCGCTGCTCGGCTGGGCGGCGGCCGCGTGGATGTGCCGCGCCCGTGACCGGTGGATCGGGTGGACGCGGCCCCAGCAGTGGGCCCGGTTGCGCTATGTCGCCAACAATGCGCGGTTCCTGATTCTTCCCGGGGTGCAGATCCCCAACCTGGCCTCGAACACGCTGGCCCGGACGACGCGGCGGCTGGCCGCGGACTGGCAGGCGATTTATGGCCACCCCGTGGTGCTGGCCGAAACCTTTGTGGACCCCGCGCGCTTTGCCGGCACCGCCTATCGGGCCGCCGGCTGGCAGGCGGTGGGCGCGACGCGCGGCTTTGCGCGCGCGCAGCGCCACTACGTCCGCCATGGGCACCCCAAGACCGTGTGGGTCCGCCCGCTCACGCCGACCGCGCCGGCGTGCCTGGCCGCCCCGTTCCTGTCCCCGAGCTTGCAGGGAGGTGCCTTGACGATGGTCGATTGGAACGCGCTGAATTGGACCGGCCCCGGCGGCCTGCGCAGCCGGCTCGCCGCGCTGCCGGATCCCCGCCACCGGCGGGGGGTGCGCCACGAGTTGACCCAGGTCGTGTTGCTGGCGCTCGCCGCCGTCGTGGCGGGGCAGCGCTCGTTTGTGGCGATCGGGGATTGGATGGGGGACTTGGACCCGACCCAGCGGGCCGCCTTGGGGTGTCGCCGCGCAGGGACCACCTACCGCGTGCCGAGCGAGCCCACGGTACGCCGCGTGCTGCAGCAGCTGGATGCCGATGCGGTGGACACGGTGCTGACCCAGTGGCTGACAGCGGAAGCGCACCGGGTGGGCGACGCGCTGGCCATCGATGGCAAAAGCCTCCGCGGATCGGCCCATGGCGACCGGCCCCGCCCCGTCCACTTGCTGGCTGCCTTGATCCACCGCACGGGGCAGGTCGCGGGGCAGGTCCTGGTGGAGACCAAGACCAACGAGATCCCCAAGCTCCAGGACCTGCTCGACCCGCTCGACGTGGCGGGCCGGGTGGTCACCGTCGATGCCTTGCATACGCAGACGGCGACCGCCCGCTATCTCGTGGAGGACAAGCACGCGCACTACGTGATGACCGTCAAAGGCAACCAACCGTCCGTCCACGACGCCTGCGCGGCCCTCGAGGCCGCGGATTTTTCCCCCGCCGGTCCGGACGGTGGATCGCGGCCACGGCCGCATTGAAACCCGCGTCATCCGCACCTCAACCGCGCTGAATCTCTACCTCCACTGGCCCGGGCTCGCCCAGGTGTTCCGCATCGACCGCCACGTCACGGCGCTCGACGGCAGCCACCCCCGCGACGAAACCGTCTACGGGCTGACCGATCTGACTCCCGCGGAGGCCGATGCCGCGACCCTGGGCGCGTACGTTCGTCACCACTGGGGCATCGAAACCCGGCTCCACTACATCCGCGACATGACCTTTGACGAAGACCGCTCCCAGGTGCGCACGCACAACGGTCCGCGCATCATGGCGACCCTGCGCAACACCGCCATCGGCCTCCTGCGGACGTGCGGCGTGACGAACATCCAGCGGGCGGTGAACCACTTGGGGCGGCATCCCGACCAAGTCGTCCGCCTCCTGCTGGGTTAACCGGCTCCGCTCACGCCGCCCTGCCCCGGGCCGACGGCGTCGCCCTGCGCGCCGCCGCGCCGCCGCCGGCCCGTCTGCCGCGCCGACCCCTTCGATAAGGGACACGTCAACGAGGACGGCCATTCAGGCGACTGACGCGCGCCCACAAATGCCCGGGTCCAGCTCCGACTTTGCCGTTGCCGTGGGCAGCTGCCCGTTTTGCTTGACAAACCGGGACAGGTACCGTTCGTGCCGCCCCGACGGGAGGACTGGTGCTGGCCGAGCCAGTGCCCAGGCCCTCCCCGTTTGCGCATCAGTGCGGGAGGGCAGTCCGTCGGGAGTCGTTCCGCGCCTCTGGCGGCCAGCCGCTGGCGCACGCGCACGGAACCAACACGAGCCCCACCACCGGGAGGCGACACCCCTCCCTCTAGGGCCTGAGACCGCCGAGGCATCCGCGGTTCGCACGTGTCCCGGAGGACACTCCCGCGTTGGCCCCGCCGATCGGCGCCGGTGTTAGACGCTGACCGGGACCTGTTCAGGATTCACGGCTGCGCCACCATTGCTGGCGCGTCGGAGTAGCGCCGCCTGCCGTTCGGCGATCGTCGGATAGCGGAACGTCCGGTTCCACTTCCGCTTTAGGGTCAATGCGGCGGCCACGTTGGCATCGCCCGACCAGCCACACCCTCCGCACCGGAGCCGGCTGGGATATCCGTATGCATGGAGTGACCTTCCCAGGCCGCCGACCGGATGTCCAGAGCGATCAGGCCTTCCATCCGCCTCAGGCGTTTCCGCGACTATGACGAGGCCTTGGGCACCTCCGCGGGATGGGTGCTGGCGGCGCGGAGTGCCGCTGGGGGCGCCCCGTCGGCCGGCGTTTACGGGGCGCGGCGGACGGCGAGATCCTGGCTGATGGGTTCGAACCCTACCCCACACGCCACGGGCGGCCGGATGGGCGAGCGCCCCCACGCACGCGACCAGCACCGTCTCCGCCCCCGCGGAGCGGGCCTGGTGCATGCCGTCCCACATCCGGGCCGCCAAAACCCTGGCAGCGATAGGCCGGATGCGTTTCCACCGGTTCAAATTCCGCGGTGCGGCCCAGGGGATCGATCCAGACGATGGCGGTGGCCGCGAGCCTGCCATCCGGGGCTGCCACCGGCACAGGCAGGTCGTCGCGATATGGCCAGGTGCCAGGCGCCGGCGTCGCCACCCGCGTCGACATCGGCCCTGTGGCCGTACGCGGGCAGCCGCGCCCGCCTCTCTCGGTCCGCATCCTGCGGAGTGACCATCGGTAGGAAGGAGCTGCCTCCTGGGCGTACCCGTCGCGAACCTCCTCCAGCAGCTCCGGGCGGTCGGGATGGACCGGTCGGGTCAGGGTCGCCTCCGGAGCGGCGACCGGGGACCCGTCGCTGCGCGTGACGGAGAACGGAGGCTGCACTCACGCCCAGGCGTCCAGTCGACCGCTACCGTCTCGGCGCCGCCATAGGCGTGCAGCCTACGGCGGACCAACCGAACCTTGTGGACCGGCCCCGCGTGCGGACGGGGCAGCCATGGCCGTGGCGCATCTGGTGAGGCGGTGTGGGCCGCGTCCATCGCGTTTATGAGTCCGTGTTGGGCCCCGACACGAGCGCACGCCCCCCATCGGGGCCGGATGGCGCGCGTTCGGCAAGGGCAGCGCCGCGCTGCTGGTGGAGAAAGGGCGATGCGCTCACGGGCGGCCCAGCAGCTGACCCAGCCAGCTGGTGCCGGCCACGAGGGCCAACGCCACGATGAGCAGCAGCATGGTGCCGCGAGCGGTTCGCGGCCACGACCGACGGGCGCCGCCCAGTGTCATGAGCGACCAGGCCAGAAAGTCGGCGGCCAAGGCTCCCGAGGGCGCACCCAGCAGCACCAGTGCCGCCCCGATGAGCCAAGCGGTCAGCGCGCCGAGGTCGAGGGCCCAGAGCCATCCGCGGGGCCACGGCGCCGCGGAGGAGCCGCCTGCGGACGAAATCCTGGAGCGTGGGTGCATCGCCTACCCCCATTCGGCCACCCGCGCCAACAGCCATGCATTGACCGCGTCGGGTTGCTCCAGCATGACCAGATGCCCCGCGTCCGGCACGACGTCCGCGGTGGTGTCCGGCCACACCTCCCGCAAGCTTTCCACCAGAGGGGGCGGGGTCATGCGGTCTAAGGCGCCCACCAGTGCCCGCACGGGGACCGTCGACGGACCGAGCCGACCACGCAGGT
>JAJYPH010000036.1:0-809 GCA_021795575.1 Bacillota bacterium
GCCGACTCGCTTCGACGAGGCCGCCGGCGCACCACGCCACGACCGCCAGCAATCCGACGGCGAACCACTGCTGACCCGTCAGTGCCTGCACCAGTTTCCCCCTCCCCTGACATCGAGTATAACGGCCTTCAACGGCCTTCGCCGCCCTGTACCCACCCCATTTTCTTGTGTTCATTTCACCCGCTCCCGCACCCATTGCCTGAGGGCGGCCACCGCCGGGCTTTCGTCCGCTTTGGCTTTCGCCGCTCCTGACCCTGTACGCGCCAGCCGACCCAGCAGCCGCGCCCGATGCTCCAACTGCCCAGCGGAAAGGCCCTCCGCCCGCAAGGCCGCCAGCCATTGGTCCACCCACCAGCCTGTTTCCTCACACGAGAACCCTGGCAGCAATTCCATTCACTGGCCTCCTGTCACCCAGGATATCGACTGGCCATGACAGAAAACAGGTGTTTGCGGCGACCGGTTTCGACACGCCGCGACTTCAGGGCGGCGCCGTAAAATTGAGACGCTAGGCCCCTGATCCTGCATCCAGAACAGGAAGGGAGGACGAACGCATGATTGAGCCGGAACCCCGCGCCATCGCAGAGCGGGAGCGCGCCATGACCGAGTTGCGCCGCGAGCTTGCTGCCATCCAGCTAAAGCTTTGGCAGCTCGAAAATCTGCTGTTGGTTACGATCTTGGTGGTGGTGTTGGTTGGCGCGATTCTGCTTGTGGCCGTCGTACGGGGGTAGCTGGGGAGCCAGGAAGCCCAACACAAAGGATTGGGCGGGAGGGAGGCCGGGCAGGAACATTCGGAGCCGCTGGCGAATCGT
>JAJYPH010000036.1:819-22372 GCA_021795575.1 Bacillota bacterium
TTAGGGTTTCCCGTCCAGGCCGCGTGGCCGCGCGAAGATTGCGGGGGGAGGCATCGTGTTGCAATGGATAACGACCGGCGAACCCGCGCGGTGAACTCTGGCCAAAAGACCCCATTGTGGATCGTGGCCGTCTCAGTTGCAGCGGCGGTTCTTACGACGATGCTGTTGCTTATGGGGTTTGCCTGGTTTCATGTCCCGCCGACACTTGCTAACGTCGCCCTATTGGGAACCGTTCTGGCGGGAGTCGGCACCGCTGGCGGCTTGGTTGTTGGGTTGCTCAGCCTGTATGTTCTCAGCGACGTTAACGGGCGGATTGAGCAGAAGCTGGATAGCTCACGCCGGCAGTCGAAGGACGAGCTACAGCAGCGATTTCGACAGGCAGAAGTCCATGAGCGAGAGATGATGCAACGGTTGATCCGGGCATTGAGCAAAATGTCTATGGCGAATATCCAGTCAACGGAGACCGCGCAAGATCTAGTGGAAGCGGCCATAGAGTTGTTTCCAGGACTTCCTTATGCACGGGAAGGCCTGGGGCAACGTCTCGCGAAGCAAACGTTTTCGTATTGCTGGAAAACGATGGCCGATTTTGATGTTCCCCAATCCGCAGATCCTGCCGCCGACCGCCGGGTTCAAGCGATCCGTTGGCTAGAAGGCGCCGTGGCCGCCGATAGGGACAAGAAGGTTAGCCTAGAAGACCCGGACGCTGTCTGGTGGGACTTGGCCAAGCTCTATTCGCTGGCTGGCGATCACACCCAAGCCCGGAGGGCGTTGGGCCGCGTAACGGACATCGAAGGCCGAAGGGTAGGGCCGGTGGACATGGCGATGTTGCTTCACGAAGTGAATTCCCCGGATGCAGCCCGTGAGGTGTGTCAGCTTGTGAAATGGCCAGTTGTTGAGAGCGTTTCCTTTACTGACCGCCGGACTCGTTGGCTCGCTATCCGTCGGTACCAAACCGGAAGTCCCGGATTTGAGGCTGTGATGCTTACTGTCCGTACATGGACCCAGGACGGGGCGGGGCACTACGAAATATCGATTAGGGGAACTGTCGAAGACGTACCATCAGAAGACGAAGCACAAGCCCGCCTTAGTAATGTGACGCCCCTGGTGGTTGGGAACGTTGATGAACTGTATAACGAGTACCAAGGGGCTATTCTCCGAGCCGGCTATGCACGGACCCTTGGGACCGAAGACATTTTTCAGCAGTGATGCCGCAGGTGACCACCTTTGACCCCCGAATAGAGGGATGCCGGTAGAAGAGGTGGCTGGCGCAATATCGACGACCAGGAGGTGGGCGCATGCCCCAGCGTCCCCGCAATCCGGCTGGGTTTGTCCGCAAGCACCCGGACACTGCGGCCAAGCGCTGGCAGGGCATCGTGAAGTATTGGGATGTCACGGAGGAACGCTGGCGGCAGCGCGCGAAAACCTTCGGCAAGCCGGCCGAGGCTCAGGCGTGGGTTGACGCCGCCGTTATGGAGCATCGGAAGACCCCCGGCTATCGCCCACCCACTGATGACACGTTTGGGGAGTACCTGAATCGCTGGTTGGACGCTCAGGCGACGCGCGGGCTGTCCCCCAAGACCCTGGAAGATTACCGCTACATGGCTCGTCACGCCCAACAGCGCTTGGGCGCGAAGCGACTTGCCGGACTTACGCCGTGGGATTTTCAAGACCTGTACGCGCACATGGTCCACGAAGGGCTGTCAAACCGCACCGTCGCCTACGTGCATGCGGTCGTGCGGCATGCGTTGCGCGACGCCGTAGATTGGGGGCTTCTCCCCCAAAGCCCGATGCAGAAGGTCAAAGGGCCTCGCTCCACCCGCCGGGATCTCCAAGTGCCGACTCCGGATGAGGCCCGGCACATCGTGGCAGCTACTTCTTCCCACCGCTTGTTTGCCTTGTGGGCCACCATCACGGCCACGGGCCTCCGGCGCGGAGAAGCGCTGGGATTAAAGTGGGCGGATATCGACTGGGATCGTGCCACCCTCACCGTATCCCGGGCTCTCTCCGGGACGGGTACGCGGCGCCGGATCGGGCCGACGAAGCGCCCACGTTCGTCGCGCCAAGTGGCGCTCAATCCCTGGTTGCTGGATGTCTTGAGAGGGCATCGCGACCGCCAGCAGGAAGAAATGGCATTTTGGGGAGGTGCCCCGACCGCACGTCCCGAGCAGTTGAACATGGACCTGGTATTCACGACGCGCAGCGGCACCTGGCTGGATCCCCGCCATGTCCTGCGCGACTTTCACCGACAGTTGGACCGAGCCGGGCTCCCCCACTGCCGGATCCACGACCTGCGACACGCCATGGCCAGCGAGTGGATTGCGGCAGGCGTCAACATCCAGATTGTCTCCGAACGTCTCGGCCACGCCAGCATCGCCTTCACCCTTGAGGTCTACGGCCACCTGTTGCCGCATGCCCAGGCCGATGCTGCCGTTCGCATGGGAGAAGCCTGGGTTGGCGTCACCACGGCGTCACCACGAACCCAAGGAACCGAAGCGACGGAGCGTAACCAGTAGACAGCCTCGCCGGCACAAAGCCTTATAGGACGCCACTTCATGTACACGCACAGGCCGCAGAGAAGCCCCAACCCCTGACTACGGATCAGGAGGCCGTGGGTTCAAATCCTACCGGGCGCACCACATAGATTTTAAGCCCCGCATGGCGTGCGGGGCTTTTTCTTGTCTCGCATGCGGTCTCCGTTCCGGGGGCGTCACCACGGGACCCACCCGGGGTGCTTCTTGGGTTCGACTGCCCGCTGAGGTGCGTGCCTGTCCCCGGCCGCGGTTGTTCTATGGACAGCCACCAGCGCGCGAACCGGGTGCGATGCTTCGCTGAACGCGCGGTTCCGGCGCCCAATCGCTGCGAAAGTCAGTCGATCCGGGCTGGGGACTCTTAACACCAGGATGGCTGCACGCCAACTCGTAACTGACGGGCTCAGTCCCACGGTCCGTGGCCGCCGTCACCGTGGCCCCCTGTGACGGGGGTACGGTACTGAGGCAGCCTGCCGACGTCTTGTGTGCAGTCAACCTGGTCCCCCAGCTCCGCTTGCGCCGTGACGAGTGAAGGCGGGCCGTCCAACCTGGCGGGTTAGGCCCCCGACGCGCCACCTCGCCGCCAGCTGTCGTTGGTGGCCCTCCCCGCGGAAGGTTGCCCGGACATTCGCAGAAGTTTGAGGCGGTCCGCCCAGCCCGTCCGCTCCGGTTGGAAGCGTTCGTGGTCGCCAAACCAAATCCGTCAGAGAACAGGCGGACCGCCATGAAGAAGTCATCTGGACCGCAGTTCGTCCCAGTGAGCGAGCCGCGGAGTTGCCGCTGCCTGCGGAGATTCAGGATGCGCTCGGCGGCGCCGTGCGTGAGGGACGGCTCGCGCCCAGCGTCGGCGTCGGGCTCCGCGTAGTGCACGAGCTACTACGGCGGCACGGGGCGGGGAGTCAGCTTCACGGCATACCACGCACAGAACGGGCAAGCATCCAGGGGAATCACCCCACAGCCGACACGACCCGACCGACGCGCGTGAGCAGCCGCGGGCGGGCTAATGCCGGCCTTTAGGCGATCAGCAGGGGCAGCGCGGGCAGAAAGCACCCCGGAGGACCCGACGAGGAGGTCCAGGTCAGGACAGGGCGAGTGTTTCAGAGCCGGTCTTCCAGCGGACGCGCGTCCCCACCCGCGGGGGCGGGCGGACGGAAGTGCTGCGGGTGTATCGCGGTGACGCCGCGACGTGTGC
This sequence comes from Bacillota bacterium, assembly GCA_021795575.1. Classification (GTDB taxonomy): domain Bacteria; phylum Bacillota; class Sulfobacillia; order Sulfobacillales; family JAIMBI01; genus JAJZWV01. The sequence goes on from JAJYPH010000036.1 coordinate 4,540, forward strand.
CACGTGTCCGATGGCCGCGCATTGTCTGCAGAAGGGCCGGCGGACCCGGACGGTCGAGCGGGGACCGGATGATGCGGTCCGCGAGGCGATGGCGGCCCAGGGGCGCACGCCGGCGGGGGCCGCGCTCTACCGCCAGCGGAAGGGGATCGTCGAGCCGGCGCTGGGGATTTCAAGGAGGTGCTGGGGTTCCGCCAGTTCAGCCGCCGGGGCCTCGCCGCCGCGACCAGTGAATTCACGCTGCTGGCGCTCGCGTACAACATCAAGATCCTGGCCCGGGGCACGCCGCGGACGCGCTGTAACGCCCGGACGTTATCCGGCCGGCTCCTTCTGCCTGCGGCGCAGCTCCCGACCTTCAACGATCCCTGGGCGGCCTCCCAGCGACTATGGGTCAACCCTGGTTCGTCCACTCCCCAACGCGGCAGAACTACGTGGCTATCCGGTTCTACCAGACATCGGCGGACCTACTACGCTGAGGTCCGTCATCTGTCCGGTTGCGGCGTCAATAATCATGTGCTCCTCGACCGCGTACAGCCTCGGAGCTCCAGAGGGCACGGGTACAGGGACGAACACCGGTTTGGAAAATTTCAAGATTATCAGCCAAACAGGACGGGAACCATTGATCGTCCCGCTGGCGGCCAAGGCGGGATCTTCCCGACGAAGCACTCCGTATGTCGTTAGGGTGGCCGTGTCACTGATCACATATCCGGCTTGCGCTCCCGCCATTTTCAAGGCCTGGGCACGTGTAAGCAGCTGCGTGCGAGGCCGGACAGAAGTAGCCAGTCCGCCTGCCAGAGTTGACGCCCGGGCTTGAGCGTTGCACTGCTGACGCGCTCGCATGCACTGAGCCAGACCCGGCACTCGGTCGGTGCAATTGACTCCCTTGGCCAGACACCCTTGCAACAGCGTCTGATTGACGCTGTGGTAGAGCACGCCCTGAGTAGCGGCAGAGGCCGACCTAATCATCCAGCCCCCTACAAACACGGCTCCTGCAACGATCCACGCGACAACAATGCGACGAGCCACACTCATCTGGCTTAGCCCCCTGGCCACGGGTTGCTGTCACTCCACCTGGTGGGTGGCCCGTTCCGCATCTGTCGGTCACCAACCCTCGTCAGGTAGCTCCACCCACACCGTCCTAAATTTAGCGAGTCAGCAAGCACTTCCATTCTCGCTGCCGCTGGATGTTCACCAGATCGCGGCGCTACTCCACGCATCACCGCGGTGGCAGCCGTTAAAACAGCGCGTCGGGGTGCCGGTGGACGGGGCCCCCCGCTGACCAAGGGCCCCGCGGTGGTCTTGCGCACGCCATATCCCCGGAATACGTCACGGTCGCGCGTTTCTCCTGCCCCATGATAGATTCCTGGCCCAGTACTTGGGCCAGCCCCTCCCCCAAGACATGAAATAGGCGCTCATCCCGCTTCACATCCTCCGCGCCGGCGACCGACAGCGTTTCCGTCGAGAGGTCGCTGTCCACCGCTTCGGTTTCGTCCGACAGGACACAGCCCACGATTCGGGGGGTATGCGGAGACACCCCCCGAGGGCCTGGGTCCTGTGGACGGCGGCGTCCCGAAACACTTCCGCCCGAACCGGGTTCCCACTGTTGTCGGTGCGGGGGATGATGAACCGGAACCCCCGCTCCTTATCGGCCCCGCTGGTTCCCTCCCGCGCCGTCTATTACAGTGGGCTCCCGTCCGCCCACCGATCGCCACCAGCGCCGCTGGGCTTCCTCCAGATCCCGCTTCCGGGCCTCCCCCTGCTGGCGACGGAAGTCCTCCAGCTCGCGGTGGGCCGCCTTGCGCGCGTGGAACTCCTTCGGGGGCAGGTAGACGCCCTCCTTGATCTCCTCCCGGATGGCGGCCGTCTCCACCGGCAGGCTGACCCCAATGTACGCCGACCGGATGCCGCCGCCATAAACCATGCAGCGCTCCAGGCACAGCAAATCATCGATGTACTGACGGTCCTCCCACGAAGTTTCGGTCAGGCGGTCGCGGACGAATTGCGTTCGCGGGACTCCCGGGTCATGCCAGCTGGCCTCCATCATTACCCACCTCCGTCGCCGCGTTCTGCCCTGCCGAGGATGCCTCAGTCCAGGAGCCCCGCAGGCGCCGATTGGAGGCGTCCCGCGGGTGGGTAATTCATCGTCTGGGCCGGTCCGGCGATTCTAGGGCCGTTTCTGCCCGGCTGCTGGGCCGTCCGATCCAGGGCCCCTGGAACAGCCCGATGGCCCCACTCCCGCCGATCCATCCAGGGGATCTTCCACGTGCTCCGCCGCCAGTCGGTCAACCAGCGTCTCCTCGACCAGCCGCGAGAGCGATTGCCCGCGTCGGTCGGCCAGGACGCGCAGGCGCCGGTACGTGGCGTGACCTACGTGGACCTGAAGGGGATGCCGCTTCCCTGTGCGCCCCATGCGCCACCCCCGTCCGAGCATGGCGAAGTGCATGCACAATGTCAAGGTACCGCCCTGGGCGGCCGCCGGTGGCCGGGCATACTCGGCAGCTTTCCTTGGGCCCAGCCGGATCGGGGGCGCAACGGCCGCCTCACGAGCAACACTTTTTTCCTGCCGCGAGATTGCGCATGGGTGCTCGCGCGAGACAGCAGCCAGTCGAGCGGCGGCGGCGATGGGTGCCCCGGCGACCCCGGGGGTCCGCTGTCGCGCGTTACGCATGCCTCCCTCTTGGGCGGTGGCGGCGGCAGGACCACGACCCACGCGCGCCAGCGTCCACTTTACCGCCCGATCCACTTGGCCATCCGCACGAACGCCCTACCTGCACGGCCAACCAGGTCGCCGCCAGGATCACCTGCCGCGCTGCGTACGCCACGTGCCGGGGCGGATGCTCGTGCCAGGCCACAGATGGGAGGTAGGCGTTCCTCCACGCCTCAGAAAACGCATCCCCGTCATATACTGGCACCCCGGGCCGGTCCCCCCGCGGTGAGCCGGGTCGGGACGCGCGGTCGCTCGCGCCGCTGGAGTCCCGGTAGGCCGCGTCCCGGGCGGCTCAGCCCCTCGCGCCGTTGGGACCACGAGAATGAGCGCCAGCGGGCGCGCAAGGGTCGGGCGGACCCACAGCGGGTGTCCGGCCGTTTTAGCACCCCAGGGGGCACAACCCGTCGATTATACCTTGACATCTAGGGGTCCATGTTTCATGCTCACCCTAGACATCGAGGCACTGAACAAAGGGGGTGGCGTGATGTTGAAGTCTGTGCCGACACTGCTGGTGTTAAAGGCCTTGGCCAGTGGGCCCGCCCACGGCTACCGCATCGCCAGCTTGGTGAACCAGGCCTCCAAAGGCTCGCTCGAACTGAGAGAAGGCACGCTGTACCCGCTTCTCCATGCGCTGGAGCGCAAGGGGCTCATCCAGGGTCAATGGCACCGCGACCCGGGGGGCCGCGAACTACGCGTGTATGAGCTGACCACTCGGGGCCGCGGCAGACTCCGGGAGGACGAAAAGCTTTGGCACCGGATGGCGCAGGGCGTGGATCAGGTACTGGAGGGAGGTGACCCGGTTCATGAACCGGTTTGACTATCTGGAAGCTGCCACCGAATCCATCAGTTCGAATGGTCGGGCCTCGGCGGTCCGGAAAGAGCTGTTAGGCCATATTCTGCTGAAGCGCGACGAACTGATTCGCGGCGGCATGACCGAGGACGAGGCCGAATCAGAAGCACTCTTGAGCTTGGGAGACCCCGGCGCGATTGCGGCGGGCTACGGAAAGCCCGCCGCCGGGCCCACCCACCGCCGAGTCTATGTGGCAGGGGGCGTCCTGGTCATCTTGTTCATCGTGACGGTGGAGAACCCCCTCACCGGGTCCCTGCTGTGGCTGGCCGCCGTGGCGCTGTTGGCTTTGGCAGGGGCCAGCGGAAGCAGCGGGGCCGAGAAGGCCGCGGCCGTGCGGCAAGTGCTGCACCACCAGCGGCGACTGGCCATGGGATCCGCGGTCGCGGGCGTCGCGGTGGGCCTGGGCACGTTTGGCGCCCCGCCCCCCCTCTGGGCCAGCGTGTTGACCACGGCCGCGATCTTGGGGCCTGGGTTGCCGGCGCTTTCCGAGGTGTGGACCCGCGACCGGGACGGCCGCGACCAGGAACCCTGGTCGATGGCCGGCATCGGGTCGACGATGTTTCTCGTGAGCGGCCTCGTGGTTTACGCACTGGGACACTGGCAAGCGTCGAGCGGTGCCTGGATCGGAGGCGTCTCGCCCATCACTACCACCGGCGTCGCCCTAATGCCCCTCGGACTGGCGAGCATGAGCGTGCTCGCAGGCGCCTGGCGGCACATGCAGATTCGTGCGGGGCACACCACGCCGGCGGTTGTGCCAACCGAGGATGACGTCGACGCCTGACGGTACGTCCTGAGAATTCGTTTCCCGAGCCAGCCGCGTCCGCCGAGTGGGCGACGTTGGAGTTTACCATTCATAAGCCGCGGCCCTGCCGCGTGGGTCATCACCAAGGCCCCGTCATCGTTGCGGACGCGGTTGATCAGCGCAACACGTTCCATCCCCTGGCCTTGTGTGCGGCCGTCTGGTCGGGTAGCGGTATGCATACGGACACGCCGACGATTCGAGCGCGCGAGGTACCCCAGCGGGCCACGGCGCTGCAGTGCGTTTGGTGCGCCTCACCGAACGCCCAGCGTGGCGCACCGCGAGGGGGTGTCCCTGCTGGCCCGGTCGGCAGTCCGGGTGTGGGAGCGCGCCGTCCGCAGCCCTGGGTGGTCGTGGGCTATCGGGCCACCGCCCTAAAGGCCCTGATGGCGTTGGTTTTTTGGTGGCCCTGGATCGTGATCATTCGAACGCTGGCGGAGGAAGTGCCCCAGGCCCACCGGGGCCGCGCGTATGGGTTCCACGAAGCGTGGGACACTGCCGGCGCCGTCCTGGGCCCCGTCGCCGCCCTGCTGCTGGTGGCTACCCTCGGCAGCCGCACGCTGCTCGCGTGGAGCGCGGTGCCGGGCGCGCTGGGGGTGGTTGTGGTGCTGTGGTGGGTGCGCGACCACCGGCCACCCCAACCCCACGCCGCCCTCCGCACGGCGGTGAGCCCGGCCTACTGGCGGGGACTGGTGGCGCTGGCACACTTTCAGGTGGGATGGGTCGCGCCCACGCTGTTCATCCTGCGGGTGGAGCGCGCGGTCCCCTACCACCGGGTGGTCACGGCCAGTCTACTGTACGTGGTATTCAACGTGTGCTACGCCGCCTGCGCCTATCCGGCCGGGATCTGGGCGGACAAAATCGGCGCCGGGACGGTCCTCGGGATGGCGGGCGCACTCGGCGTCCTGACGCTGGCCGGCTTTGCCCGGCCCGGCGTCCATGTGGTGTTGTGGGGCCTCATGTTCGCCGCGGCGGGCGCGGTGACGGCCGGCTGGGAAAGTGCCCGCCAACCGTGGATGCTCCATCGGATGACTCCGGGGGAGCGGGGACGCGCCTTCGGGCGGGTGGAGGCGTCGTTGGGCGTAAGCCAGCTCATCGGCACTGTGGCGTTGGCCGGTGTCTGGACGCTCGTGGGCCCCACATGGGCTTTCGCGCTGGCCGCCCTCATGGCGGCGCAGGGCACGTTTAGTCTGTGGAGCGCCCGCCGGACAGCTCCACCGCGTGCAGACGGGTGCGCACGCCCCCGTGTTGCTCTGGCCGCGCTCTCGGTATACTGGCAGGCGTTGGGGAGGTGCGCGCTGTGGACACCATGTCACTAGCGGACCGATTGAGGCAGCGAGAGGACCGGCGCGAGCAGCTGTGGCGGGAGGCGCGGCGAGCGTCCCGCGTGTTTCGCGCAGCCGGTGCGCACAGTGTGTGGGTGTTTGGGTCCGTCGCGCACGGTGACGCGGGGCCCGGCAGCGACCTGGACTTGGCCGTGATCCTGCCCGAGCAGCCCGATGCCACCCGACTGGACCAGGCGACCGCGCTCCTGGTGGCGCTCCACTCGGCGCTGTCCGTGGACTTGCTGATTTTTCGTCCCGATGAATGGGTCGAGGCGCAAGAACACCCAATGTTTCGGGGCGCACTGCAGGTGCAGCCATGAAGTACCTGGGGACCGGGGCGGCCGCAGACTGGCTGGCGCTGGCGCACAGCGACTTGGACGCCGCCGGCCTGTTGGCGGACGGGCAACCGCACCTGGCGTGCTACCACGCCGAGCAGGCGGCCGAAAAGGCGCTGAAGGCTCTTTATGTCGCCCGGTCCGTCTACTTTCCTTTCGTGCACGCGTTGGGTCCGCTCATTGACGGGTTGGTCGAGGCGTATCCCGGGCTGGAGGAGCTGCGGGTCGCGGCGACCACGCTCACCCTTTATGAAGTGCACACGCGCTACATCCAGTTGGGCACCGGACTGAATCCCCTGAAAGAATTTAAGCCGGCCCATGCCGGTCAGGCCCTGGGCGACGCGCGCCGAATCGTGGCGACCTGTGACCAGATTTACGGCACGCTGGTTCACGCCGAGCGATCCGGGCCTACTGCGACCCCCGAATGATGGCCACGCGCACGCGCCTCGGGGCCGAGCCCACCGTGTGCCGGTGATTGGGTCCGCTACACAGGCTCGCGCCGACCTGGGCCGGCAAGAGCGCCCCGGACCGTCATGACCGAGGCTGCCCAATCTTGCTCCGAGATGTAAGGTGTGTAAGACACGGAGGTGCGTACGTGCTCAAGCGAACCACCGCCCTATCAACCAAAGGTCAGGTTATCGTGCCCGCGGATATTCGCCGAGCCCTTGGCTGGGCGCCCGGGCTGACGCTGCAGATCCCATGGTTCCCCGCCGAGAACCGCCTGGCGTTGGCGCCTATCCGCCAGACCCGCCGTGCCATGGCGATTCCCGCTGCTGGCGCGTTGCGCGATGTTTATCCCCTGAGCACGGACTACGTGCGCGCGCTCAGGGATGAGGCAGAGCGGCAACCGTGGCGATAGGCTTGCGATTCGATACGTCGGTTCTTATCTGCCACCTCCGCGACGAGGACCGTCGCTGCATGGAGTACATGGACTGGGTGCGCTGGATGGCTACGCATCCGTTCTGACGCCTGCCGAGCTGTATGCCCGGCCGTGAGGAGTTCGTGATCGGTCAACTGGTGATGCCCTTCCCGTTGGTGGCTCCCAGCAGCGACGTGGCCGCTCTCGCGGGCCGTTTGGTTGGACAGTGGCGACGATCCCATGGCCTGGGTCTCGTTGACGCCTTGATCGGCGCCACCGCACTCTCGCTGGAGATTCCGGTTCTCACGCTGAACACCAAGCGCTTCCAGCGCATCCCGGGGTTGCTGGTGATCACGCCGACCGCGGACAGCGCCGGCCAACCATGAAGGGCTGGCGGATGGTGTTGGCTTCCACCCGCACCCTCTTCGCCAGACCGCCGCATCGTATGATGGAGCGTGAACGATGGCGGCCCCCGTGGATCTTGTGTACGAAGATCAGCTGACCACGCCTGCCGACGGCAACCGGTATGAGCTGCTGGAGGGCTCTTGCTCGTGAGCCCGTCCGTCAGCCCACGCCACCAGCGGACCGTCAAAACCCTGTCGTTGCCCTGGCTCGCTAGAAGCTGCGCCGCTGGGCCGCGACGACTCAGCTCCCCTGGATGTGGTGTTTGAGCACCACACGCGGTTGGAACCCGCCGTCCGGTTCATCCGCTCTGAGCATCTGGACCTCGTGACGGAGAACCCTGGGAGCAAGCCCCCCGGATGTTCTGGTGGCGGTGCGATCCGCCAGCGTCCCGCGTACCGGCCGCACGGGGTAGACGCATACTCGGTGGCGAACCCCCAAGGCAAAGGCCCCGTGCAGGTATGTTGCGTGCTGGCCAGGCGTTTGTCTCTCGAAAGTTCTTGAGTTTCGGCGACGCTCTCCCGTACCGGGGCATGCCGCTGGCCCTCTCCGACATCTTGGCCAGCCGGGTCACGCATCCGGACCCTTCCGTACTGAGCCAGGTTGCCGCCATCGTTGACCATCGCCGGCCCGGTGATGCGCCTCGCCTCCTCCGACGCCAAAAACACCGCGTAGCCGGCCGCCTCTTGGGAATCCAGCCACCGACGCTGGGGCACCAGCGGGTAAATCCCTTCGTTCAGAACCTCCTCCACGGGCTGCCCCGTGTGCGGGCCAGCTCGCGCAGCAGGTTTCGGACGCGCGGCGTGTCCCGCCAACCCACACACCCGCATTCACGGGGTGCCGTCCTGCGCCGTCTCCAAAGGCGGCCAGATCATCCGCTCAATCGGCCACGACCAACCCGCGCAGGTCGGGCACCGAGAGATGCCGCCGGGCTGCCAGACACTCACGCCGGACGCCACCTCGCCGTGTACCCGCACCACGGTAGGCCGAGCCCCGAGATCCGGGCCGGCGGTAGACGATGCGGAGCCGAGCACGTCCGCTCAAGTCCCGTGTGCCAGCGTGGCGCTCGACCCGACGGGACTACCGAAACCTGCCCATGCCCCCGCCAAACATGCCACCCATCAGCCCGCCCACCAAGTTGGCGGCCAGGTCGGCGGTCAGCAGCGAGCCCCAACTGAGTCCTCCGCCCCCGCCGCCAAAGCCGCCCATGGGATTCATGCCGCCCCACCCCATGGGCATCCCGCCCATCCCGGCCCCTGCCTGGTGTTGGTGGGGAAAGGGAGTGACGGGCCGTTGCTCCGCCGCCGGTTCCTCCTCGGGCGGGTCCTCGGAGCGGGGCGCCTTCTTCGTGATGCCTGGCAGAAACAACTCCTGCGCCGCATACAGATACGACCGCAGTACCCCGTCGTAGTACATGCGCTCCGCTTCCTCGTGCTGTGCGTCGGGCACGTGCTGGTGGTGCGTCAGGAGGCCCAGCACCGCGTCGGCGCTGGCTTTGGCCGTCCGCGCATCGGTCATCATCAGGACCGGGGTTTTGATGGCCGCCGGGTCCGCCCCCTCGCGCTGCAGCAGCTCGATGCGCGTGCCCAACAGCTCCTCCGTCTTCTCGGCCGCGCGCCGCATGGCCAACAAGTGCTCGACCGGGCAGCGGCCGGGCGCCTCTAGCCGAGGTCCTGGCAAGACGGGCAGCGGAGCTTCCCCACTGCCTTCGTAGGCCACCTCCCGCCGCACCGCCGTCACCAAGGCCGGAACGGCCCGATAAAACTGCGCCGCCTGCAGAAACGTGATGTGCGGCACATGATTCGGATGGTCGGGATCCATGAACGCATCCAGCACAAAGGCGTCCGCAAACGTGACCAGCACGTCGGCCGCCAGATAGTAGGCGTCGGCGCGCACAAAGCTGCGCTCCGGGGCTTTGGCGCGCGCGTTCTTGATTTCGTCGTCCAACTCGAATACCATCTCGCCCAAGCGGCGGAGTCCCGCCAGCTCCTGCACGACCGGGTCTTCGTGATGCAGGCCCAAGCCCGCCGCCAGCCCGTGGTGCCACCGATCTCTGAGTCCCATGTCCAACCGCCTTCCACCCGAGCGCACGCCCGGCAATTGATGCCCCAAGTGTAATGCAACGGGCGCTGTCCAGAACGCGGGGGTTCCCCCGTGTCGGCTCACGGCCGGCGCTCCGCTGGCCATGCAAGGCCGTGGAACGTCCCCTTCATCCGGACGGCGAGCCGGGCCGCCCGCGGCATCCGTCCCGGTCCCTCGCCCACACCCGCCGTGTGGTAGGCAGCAGGCGTCAGGCTCCGACGCTCGGACCCCGCGCGGCAGTGAACTCCGCCGAACGACTTTGCCGACGGTCCCCATCGAAAACGGTGTACAGGACCGGAACGACCAGCAGCGTCAACGCGGTGCTGACGACAAGACCCCCAATCACCACCACCGCCATCGACGAGCGCTCCGCGCTGCCGGCGCCCAGTGCCAGGGCCAAAGGCAGCATGGCAAAGACCATGGTCGCCGTGGTCATCAGGATGGGGCGGAGCCGCGTCTGCCCCGCTTCGATGAGCGCGTCCCGCCGTGACAAGCCCCGCTTCCGCAAAGTCTCCGTGTAGTCGACGATCAGGATGGCGTTCTTGGTTACGAGCCCCATGAGCATGATGAGCCCAATGATCGAGAAGATGTTCAGCGTCTGGCCGGTGAGGCCCAGTGCCATCAGGGCGCCCGCCCCGGCAAAGGGGACCGCGGTCATAACCGAGAGGGGCAGGCGCAAGGACTCGTACAGCGCCGCCATCAACATGTAGACCAGCAGCACCGACAACAGCAGTGCTTCGAACAGGGGACCAAAGGCCTCGGCCTTCTGCTGAGACTGCCCCCCCTTGATGATCTGGTAGCCCGCCGGCAGCGGCATGGCGGCCAGTACGCGGTGCACTGCCTGATCGGCGCGCCCAATCGCCGTGGTGCCGCTGACATCCGCCGTGACGGTGGCGGCGTATTGGCGATTGGTCTGCTGGATCACTGTGGGCGCCGTGCCGTAGCCGAACTGACCGAGCGCAGACAGCGGCACCGATCCGCCCCCGGTGGCCGGCACCGACATCGTGCCGAGTCGCGCCAGCGTCACCGGGGCACTCATCGCCACCACCACCGGCAGCGGTTGGACGGCGCCAACCGGCCGGTACTGGGAGACCATCGTCCCGGCCACACTGCCCGCCAGCGTCCCGTCGATGGCCTCGGTCGTGACACTGCTGGCCGCCGCCTCGGCGCGGTTGACCGTGAATCCAATCTGCGGCAACCCCACCGGCGCAGCGTTGGACACGTTCTGCAGTTGCGGCAGTCGAGCCAACCGCTGGCTCAAGGCGGTCGCCAGCGCATCGACCCGCGTCTCCGCCGGACCGGCGATGGACACCGATACCGGCGGCTGGTCGCCGGGTAGCAGGGGGTTCGCGGTGGCCAGCGACACCGCCAGGTCGGGGATCCGGGATGCGATGGCCTGTGTCTCGGCCTCGACGACGAAAATCGAGGGGCGGCCGGATCGGCCGGCGAGCGACACATCGATGCGGCCCACATTGGCCTGCCCGATCAGCCCCGCCACCTGGAATGTCGACGTGACGCCGGCAAGGCCACGCACACTTTGGGCAAGCCCCGTGAGGACCTGGCTGGTGCGCGCCACGGGCGTGCCGGGGGGCAGCGTGACGTTGATGGTGAAAAGTCCCGTGTCTTCAGCCGGGATGAAGGCCGTGCCCACAATGCCCAGGGGAATCAGCGCGACGGCGCCCGCCAACGTCACGCCCGCCAGGGCCACCGTCCAGCCCCGGTTGGCCAGAGCCCATCCGAGGACCCTTCCATACAAGGTGCGGAGTCTCTCGAACGTCCGATTCCAACTCCGGCTGAACGGCGTTGGGGCATCGCCCCCCTCCGTCATCCACCGAGAGGCTAACATGGGGGTCAGGGTAAAAGAGATGAGGAGCGAGAACAAGGTGGCCGCAACAATCGTGAGACCAAATTCACGGAAAATCTGCCCGACATTGCCCGGTACAATGGCCATCGGCCCGTAAACCACCACGTCTGTCAGGGTGATGGCCACGGCCGCCGCGCCAATCTCCATCCGCCCCGCATACGCCGCGTCATTCGACGATTTGCCCATCACCCGATGTCGATGGATGTTTTCCAGCACGACGATCGAGTCATCAACCAAAATTCCTATAAGCAGAGAGAGCGCCATTAACGAAATGAGATCGAGACTGAATCCGAGGATCGCCATGACGGCAAAGGTGGCCAACAGCGACGTCGGAATGGCCAGCATGATAATTGCCGTGTGCTTCACCCGGTGCAGGAACGCCTGCAGGATCAATCCGGCAAACAAGATCGCCAGCAGCAGATCTTCCTGCACCGACGTCAGGGCGGCCCGGGTGTAGCGCGTCGCGTCGGTCACCACCGCCACGTGCAGGCCGGGTGGTGGGCTCACCGTATGCAGCAGGCGGGTGATCTCGTTGGCCACGGCCAGGCTGTTGGCACTGGACTGCTGGGTCACCGACACGCCCACCGCCGGCGTGCCGTTGATCTCGGTGATGGATGTGGGCGGCGCGATCCCGTTGGTGATGGAGGCCACCGCAGACAGGGGAACCGGCAGCGGGGCCTGGCCATTTCCGCTAGGGTCCTTGAGCGCGACAGGGGTATTGGCCAACGCGGCCAGGGAGGCGTACCGGCCGAGGGATCTAATCTGGTAGGACGTTCCCCCTTGGATGAGCGCGCCGGCGGGACCGGTGGCATTGTTGGCAGCGATCGCCTGGTCAACCTGGGCCAGCGTGAGCCCGAGGGATTCGAGCATGGCCGGGTGCACGCCGACCGACACCTGCGGGGACGGCGATCCAGTGACGTCCACGAAGCCCACGCCCGGCAGTTCCTCCACACGAGGCACCAGCGTGTTCGCCGTCCACTGGGCCGCCGCTCCAGACGACGACCCCGTGACCCCCAGCTCCATAATGGGGAGGGCGAGCGGGTTGGCTTGGATGATTTCCGGCATCGACACCCCAGCGGGCAGTGTGCTCTGGATCTGCTGGACAGCGGCCGTCGCATCGGCGGCCGCCGCTGATACGTTGGTCCCGGTCACCAATTGCAGCGTGATGCGCTCCTGCCCGGTGAGGGCCGTGGCGGTCATGGTCGACAAGCCGGGAATGGTCGCCAGAGCATTTTCGACCGGAATCCCCACCTGATTCAGGACATCAGTGGGGTCAGCACCGGGATACAATAGACGAACCTGCACGACGGGAAAGCTGACGTTGGGATATTGGCGAACGGGCAAGTTCAGATACGAAACGATGCCGATGAGCGCCAGCCCCACGATGGCCATCACCACCGTTACGGGCCGGCGCAGCGCCAGGGCCGTCAGGTTCATGACCGCCCCCGCGCTGGGCTCAGCCGCTCTCCGTTCAGCCACAGGGCGGCATCCTGGCTTACGATGGTTGAGCCGTCAGCAATGCCCTGCACCACGGCCTCGTCTCCCTCGGCACCCGATACCGTCACCGGAGTGCGGCGAATCCGATCCCGCAGGACTTGGTCGACGAACACGCCCGTCCCGTCGCGTCCCAGCGCCGATTCCGGCACCAGAATGCCCGCCACCGACGGCAGCGACACCTGGGCTGTCGCCGGTTCGCTGGGGCTGCCGGAAGCCAGCGCGGGCACCGTCACCACCACTTCGTCTAAACCGGGTGTGTTGGGCGACGAGAGGACGGTTGTGACGGTGCCGCTCCAGGCGGCCGCACCATCCGCGACCCGCGCCTCCCGACCGACGTAGGCCGCCCGCGCCGCTGTAGCGCCCAAGAGCCCGACGAACTGCTCGCTGGTCGCGTCAAAGGTGATGAGCACCGATGTTGGCCCAATTTCGGATCCGGAGGGCACATCGACGGCCATCACCGTGCCTTGAAATGGTGCCCGCAGCGTGGCGCTGGCCGCCAGCGCCATCGCGGATTGCACCCCCGCGCTCGCGGCGGCCACCCCCTGCTGCAAAGCCGCCAGCACGGATCCACTGGCCGTGGCGGTGGCGGTCGCCATTTGGGCCTCGGCTTTCAGGAGATTCGCCTGGGCCGCGGCGACATTGTTCGTAAGCGAGTCCAGGGCCGAGCTCTCTGCCGCCCGTGCGCTGGCGACCGCCAGTGTGTCGGCGGCCACGGCTTGGCGGTAGGATGACTCCGCACCCGCCAGCGCCAGGTGCGCATGGACTACGTCGCCAGACAGCACCGCCAAGGCCGACGCGGACGCACCGCTGGCTTCGGCTTGGGTGAAAGCCTGCTCGGCGGCCTCCCACGCCGCGGAGTCGGCGGCGACCGCCACGGACTGGGGACTGGCGGCGGACTCCACGTAGGTGACCCCGGACTGCGCAGCTTGGACGGCGCTCGCGTAGGGCCCGGAGGGGCTGTCCGCCGTCGCCAGCGCACGTTGGGCTGTGGCCAACTGGCTCTCGGCCAGTGTGACGTCAGCCTCCGCGGCCCGTTGCTGCAAGCCCGTGAGAGGGGTGGTGGCTTGCTGAAGCTTGGCTTCTTGCGCGGACAGGTTGGCGGTCGCCGACATCACGGCGGCCGTCAGGGCAGGCGATGACACCGTCGCCAGCACCTGGCCCGATTGCACCGCCTGTCCGGCAGACACCGCCACCGTGATGGTGCCGGCGACGGGCACCGTCAAGCCCACGGTGGCCGAGGGCTCGACGCGCCCAGCCACCGTGATGGTCGGGACGAGGGTCCCTTGGGTGACGGTTTGCACGTCCACCGTCGGTGTGGCGGCGGACGCCGCCACACCGGGATGGTGGTGCGCGAAGTGGCGAACGGCCACGGCCGTGAGCACCAAGCCCGCCGCTCCGGCGCCTACCCACTTCCACCGCCCTGGCGACGCGGCGGGTGCCGACCCACGGGTCTCCTCACTCGACATGCGCCACCCCCCCTCCACTGCCACCGGCCGGGAGGCCATCGGCGACGCGTTCCAGGAGCCGCGCCAATTCGGCCCGCTCCTCCCCGGACAGCACCGACAGGATCTCGCGCAAGCGACGGCGCTGCAGGTGCCTCACCTCGTCAACCATCTGCCGGCCGCGTTGGGTGAGGTCAATCCACACCACGCGTTGATCGTCTTCATCGCGGCGCCGTGCGAGGTACCCTTCCCGTTCGAGCTTTCGAGTGGCCTGCGTGATGGCTGACGGGCTCACGCCGGCCAGTTGGGCCACATGGGAGACCGTCACGGCGCCGCGCCGCGCCAGCCATCGAAGAATCGTGAGCCCGGGAGCGGAAACGGGGGGCGTCAGGTAGCGGGGCCGCACCTGGTCCATCAGCAGGAGCCAGGTGTCCAGAAGAGATGCGTCGCCCTCAACAGCGCTCATGCCCAACACCTCAACTTCTAAATAACTTAACGTCTTAAGTATCTTCGAAACGGGGTCCGCAGGTCAAGCAGAATCTTTGACGTGTCACCCGCCGGCGCGTGGCGACCGCAAAGCAGGCGGGTAATCGCAGGCAGGACTCGGACGTCCCGCCTGCCCGCTCCGGTCCCGGCCGCGGACCGTTCCACGGGACCGGGGGATGAGAGCGAAGCCGGCCCCCTGGGTGGCGACCATGGGTTGGGCGAATCCGTCATCGGCGACCCGTTCCACGGGCGGACAGCCGTGGCCTAGGCGTCGACTTTGGGAGTGCCTCGTGCGTCGTCGTCGGCGGCTCCGGGTGGGGCCGGCCAGAGCGTCTCGGCGGATTGCCGCCGCTCCAGATGATGCGCGGGATTGTCCAGCGCGCGAAACCCCAAGGGCTCGTAAAACCCCGGGCTGGCCGTGTCCAGCGCGATGCGGCGCCGTGGCCTGAGCGCCGGATGTGCCAGCACCGCCATCACCAGGGCGCGGCCCAGGCCGCGCCCGCGGTGTTCCGGCAGCACGTACACGTCGCACAGGTAGCCCAACTGCCCAAAGTCGGTGACGACTCGAGCCAGGCCCACCTGCTCGTCGTCGGGCGAAAACAACCCAAAGTTGAGTGAGGCCGCCAGCGTCCGCACCACCACGTCGTAGGGGATCCCGCGGGCCCAGTCAGATTGGCGGTGCAGGAAGGCGAGACCCCGAGCGGCTCCATCCGGCTCGGATCCGTGCTGATCTGATACCCCCCCGGCCTGTCCCGCTGGTAGCGCGGCGGCTCCCCGATCATGGGTGGCCTCTGCCCGCCGCGCGCGTCTGCCGCTGGCGCGTGAGGCGCGCCGCGGTCTCCAGCGCTGCCACCTGCCCGCGCGCCTCGGCCACGCCCTGGCCCGCAATATCAAAAGCGGTGCCGTGGTCCACCGACGTGCGGATCACCGGCAACCCCAGGGTGACGCTCACCGTCCCATAGAAGTCCAGCGTTTTGGCGGCGATGTGCCCCTGATCGTGGTACAGCGACAGGACGCCGGTGTAGCGGCCGGCCCGCGCCTGGAAAAACACCGCGTCGGCGGGCACCGGGCCCTCCACCGGGAGCCCGGCCCGCCGCGCGCGGGCGACAGCAGGTCCCAGGACGTCGTGTTCCTCCTGGCCCAAAAGGCCATTTTCCCCGCCATGAGGATTTAGGGCAGCCAAGGCCAGCGTCGGCTCGGCAAAGCCCAGTTCCTTTAGGAACGCCACGCACTGGGCCAACCCGTCATACACCCGATCCTCCGTGATGAGGTCCGGCACCGCCCGGAGCGGGTGGTGCCGTGTGAGAAAGAAGATGTAAAGCTTGCCGGTGACAAACATGGTGTAAACCCCGGCGCTGCCAAACAGCTCAGTCAGCATCTCCGTGTGGCCCGGATAGGCGTAGCCACCCAGCTTGAGCGCTTCTTTGTTCAGGGGCGCCGTCGTGATGCCGTCAATGACACCCGCCTGGGCCGCCCGGACGGCGGCCACAATGGCGCGGCCGGCCTCCTCGCCCCCCGCCGCCGATACCACCCCGAACGCGGGCGGGGCGGCGCGGGACGACGTCACCACCAGGTCCAGCGTGCCAGCGATACCCTCGGCGTCTTCAGGACGAGCCCGCTCCACGATCCGGAGCTTCGCCCCCACCACACCCTGAGCACGGGCCAGGACCGCGGGATTGCCAAACAGCACCGGCACCAGCTGCTCGACGAGCTCCTCGTCCATGAGCGCGCGCACGACGATCTCCGGGCCAATGCCGGCTGGATCCCCAAGCGTCACGCCGATGCGCGGTCGCACTTCCTGCATGCGGTCCACCTCTTCCTGCCTCGGGTTCGTCTCAGGGTACCCCGTCGGCGGCCTCGCGCCAACGGGCTGCGGGGGATCTCACCCCAGATCCCTCACCAGCCGCGCGGACGCCACCAGCGCGGCCGCCACCGCCTGATCCATGTTGAGGTAGCGATACTGCGCGAGCCGGCCCAAAAAGACGACCCCGGACTCGCGGGCCGCCAACTCTCGATAACGGTGCGCCAAGTGGTCGCTTTCCGGGCCCGGCACGGGGTAGTACGGGTCCCCCGCGTCGGTCGGGTACTCTCGCACGATGGATGTGCCCGAGTGCCGCTGCCCGGTGAGGTGCTTGAACTCGGTGATGCGCGTGTACGGCTCGGGCCCGGGGTAGTTGACGGTGGCCACCGCCTGCACCCGCGGGACGCCCGGCAGATGCTGGTGTTCGAACCGAATCGACCGGTACGGCAGCCGACCCAACGCGTGGCCAAAGTACGCGTCGAGGGGCCCACTGTACACCACCAGTGCGGCCTGGCGGCGTTCGGCCAGGGCCAGACCCTCCACGCCCAGGCGCAGGGCAATGGCCGGATGGTCCACCAGGCGGCTGAACAGCGCCGCATATCCGTCCCGAGGCATGGCCTGGTACTGGTCCTCGAAGTAGCGGTCGTCGTCGGTCACCCGCACCGGGATGCGTCCGGCCACGCCGGGGCCCAGGTCACGAAGCTCACGGTGCCACTGCTTCCAGGTGTAGCCGCGAAAGAACCGGTCCGCCAGGTCCTCCCCGACGCGGCTCAGGACGACGTCCTCGCTGGTGCGCAGCGGCTGACGGTCAACGCGAACGCGCTGCAGGTACCGTCGCACGTCCTCTTCCGAGAGATTCCAGCCGTACAGCCGATTGATGGTGGTCCGGTTGATGGGCAGCGGGAGGAGCTGGCCGTCGACGCACGCCCGCACACGGTGCTCGTACGGCCGCCACGCCGTGAACCGGGACAGGTAGTCCCACACCCGCGGGGCATTCGTGTGGAAAATGTGTGGCCCGTAGCGATGCACCAAGACGCCGGCCGCGTCGCGCTCGTCATAGGCGTTGCCCCCGAGGTGGCCGCGCCGTTCCGCCAGCACGACGCGGTGGCCGGCGTCCGCCAGCTGTCGGGCCGCCACCGCCCCGGAAAACCCCGCGCCGACCACCAGCACCAACGCCACGCCTACGCCATCCGGGCCAGCGCCCGCTCCCAGATGGCGGCCGCCCGGCGGCGCCAGCTGCGCTCCTCCAGCAGGGCCCGCACCCCAGGCGACCAGGGCCGGTGCCGCCCCGCGCGCCAGTCGTCGCGGGCCTGACGGCAGGCCGCCACAAACTCATCTGGGGCGGCGCCGTAGTAAACGTGCGACGCCACCGCATCGGGCACGGGGA
>JAJYPH010000037.1 GCA_021795575.1 Bacillota bacterium
GGCCCCCGCGTCCACCACCGCCGGCAGTCCAGTGGCCCGCACGGCCTCCACCAACGACGGCGCGAGTGTGCCCCCGGGGCCCAGGACGACCGCACGCGCACGCGCCAGGGCGCGTGCCGCGGCCTCGTCCAGCGTCAGCGCCCCCTCGCGCTCCGGCAGCACCCGCACCACGGCGGGAAGAAAGCGAATGCGCTCCGCCCCGGCGGCGGCGCACCAAATTTCCACGTACCCCATGCCGGCCCGCATCCCCCCGCCCGCCGCCAGGCCGGGGGCGCCGGTGTACTGGGCGGAGCCTCCCACCACCACCAGGGTGCCTCGGGCATACTTGTCCGCCCCCGCATCCCGCTCCCGGGGGCGTTCCTCCGGCCGGTCCAGTCGAAAGCGCGCGCCGATCTGCCTCGGCAACCCGATGTCAGCCACCGTCAAGCGTCCCACCCGTGACGCCGCCGGCTCCAGCAGATGCGCGGGCTTCAGCGCGCCGACCGCGATGGTTTCCACCATGACCGGCCCGTCGGTCCAGCACCGGCCCGTATCCGCCTCTACCCCGGTGGGCAGGTCCACAGCCAAGACCCGGGAGGCGGCCAAGTGGGGCCACAGGGTGGACCAGGGTGGTCCCAGCGCCCGATTCTGCCCGGTGCCCAGCACTGCGTCCACCACCAGGTCTGACGCGGCCAGCGCATCCGCGGGGTCATCCTCCGCCACGCGTTGCGCCCCGGCGGCCCAAGCGCTGGCCACGACCCCGGCGGCCCCGGCAAACCGCGGGGCCGCCGGCATGAAGACGCGGGTGGCCACCCCCGCCAGCGCCAGACGGCGCGCCGCAACCAAGCCATCGCCGCCATTCTGGCCGGGTCCCACGAGAATCAGGGGACGCGTGGCCCCCCACGATCGCACGCGGCGTGCCACACAAGCGCCCGCCGCCTCCATCAGCCAGGCTCCGTCGATCCCCAGTGCGGCGGCGGCCGCATCCGCCGCCCGTGCTTCTTCAGCGGTCCACACCGGTACGTGCATGCTACGGCTCCCCTGTTGCGGTCTGCAACAGCGCCACCGCGATGGCGACGGCGCGCTCATGGGTCAGGGACACCAGAACCACGAGGTGGTGGGCCTCGATCCACTCGCCCAAAGGACCGCCGACCGCCACCGGCGGGGGCTGATTCAGGCGGCCCCCCACCACGATCTGGCGCCACGCGGATCCCCGAAATCCCCCAGCGGCCTTGACGATGGCCTCTTTGGCGGCAAAGCGCGCCGCCAGCCGCTCCCACCGATTGCGTCCCTCCCCCGCGTACTGCACCTCTTCGTCGTCAAACAGGTGCGTCACCAGACGAGGCCGGCGTTCCGCCGCGGCCTGAAAGCGCGCCACGTCCACAGCATCCACGCCCACCCCCCACACGCGACCGACGCCCACGGCCGTCACTGCGGCTCTTCTTCAGGGGCCGTGACCGTTAGCAGCCACACCGCCTCACTCAGGTTGGTGGACGACACCACCGTGAATCCGGCCGCCACCACGTGGTCGGCTGCGGCGGCAGGGTCCACCCGCTCACCGATCGGCGGACCCACCTCGGTCGGCACCGGCCGCCAGTCGCCGATGACCAGCCGACCGCCCGGCTTCAACACGCGCCGCGCCTCAGCGAAGCTCCGACGGAGCTCCCCGCCGTCGGGGGCCACGTGCAGCAGCTCATGATAGATGGCCATCCAGACCATGCCGTCCGCCGACCGGTCCGCAAGCCCCGTGGCGGCAGCGCTGCCGTCACACACGGCCACCTGGCGATGCGCCTGATCCTGAAACCGCTCGGTCAGAAGCGCCCGGGCCTGGGGACTCGGATCCACGGCCCACACCCGCCCGGCGAGGCCGACCGCCAGCGCCAGCTCCTCCACCAGATAGCCGGCGCCGGCGCCCACATCGGCCACGGCCATGCCCTCCCCCAGCCCCAGCGCCAAAAGAATCGGGGCGCGCGGAAACCAACGTTCACGCCGGGGGGTCAGCAGCCGTTCGAGCCGCTCGCGGTTGTCCCAGGGATTCTTCATGATGCTCCCTCCTCCTGAACCGGGGGTCGGTCCTTCGTCCAACAGGCAGCGATGTAGCGCATTCTGGCCACTGCCGAGCCATCTGCCGCTCCCGTGGGTCCGCACGGCACCTCCCGGTCACCTTGACCTGCATGGTATCAAACGCCACGGGCACCAGCCTACCGGACCCAAAACCCAGAAGGCGGGACGGCCGCAGGGGCCATGGCGTGCACGCTGACCTGCTGTTCATGGGCATCCTGGCCCGCGACGGGATGGACCGCACGAAGCGCCCGGCGGCCCGACCCGCGCATAGGGCAGCCCAAGCCGAGTGGTGGCGGTGTCCGGTGCCGCCAGGCCGCTCGCAGCCGGGCGGGGAGACGGTTCGTTATTGAGTCTGCAGCCCGCCGGGGCTCGTGGGGGCACGGCCCGATGGGGATCGGGCGGGCACCGGTCACCTCAGCGGCTGCTCAGTGTAAGCGCACCCCGCTCGTCCCGGCGCCGGTGTCCATGTCCCGGTTCCCCGTATGGCCGGTCGCCGTGACCCCGGTCACACGGCCATCAGGGTCCGTGGAGTAGAGGCCCCTGCTGAGTTCCAGCAACACCAGGCTATTGCCGAAGGGGTCCTCAACGACGGCCACGCGCCCGACGGCGATGTCCTCCGCCTCATGTAGGACGTGGCCGCCATTTGCGGTGAACCCTGGAACCGCGGCGTCGATCGACTCGACAAGCCACCCCGGCTCGTACGCGTGCTCGGTGGTGAGGACGATCTCCGTGGCTGAATCGGGCGTTTTGAGTCCGGCCTGGCCGATCTCGTCATTCCGCCAACTGAGCTGATGGCCCAGCCCTCCGCTGTAAAAGGCGATGCCCGTCTCCAAATCCGGCACGGGCACCGTCACGCAGTCAACCCTGCGGAGAATTCCCGCTCGCTTATTGTCCATGGCGGTATTATAGGGGACCGGCGGGCCATGGAGGCAACCCATGGTGATTGCCATAGCGTCCATGGCCCGCGGGAAACGAGGATGGCCGTGATGGGCCGAGCGGTCTTGCGCGCGCACCGCCGCGCTGGTTGAATCGCGGTTCCTTGGCGCCTCAGCCCGGAGGGAAAACCATGAGCACCTGGTTTGCTGTGGCTCGCGCGGCCTTCCTCAAGCACCTGGCCTATCTGGGAGCCCTCATGGCGAACAGTGCCGGGAGCTGCCTGCTTGGCCTCGTATACATCGCGCTGCGGCATGCGGCCACCCAGGGCCGGACGCTCGGGCCTTTCCCCGCCCAGGAGATGGAGAGCTACATCGCTCTCAGTCAGGCTGTGCTCTGGGTGAGCGTGTTCCTCCCGTCTGGCCTCGACATCCGCCATCAGATCCGCACCGGGTCGGTGGCGCTGGAGATGGCACGGCCCGCCCCCTATGTGCCCCGAATGGTGGCATCGGGCGTAGGGGAGGCGCTTTACAACCTGATGTTCAGAAGCGGCCCCTTAATCATCTGCTTCACCATCCGGGGAGTATTTCCGTGGGCCGACATCGCCACGGTGCCGCACGCCCTGCTGCTGGGGGCCATTTGGGGCCGCCCTGCTGACCGGGGTGCTGTTGGTCGGGGGGATACGGGCCTCGGCGTCGGTAGCCATAGCACCCATAGCGGGGGCGGGCCCTTTCGGGCCAGTGCCTTCGGTGAACCGGCCTGGTCGCCTGGTGCCCGTACCCCCCGCAGAACCGGACGTGCGCCATTCACGCATCCGGCTCCCCGATTTCTCGCTGTTACACCTCCGGATGGAGCACCCGGGGCGCGGGCAGCGTGAACCAGGGACGCTGGTTCACCCACCCGACTCCTCTGGCTCCGCCGCCGCAGGGTCCACTGCCCGTACCGCAGGACCTGGTACCGCACCTTGGCTAAGGCGGGATAGCCCCGGCGGAGCCCGAAGTACGGGCAGAACCCGCGGGGTTTCGCGGCCAGCGTCGGTTGCTGGTCCCGCGGGGCGTGGACGTAGTGCCGGTACACATTCGCCCGCGCCGGGGAGAGCGGGCCCCCTGGGGGCGTCCCGGCCTCCGGGCGCGTGACGGTCCCCGGGTCCCCGATCCCCGCCGTCAGCCACTGGCGGATGAGGCGGAGGATCGTGGGGTCCCCGATTTTGCGGGCCGGCATGCGCCGCCGCCACGCGTGGTCCCGGTCGCCAAAGCCGCCCTTGAAAACATCGCCGTCCTTCATGACGAAGTTCCGCGGGCGGCTCGCCGGCGAGAGCTTTCGGCCGTAGGCGGCGACCATATCGTCGGGCGGGTGGTTTAGGCTCGCGCGATGCAGTGGCTGGTGACCCCCGTCCCCAAATGGGCCGCGCTGATGCTTTCGGATCCGGACACGCGCACCGCACTCGGGGTGAGCGGCCCCCCGAAGCGGGCCAGGTCTCGAAGCGTCGTCGAAAGCCCTCCGTGGCTCGCCGGCGCGCCGTCCGGAGAACAGCGCCGCTGCGCCGGAGCCTCGAATCCGGCGCGCTCCCCCGCGGAGCGGCTGGCGCCAGCCAACCCCCGGCGCCCGGTTGACGGATCGCATCGCGTGGGGCGTCCTGATGCAGACGGCGCCGCCGGCGGTCGTAGACGCCGTGGTGGCGGCGCCCGGCCGGCAAGGGCCCCGGCGCTTGCCGGCCCGAGTGGTGGTCTACTACATATTGGCCTGGGCGCTCCACAGCGAAGCCAGCTACGAGGAGGTCATGCGCTACGTGGCCGATGGCGTGGCGTGGGAAGCGCAGGGGTAGCAGGCCGCCCTCGTCGCCGCGCTGGTGTGGCGGGTCCGCCAGGATCTGCGCGTGCCCGTCCGGGACGCGTGCGGATGGGTGCTACCGCAGCCGCCTGTCTCCGACCCGGACCGCCCGCCGCCGCCCGCTCATCGCCTGCTAACCACCGGGCTGGACCCGGCCGGGGCCCCCGCCGACGAGTTAGCGGGGCTCGATCGCGAGCGCTGGGCGGTCGCGCAGATTTTCTACGAATGCCAGACGCACCCACGGGACCTCTCCGGGCGGGCACCCCCTCAATGTGACGCTTGCGCCGCCGGAGTGCCGACGGTGGCCTCGCCAGGGTCCGCGGGCTCAGCCCCTGGAGCCGCAGCTTCGTCGATCAGCCAGGTATGGGCCGCATTGACGCCGAGCTGCACCGCTTGGCCGCGCGGGAGCGGCTGGTCGTGGTGGCACATCACCACCCCAGCTGATGCCAGTTCGACCTCCAGCTGCCAGTGGCTGCCCGCGTAGGTTGAGCTTTTCACCCGGCCAGGCAGGACCACGTCGCCGCCCCACGCCGTTTCGTCCGGTCGCACGCGGAGGTGCTCGGGTCGAATGAGCCAGGTGACCGCCGCGCCCGCCCTGTGGACCCGGCCGGGTACGGAAGCCCGCAGCCCCCCCTCGCACGCGATCTCGGCCCACCCCTCGCCCGCCCGCGTCACCCGCGCGGGGATGAGCGCCGCCGGTCCCACGAACCCCGCGGCAAATACCGTGGCGGGCGTGCGGTAGATGGTGTCGGGGGGCGCCAGCTGGACCAAGCGCCCCTCATCGATGATGGCGATGCGGTCGGCCAGGGCCAGCGCCTCCAGGCGGTCGTGGGTCACATACAGGGCCGTGACTCCCTCGTGGCGCAACACATCGGCCAGCTCGATGCGCATCTGCTCGCGGAGCTTGGCGTCCAGGTTGGACATGGGCTCATCCAGCAGCACGAGGCTCGGACGCGGCGCGAGCGCCCTGGCGATGGCCACGCGCTGGCGCTGGCCGCCCGACAGCTCATGCGGGTAGCGCGCCCCATATGGCTCCAGGTGGACCAGTGACAACACTTCCGCGACCCGGTTCCGGCGCGCCTCCCTCGGCATGCGCCGCATGCGGAGGGGAAACTCGATGGTTTCCCCCACGGTCATGTGTGGCCACAGCGCGAAATCCTGGAACACAAAGCCGATGTGGCGGTCCTCCGGCGGCCTGACGAAACCCGGACGGGACAGAACCTGGTCACCCACGCGAATCTCTCCCTCGCTGGGAGCCAGGATGCCGGCCAACAGCGAGAGCAGGGTCGTCTTGCCGCTGCCAGACGGGCCGAGCAGCACCAGCAGTTCACCCTCAGCCACCTCGAGGGTGAGGTCGCGCAGCGCCAGCGTTGTGCCGTAGTGGCACACGAGATTCCGAATGACGAGACTCATGGTGCTTCCCCCTCCTGCGCGACACGTGGAGCCCGGACCGACGCCGTCCGCGTGCGGCGCGCGAGCCGCGCGATCCCGTAGGACAGCCCCAGAGCTGCCACACCGGCCGACGCCGTGGACAGAACCGTCAACGCCGCGCCCAAGCCGAACCGCTGGCCATTGAACTGATGGACGATGGACACGGCCAGGGTGGGCTCCCCGGGCGGGTATAGCAGCTGAGACACGGGTAGTTCAAACAGAACCCCGGTGAACAGCATGAGCCACACCCGCAGCCATGTGTCCTGCAGCATGGGGACAATGATAAACCGGAGCTGC
The DNA here is from genome assembly GCA_021795575.1 of Bacillota bacterium. Classification (GTDB taxonomy): domain Bacteria; phylum Bacillota; class Sulfobacillia; order Sulfobacillales; family JAIMBI01; genus JAJZWV01. The sequence goes on from JAJYPH010000037.1 coordinate 6,475, forward strand.
GCGACCAGCCGTGCGCCCGACAGCCGGGCCGCGTCCACGGCGCCGCCCGGCACCTGGGCGATGGCACCGCTGACCACGCGCACCGCGTAGGGAAGTCCTCCGGCGATGTACGCCAGCCCGAGCACCACGGGCGTGCCGTACAGGCCAAGGGTCTGGACCCCGGGGGCATTCCAGAGGAAAATGTATCCGGCCCCCAGCACGATGCCGGGTAGCGCGATGGCGGTGGTGAGAAACACCTGCAGCGTGCCCGTGAGCCAGGTGGAGCGTCGACGCCAGGCCAGCGCAATGATCAGCGTGGCCAGCATCCCGAGGGTCGCGGCCACCAGTCCGTATTCCAGCGACACCCCGAAGGATGCGGCACCGTAAGGGACCCGCCACGCCGCCTGATAGTTGGCCAGCGTGAAGTGGCCCGAGGTGACGAGCCCCCCGGCCCCGCTGGGAATGAAGCTGGCCAGCACGGTGGTGCCGGCCGGGATCCCGAATGCCACCGCGAAAAACGCCAGCATGCCGCCAAACAGCCACCCGCGTCGCCGACCCAGGGCTACCGGCACCAGGGTCTGGTTGCCTCCCCACCGCGTGACGTACGAACGGCGGCCGCTCACACGGCGTTGAATTCCCTGCGCTATCGTGACCGCCGCCACCAGCAGCAGCGACGTGGCCGCGGCCTGGGAGAAATTCACGGGGAACTGCTCCAGCGCCGCATAGATGGCAAAGGTGGCGAGCGGAAAGTTGGCCGTCTGCGCCAACGTCGCCGCGATGCCGAAATCACTCAGTACTTCGGCGAACACGATGAGACCGCCCGCCAGGATAGCGGGGAGGAGGAGCGGCAACAGGATCCGGCGCCACACCATCGTGGATCGCGCCCCCGAGAGGCGGCCGGCATGCACCACATCCTGTCCCAATCCCTCGAAGGCCGACGACACCGCGATGGTGGAGAACGGGAACAGCTTCAACGCCAGCACCAGCATCACGCCGGCCGGGGACAACAGCGTCCGGGTCAGGGCCCCACCCAACAGGGCGTGGGTGAGACCGCCCGGGGCCAGCAGGAGCTCCCAGCCCTGCGCCAGCAGGAACGATGGCGCAATTAGGATGAGCCACACCACGCCCCACAGCACGCCCTTCGCCGGGATGTCGGTCAACGCCAGAAAATACGCGACCAAGACCCCAATGGCCGAGGCCAGCACGGCGGTGGCCGCGGCCAGCAGTAGGGAATCCAGACCCGACGTCAGGGTGTACGGATCCGTAAACAGACTTTCGAGGCCAGCGAGCGACAGCTGAAGGCTGGGCGGCGTGTTGAAGGCATTCGGCGCGATGGCCTGCACGAGCAGTACCAACAACGGCAGCACCACCAGTCCCACCACGATCAGGGCCGCGGCCAGCGAGAGGCCGCCTTCCCCGATTCGGAGGGAAAGGCGGTTCCGGCGAGCCGGTGATCGCTCGCCGGAACCCTTCGCCACGTGGTGAGGGTCCGACCCGCGCGGGTTTGGACTGTCCATACTCATCCGGCCTCAGCGGACCACGTTGTTTTCAAACCAGGTGGTCCACGTGGTCTCATGGGCACCCGCCCACACCGGATTGACCACGTGCCACTTGACCCCGGACCGACTGACCAGGGGCTGCACCTCGTTGGTGACGGGCTGAAACAGCGAGTCCGATCCCGCGGCCTGGATGTCCTGCATCGTCTTCTGGCCCGTGCGGCTCAGCACAAAGTTGACAAATTCCTTGGCCGCCTTCATGTCGGGCGCTTTAGCGTTGATGGCGATGTCACTCGGGAGCGTGGTCACGCCGGAAGGAGGATACACCACCTTGACGGGGTCCTTGGCCAACTGTGCCCCCAACTCGGCCGAGTCCTGGAACATCGCGGCCTTGATGCTGCCGTCCAAAAGCGCCTGCAAGGTCACCCCGTTGGTGTCGTAAATCTTGAGGCCGTTGTTGTGGAGGTTGGTGAAGAACTGCTGCCCCTTTGAAACCCCCATCTGTTGGAACAACCCGGCAATGAGGGGGTACGTGGGCCCGGACACGGCCGGATTGTTCATCCCTACGGCATTTTTGAACTCGGGCTTTAAGAGATCGCTCCACGTCTTGGGCGCCTGGCTGGCCGACACCAGCTTCGTGTTGTAGACAATGGCGCCCGCCGCCGTCACCCCAGTCGGAAAGTACGCGTGGCTGCCCGGGAGCAGCGATCGTCCCAGTGCGTTGTAGTGGCTCAGGTTGGCAGGACTGTACCCGGTCAGCAGCTGACCCGACTGAGCCAGGCTCGACATGGGACCGTTGCCGTCGAACCAGATCACGTCCCACTGGGGATTCTGTTTTTCGGCGGCCACCTTGGCCAGGAGCGGGCCGGTGGACATGTCGCTCAGTTCCACCTTAATGCCGGTTGCTTTCTGGAACGCGGTCGCTTCCGCTTGGTCGTAGCCCTGCGCGGAGTAAAACACCAGCACCTGGGGACTGGAATGGCTGGGGCTGGCCGCGCTGCCGCACCCCGCCGCCACCAGGGCGACGCCTCCCACCAACGCACCTGCCACTTTCCGCACCTGTCTCACGGCGATCTCTGCCTCCTTGGGGTGATGTCGATCGAACCCCGCAACATCCGGTCAAGACCGCCAGGGCCAATTTCTTGCAGGCGGGCGGGACCACTGCCGACGATACCCGCGGTCCATAGACGGACGGCGAAGCTTGGGCAAAGCTGACGTGATGGTCAGGTGAAGATCGGATGAAGGCGGGGTAAAGGCCGCGCCCAACGGGGGGGGCGTCAGGAGAGGCGGGGCGGGCGGCCCCCCCCCCCCCGGGGCAGGCACGCGGCCGGACCCGCAAGCCGGCCACAGGCACCGTCGTCGGACCTTCTGAATATGGGGCCAAGCGGTTGCCGCCCATTTCTCGCGTGACTATAATTCAGGAAGATGTCGGCAGCGGAACGCCGCCCCGGCGGTGCCGATCCTGAGAAGTAGCGTCGTGACCTGATCCATCCAGTGCTCAGCAGGGGGAATGGGCGTGCGCATGCGGGGGACGATTGCCAGCGGAGTGCTGCTGGTCGGGTTGCTGGTGGCCGGGTGTGGTCAGGCCCCTACGTTTTCCACCCCAAGTTTTCCGACCGGCAGCATCGTGCAGGGGGCCGCCCTGTACAAAACCACCTGCACCGTGTGCCACGGAGCTACGGGCTTGGGGGTGCCGGGCCTATACCCGCCCCTCATCAGCAGCACCTCGTCCATTCGCTTAGCGGGGCTCAACCCCACCCAGAATCAGCTGGCTCAGTTCATCTACAAGTACATGCCCAAGCTGAACCCGGGGTCGCTGACCAAGCAGCAGGCGAGCAATGTGGCCGCGTTCCTGTTCAGTGCCAATGGGCGCAATGGCAAGGCGCAGGAGACGGCCGCGCTGGGCCTCCTGCCCAAAACCACGGCACCCCCGACCGGCGCGGCCACGCCCAGCCAGTTTCTAAGCTACCAGGCGGCCGCGAAAACCGTGGCCATCACGCTGGTGGCCGGGTACAACAGTGCCTTGTCGGGATTTAACTACAACGGCGAGGGCAAGGGCGCCATGGTCATCACCGTGCCCACCGGGTGGAAGGTGACCGTCACCCTGAGCAACAAGGGGCTCCTGCCCCACTCTGCCGCCATTGTGACCAATGCGGCCAACAGCACCACGCTGGCCTTTCCCGGCGCCGAGGTACCCAACGCGACCACGGGGGTGGCTCCCGGATCGACGGCTACGTTTACCTTCACGCCGACGAAAGCCGGGACGTATCGGATTGCGTGCCTCGTGCCCGGACACGAACAACTCGGGATGTGGGACACGCTGAAGGTGGTGGCGTCGGGCACTCCGTCCATCTCGCTGTAGCGAGCCGCCTAACGGCGCTCGACGACGCGCTGCCCGCCCACGTACACCTCCTGCACGAGGTTGGTGCCGTACCGATGGCACGGTACGCGATAGTCGTCGGTGTCCCATACGACGAGGTCGCCCCACGCGCCGGGGGCCAGCCGTCCCACGTCGTCCCGGCCCAGCGCCGCCGCCCCGCCCCGCGTGACCGCCGTCCACACCTCGTCGGGTGTCAGGTGCAGCCACGCCGCCGCCCACGGCAACAGCGTGCCGAGGCAGCTGGTGGGCGACGACCCGGGGTTCCCATCGGAGGCAATCGCGATGGGCACCCCTTGGTCCAGAAACTGTCGCGCCGGGGCCATGTGCTCCGGGTGCAGATAGCCCGCCGTGCCGGGCAGCAGCACCGCCACGGTGCCCGCCGCCTTCAGCGCGGCGATGCCCGCGGGCGAGGTGTAGGCGCAGTGGTCGGCCGACACCGCGCCCCGCCGCGCGGCCACCGCCGCCCCGCCACCGTCCTGAAGCTCATCCACGTGCACCTTGAGGGCCAGCCCCTGCTGCTGGGCCCGGGCGAGATAGCCGTCGGCCGCTGCGGCCTCAAACACACCGGGCTCCAAAAAGATGTCGACGAAGTCCGCCCGCCCGACCAGCGCCGGGTGCACGGCGGCCATCTCCGCCAAAAACCGCTCCGCGTGCCCTCGGTGGGACGTGGGCAACGCGTGGGCGCCGAGAAAGGTGAGCACCAGGCGCTGGGGCCCTTCGGCCCGGAGCACCTCCGCCAGACCGAGGAGGCGCAGTTCGGCCGTCGGCGTGAGCCCGTAGCCGGTTTTCAGCTCCAGGGTCGTGGTGCCTGCGGCCAGCGCCTCGCCGAGCCGCCGGCGCGTGGCGGCCAGCACGTCCTGGTCGGACGCCGCGGTGGTGGCGGACACCGTGGCCAAAATGCCTCCACCGGCCTCGAGCATCTCCAGGTAGCCCGCTCCCCTGGCGCGGAGCGCGACCTCTTGGGCCCGCTGGCCGGCATACAGGAGATGGGTGTGCGCATCCACCAGCCCGGGCGTGGCCAGCCGTCCCCCGGCATCCACCACGGGGCCGTCGGCCTCGGGCGGCAAGCCGCGGTCCGCGCCTGCATAGCGCACGCGGCCGCCCGCGATCCACAGCGCCGCGTCGGCCACGGCCGTAAACTCGGCGCGTGCCCCGCCCGCCATCGTGAGCAGCTGGCCAATGTGCCGGATCACCCTGTCCGCCGACCCTCCCGTCGATGCGGTCATGCCCGTGGTCCTCCGCTCGCCGTCCCGGGCGCGTCCGGGTCCCCCGCGGCGGGCTGCAGGCGGGCCCAGTCGAGCAGCCCCAGCTCCAGCACCTGGCCCGTCGAGAAACGATGCGCCTGGAGATAGTACTGCGCCGCCGCCAACAGGGCGGCCAGCGGCACCATGCCCACGATTTCGGTTTCCGTCACCGCCACGCCAAAGCGCGCCGCCTCGCGCCGCACCATCTCCAACGCCGCCGGCAGGGGCGTCGCCCGGAAGTCCACCAGGTTCATGGACACCTGCATCTGACCATGGGTGGCGGTGTCCATAGCCAGCGCCTTCACCCCCACCAAGCCGCCGCTCGAGCCGCGCACCGCCCGCGCCACCGCATGGGCCACCGCCCAGTCGCCGGTGCTGAGCCAGGCGTTGAACGCCACCAGCGCGGGCCGGGCGCCCACGGCCACCGCCCCCGCGGTCGGGTGCGGGACGGCGGGTCCGAAGTCCGGCGCCCCGGACGGCTCGCGCATGCGCGCCGTCAAGCCCTCAAACTCTCCCCGGCGCACGCGGGCCAGATCCCGCCGCATGGGCCGGCGGGCGGCGTCGCCGTAGAGAAACACCGGCACCCCCAACTCGGACCCGATGCGCTCCCCGAGGGACTCCGCCAGCCCCACACAATAGGCCATGGGTGTGTCCCCCAACGGGACAAACGGCACAACGTCCGCCGCCCCGATGCGGGGGTGCGTCCCCCGGTGCTGGGTCAGGTTGATGCGAGCGACCGCCGCCGCCACGGCGCGCCATGCGGCCGCGGCCACCGCCTCGCCCTCCCCGGCCAGGGTCAGCACAAAGCGATGGTGGTCCTGGTCGGCAGACACGTCCAGCACATGAACCTCCGGACCGCGTGCCGCCTCGACAATGGCGGCCACCACCTCGGGCCGGCGCCCCTCGCTGAAATTGGCCACGCACTCCACCAACACCATGGATCCCTCCGAGTCCTGGGAACCGCGGTCCCCTTAATTCGACACGCTGGCTTGGCGATCCCGCCGAGCCCGCTTATGCTGACAATATTCTCGCGACTTCCCGGGATGTCGCGACCCCGTTTGGTTGCGAAAGGAGGCGGTCACGACGGATTCTCCGTTGCGCGAACAGCCCGACAACCGGTCCGTCTGGACGCGTTTTCACCCGGGGCTCCTCCGCATCGCGTTCCAGCCCATTGTATCGCTGTTGCGGGGCCAGGCGTTCGGTCACGAAGCGCTGGCCCGTCCCATGACCGCGGCCGGGGAACCCATTCGACCGGACGAGCTGTTCCGGTGGGCGCGGGCCAGCGGCGAAGCGGACGCGCTGGACCAGTTTGTCCTGGACCGCATCCTGTCGGAGTTGGCGGCATGGCCCCCGCGGGACACCCCGCTCTTCCTGAATGTGCTCCCGATCTCGCTGCCGCTCGTGACGGATTGGCTGCTGAACCAAACCCATGTGCCGCCCCGACTCTTGGTGCTGGAACTGCTGGAGGAAACCACGGCGGGCCCGGATTTGGGCCGCTGGCTCTCACGGCTTCGCCGCCACGGCTACCGGATTGCGGTGGACGATGTGGGGGCGGGGTACTCCAGCCTGACGCGCCTGGTCGAAGTGCGGCCGGATTTTGCCAAGATTGACCTGGCGCTGGTGCGCCACATTGATGTGGACCCCGTGAAGTTTAGTTTAGTGGACGCCACGGCCCGATTCGCCCGCATGAACGGCATTCAACTCATCGCCGAGGGGGTGGAGACGCCGGCCGAGCTCAACACGCTGCGCGAGCTGGGCATTGAGCTGGCCCAAGGCTATTTGTTGGGACGACCGGACTGGGAGCCGCACCCGGAGCCGGCCATCGCCCTGCCGCCGCTCGCGACGCAGAAGACGCAGCCCCCCGAGGTGATCGTGTCCTCGCTGGTGCGTCTATTGCGCTTCGCCTCGCGGGGGATGCGCCGAGGCGAGGGCGCCGCCGAGGCGCTGGTCACCTTGGCCGCGCAGGCCAGCGGCGCGGATATGGTGGGACTCCTGCAGCGCATTCGGGACTCGGATCGGGTGGAATGGCGCTGGCTGGCTTCCCAGGGCATCACCCGGCCCGACCGCTTTCCGGCGGAGGACCTGGAGTTGGGCGAACGGCTGTTTTCCGGGACGCGGCCCATCGTCATGCAGCGCGTCCCGCCTCGCGCCCAGTGGCATTCGCAGTCGCTGCTGGCCCTGCCCATCCTGGCGGCCGGCCAGCCCTGGGGGGCTTTGGTCGTCGCGTACCGCGAGGCGGACCGCGTGCGGCCGCCGGTGGTGGAGATGCTCACGGGCCTGGCCGCGCTGGTGGGGGTGCTCACCGATGCCGACGCGCTGCCGGCGACGGCCACCGAGCTGTCGGGCGAGGGGCTGCTGATGGCCGCCCGGGCGTTGGTGCCGCCGGCAGCCCCCCCTCCGGAGCTGGAGGGAGACAGCCTGGTGGCATCGCTGCAGCATGTGCTCATGGCGGCCTTGAGCCTCACCGGCGGCCACACCGGCTTCATTGGATACACGGATGCGGCCCGCGAGCGGCTTTTCTGCGTCGATACCGACAAAGAGCCCTTCCAGCTGGACCTGGCCTCGTTCAGGGATCCCACGACCGACGACGGCCGGTCGTGCAACGGCGAGGCCATCCGCCTATTGGACATGTCCATCTCCGACGATGTGCGCCTAGACGTCCGCATGCTGCCGTGGCGGGAGGAACTGCTGGCCGACGGCATTTTGTCGGCCGCCGCCGTCCCGCTGGTGGCTCAGGGCGAATTGTTGGGGCTGTTGAAGGTGTACCACGGCGCAGAGGGCGCGCTGTCGGACCCGAGCCGCCGTTCGCGTCTGGAAGGTCTGGCGGCATTGGCCTCGGCCCTGATCCAGCGTACCGAAGGCGAGTCGCATGCGCGGGTGGCGGAACGCCGCCAGACGGTGGTGCTGGAGGGCCAGCACCACCTGGTGGAGGCCGACAGCGCCGATCGGGTGATGGAGGTGCTCCTGGACTCCGTGCAGCGGCTGCTGCCGAACGGTTTGGCGGGCGTGGTGGAGCCCGGCGCGGACCAGGTGTTTCGGCTGCGTCGGGCGGTGGGCGATGCGGCGGGATACTTCGACCACTGGCGCGTCTCGGCCGATCCCGACGATCCGGATGGCCGCCTGCCCGTGTCCGACGCCTACCGCACCGGACAGACGGCGTGGATTCGTCCAGGGTGGGCCGGCAGCTGGCAGTACCGCGACAATCCCCGACGGCCCACGTGGGATGTGTTTGGCTTTCGCTGGCTGTTGGCCGTACCGCTCCGGGCGCGCGGCCAGAGCGTCATGGTGCTGGTCGTGTACGGGTCCACGGACGACTTGGACGTGGAGCTGCGCCGCCTCATTGAAGACTTGGCCCGCACCGCCGGCTTGGCGCTCGTGAACGCGCTGCCCCAGCCGGACGTGGTGCACGTCACCCGCCGCTGATCGCCTGGCGCACGTCCGGCTCCATGCCCTGGGCCGAAAGGAGCGAGCCGGTCACCACGGCGGTGATGCGCCCGTCCGGGGCGATGAAAATCGACTTGGGCAGCCCGGTGACGTCATAGCGCGTGGCCACGATGCCGGTCGTATCCAGTACCACGGGATAGGTGATGTGGTGCGCCGCCAAAAAGGCCGCCACAGCGGGCGGGCTCTCCTGCACGTCCACGCCGACGATGTCGATGCGCCCGTGCTCCTGGCGGTATATGGACTCCATGGCCGGCATCTCGGCCTTGCACCACACGCACCAGGTGGCCCAGAAGTTCACCCACACCGCGTGGCCGGTGAGGGACCACAGCGTCAGCCGGTGGCCGGTCACGGTCGTGAGGGTGAAGTTGGGCGGCCGATCCCCCACCTTGAGTCCCACGGACACCGGGCCTGACCCCACCGCCGGCGGAGCCAGATACGGGGCCACTACGTATCCCGCCGCGGCCGCCGCCAACAACAGGATGGCCACGGTGAACCAGCGGCGCACGGCCGTCGCGGCACCCGCCACGGGGGTCATCAGCGGGTACGGCGGATCCAAAACTCAAACAGGTCCGCCTCTTCGCGCACGGCCACCAGCTCGTTCCCCGTGCTTTTGGTCCACGCGGTGAAGTCGGCGACCGAGCCGGGGTCGGTGGCTAGGACATGGACCACCGCGCCCGCATCGACCGTAGACAGGCCCCGCTTGGCGCGGATGACCGGCAGCGGACAGCTGAGGCCCCGGGCATCGACGGTCACAGCGACCACCGCGGTGCCGGATTCGGTCTCCACCTGCTCAGGCTTCACGTCTCGCCTCCCCCTGCATTGTAATACGCGTGGCGGCGCCGGCAGCCCGAGTCTACGCGTTGGGCGCCAGGGTGAACGGCTCCTCGGCGGTGGCGATGCTGGTGACGTGGTTGTGTTGGTCCACAAACACGGTCCGCGGCTGGTACGTCGGCATTTCGCGCTCGTCGACCCACCGAAACCCCAAGACGACAATCAGATCGCCGGGATGAAAGTGGCGGGCGGGCGGCCCGTTCAAGCACACGTCGCCGCGGTGCGCCGGCCCTGGCAAAATATAAGTTTGCCACAGAGTGCCATTGGACAGGTTCGTAATTTGGACCATCTCGTAGGGCAACAGCCCCGACGCATCCAGCAGCTCGCGGTCCAGCGTGATGGACCCCACATAGTTCAAGTCGGCCTCGGTCACAGTCGCGCGATGAATCTTGGCCGCCATCATCCGATATTGCACCTTGACCCTCCTGCTCTCCCTCGCTTCCCTCCCAGCATAGCACTCAACCCGGAAGTGGTCATACCTGAGGAGGCCGGCGCACCACGCGCCGCCGGGCTCTACGAATGACGTCACTCCCGCGGCGGCCCCATCGCCACCACGGTGCCGAGGCCGGGCGGGCCTTCATCAGCGGGGGCCACGCGTCCCAAGACGACGATGCTGCCGGTGATGAGGCCCGCCCCGATCCACTGCCACCCCACCAGGGCGGCGCCCTGCAGGACATAAGAAAACAGAGCGGCAAAGAGCGGCTCGGCCGCCAGCACCGTGGCCGTCGCCTGCGGCGTCGCCCGCTGCTGGGCATAGCCCTGGACCCAAAAGGCGGCCACGCTGGCCAACAGCGCCGTGACGACCAGCGCCCCCCACACCACGGTACCCGCCGGCCATGTGACCCCGCCCGTCACGGCGGCGCCCGCCAGTGAGAGGAGTCCCGTCGCCAGCAGCTCTACGGCCACCAGCACCGAGAGCGGGTGGCGTCGCACGGCGACGTCCGTGGCCAACAGCTGCAGCGCAAACGCCCCGGCTCCCCCAACGACCAGCCAGTCGCCCACGGACAGCGTCCCTCCGGATCCGGCCAACAGCCAGAGTCCGCTGAGCGCCGCCGCCGCGCACGCCCACACCAGGGGAGGGGTGGGCCGTCGCCACAGGACAAACGCCGCAACCGGGGTGAGGACCACCGCGAGCCCCGTGAGAAACCCCGCCAGATCGACGGTGGTGGCCTGGAGCCCAAACGTCTGGAGCCAGTAGCCAGCCGCGACCAGGACTCCCAGCACGAGTCCCTGGCCGAGGGCGCCCCAGGTCACTTGGCGCCACGCCCGGGCCGTCAACAGGCTCATGACCACGCCGGCCATGAGGAAGCGCCACGCCAAAAAGCTCAGGACCGGCATGATCCGCACCGCATCCTGTACCATGACAAACGTGAGGCCCCAAATGGCGGTCACCGCCACGAGAAGCCCCAAGCTGGCGCGCGGCATCCGGCTCCTCCTCCCCGGCGGCGCCGGATTGCTCAATCTGCCTCGATTGTGCCAGAGGCGCCCCGGCGGGGAAACCGTCGCGCGCGGGCCCTTAGGGGTAGAAGGCCCACGCGCGCCAGTGGCCCTGCTGATCGGCCAAAAATGCCGTCGTGGCCAGTGCAGGATCCTTCCCCCACGTGATGGCCCACGAATCGGTCAACACGGACACGCCGCACGTGTGCGCCACGATCGCGCCGTAGGGGTTTTGGGCGGCCGGGCCGTCGTACGCGAGGCCGGTCGACGACAACGGCTCGGCCTGACTCACTGTGGCCCGATACTGATTCAATGCCGCCAGCGCGGTCGCCCCCGCGCCCCGCGTCAGCGGCGCCAGCTCCGCGGCGACCGGGCACACGACCGGACCGTCCGTCAGTGGCGGATACCGCACGGCGGGCAGTGAGACCTGGGTCACCGACCCCAGGTGCGCCAGCGGGGCGGGCAGCCGCGCCAGCAGATTGGTCGCAATCACTGACCCGTTGATGCGTCCCACGACCATGACCAGCCAGCGCCCCTGGTGCCCGGCGGCGTTCGGGGGCAAGGTCAGGTACCGAAAGCGTCCGGGAACCGCCACCACGTAAACCGGGTGGCTGCCCACGTCCTGATTGACGGCCAGCTGGGGATCCCAGGCAATGGCCTGGCGCTCGGTGGTGGCCACGTAGCGGTAGTGCAGCGCCGCCAGGCTCCCGGCCTGCTGGGCCGCCTGGCTGGTCAGGCTCAGAAGGGTCGTGGCCCCCCACTGGGGCACCAAGTACTTCCCCCCGAGCCTCTCCGCGGGACCCGGCCGCGTGGCGGTGCCCGGCCCGACGGCCCAACGCGGTCGGAGCACGACCAGCACCACGGCGGCGGCGGCCACCGCGACGACGCTCCACCACGGGATCAGACGCCGGGCCGCTCGCGGTCGCGCCACGGCGGCCCAGAACCGCTGCCGATCAAACGGCGGGGCGGCGGGGGCGGGGGGCAGCCCGTGAACCCCAAACCACGCGCGCGCCCGGTCCTCCGCCCACTCTCGGTCGAGTCCCGGGTCAGTGTCTCGTCTCATGCCGACGCTCCTTTCGACCCCACGCTTACGCTTGGTCCCCGCCGCCATCCCGCCACCGCTGGCCAAACCGGCGACGCGCGCGAAACAGCCGCGCCTTGACGCGCTCCGAGGACACGCCCAACTCCGCGGCGATCTCACCCAGGGAACGGCCCCCGTAATAAAACAGCCAGAGACACTCCCGGTCGCCCCGTGGCAACTGTCGCAGCACGCTCTCCACCTCGACGGCCAGAAAGGCGCCCGAGGCCTGTGCGTCGGGCGCGTCCGGGCCCACGGCCGTGACGCGACGCCGACGGCGCAGGTGGTCCAGGGCGAGGTGCCGCGCTACCGTAAACAACCACCCCGCGTGCACCCGGCGCCCCGGCGTCCGCCGCCGGAGGGCGACCAAACGAAGGAACGTCTCCTGCGCCACATCCTGCGCCGCCTGGGCGTCGTGGACGTACGTCATGGCGAACCCCACCAGCCGGTCGCCCCACGCCTCCACCCACTGAACAATCTCGTCATCGCCCGGCTGGCCCGTCGGCACCGCGTCGGCTCCCTCTCTCACCGTCCGTGCGCCCCCCTTTCCTTTCAACGTTCAGAGGATGCGTCGGTTGGCATCGCCGACAAAAAAAGACGGGACCCGCACCGCGCAGGGGCTGGTCCGCCGGTGTGGGTCCAGGCACTGGGATGAAGGGACCGATCAGGGGTCCGTGACGGGACGCGAAGATGGGCGCGCCGTGCGGCGCGGCTCGCGATCGGCGGCGCGCAGCGCCCCCCGAATGCGGTCCACCACGTCGCCATCCGACAGCTCCCCGGTGTCGAGCACGAGGTCGTATTCCGTCGGATCGGTGGGATCCACATGGTAAAAGTGACGCACATACTCTTCGCGCGCCCGATCCACCGCACGAAACTGCTCGGCGGTGACGGCCCGCCGCTTGGCCACGCGGGCGTAGCGCGCCTCCCAGGGTCCCGTCAGCCGTATGTGAAACGCGGCCGGGTCACGGGCAAACACCAGCGCCGCCGCGCGTCCCACCACCACCGCCCCCCGAGCGGCGGCCGTCTCCCGCATGGCCGCCTCCGTATCGGCCCGGAACTTTTGCTCTTCCCACGTGCCATCAGGCGCGAGGGGCACGTTGACCCCCGCGAGGGTGAGCTGGTGGGCCAGCCGCGCCCACCGCGCGCCCGCCGGGTGGTCCGCCATCGGCAGGCGGCTCGCCTCGTCGGCAAACAGCGCCCCCTCGGAGATGAGGCGGTCCAGAAATGGCAGCCCCAGTGCCTGGGCCAGCTGCCGGCCCACGGTACTGCCGCCGGCGCCGTACGCGGCCGAGAGGGTGACCACCACCCGCCGGCCGGCGTCTGACCCGTCGTCCGCCGCCATCCCCGGCTCGGTGAAGTACTCATTGGTGCGGAGCGGAACCTCTCGGAGGGCCAACGTGCCCACCAGTGCCGCCACGGCAAACACGAACCCCGCCAAAAACAGCTGGTGCATGCCGTCCGCCAGCGCCACGCGCACGGCATGCAGGAAGCTCCCATACATCGCAGCGCCCAGCGGGCCGAGGGCTCGAAACTCCCGGCCCAGCGCCGTTTGCGCGGCTGCGTTGGTCAGGCTGGCCGGATTGGTGACGGCACCGCGCACGGACGCCGGCAGGTGCGCCAGAAACGCGGTCAGGCGGCCCGGTATGAGGCCGGGCAGCCGGGCCGCAAACGTGCGCGTCATCAGGGTTCCAAGAATCGGCGCGGCAATCACACCGCCGAGCGAGCTCGCAAATTGCTGCGTCGCGTTGACCGTACCCATCACCTCATAGGGAAAGGCATTTTGGACGGCCACGTTCAGGATGGGCATCACGCCACCCACGCCCAGCCCCATCACCACGACGTTCAGCATGGCGGTCGTATAGCTCGTCGACGCGGACATGCTCATCAGCAGAAACATGCCCACCACCATCACGAGCGCACTGACATGCGCCATGAGCTTGTAGCGGCCAGTCTTGGTCATGATTTGCCCCGCCACCACGCTGGCGCCGATGAAGGCCAGCATCATGGGCGTCATGATCGCGCCGCTGGCCGCCGCCGACAGGCCAATGACCCCCTGCACATAGAGCGGGAGGTACATGAGCGCGCCGAACATCGCCATCGACACCAGGAGCTGCACCACGACCGAGCTGGTAAAGGTCCGATTTTTAAACAGGGTGGGCGAAAGCACGGCATCCTGGCTCCGGAGCTCCACCAGCACAAAAGCCCCCAGCGCCACCACGCCGAGGCCAAAGAGCGACAGCACCTCCCAGGATCCCCACGCGAATTGCGATCCGGCCCAGGTGAACGCCAGGAGCATCGGCAGCAGCCCGACAATCAGGAGCGTGATGCCCGGCCAGTCGGCCCGCGCGGCCCGCGCCGCGCGCACCGTGGGCAGACTCACCAGCACCAGCACCAGCGCCAATGCCGCGATGGGCAGGTTGATGTAAAAGACCCAACGCCAGCCAAAACTGTCGGTGATCCAGCCCCCGAGCGTGGGTCCGATAATGGACGCGAGGCCAAACACGGCCCCGATGACACCCATCCAGCGGCCGCGCTCCCGCGGGTTGAAGATGTCGCCGATGGTGGCGCGGGGCATGCTCAGCATGGCGCCCGCCCCGATGCCCTGCAGCGCGCGCGCCGCAATCAGGTCCATCATGCTGTGGGCTTGGCCCGAGATGGCCGACCCCACCATGAACACCACCAGCCCAAACACGTAAAACGGCTTGCGGCCGTAGGAGTCGGACAGTTTGCCGTAGATGGGCACGGTGACGGCCGACGCCATCATGTAGGCGGTGAACACCCACGAGTACAGCGACAGCCCCTTCAACTGCCCGATGATGGACGGCATGGCGGTCGACACGACCGTCTGGTCCATGGAGGAGAAAAACATCGTAATCAACACCGCCGCCAGCGCCCACCACCGCATGGATTCGGAAATGCGGTTGGACGACTGGGCCGGGCTCGTGGATCGCTGTGACACGCGACGCCTCCCTCGCTTTCGGACACGGGGCGATACTTCGCAACATAAACTTTCTACAGAGAGTGTACGGTTTCGTCCCCGGCGTGTCAAGCGGGGCGCCGTGCCCCGGAAGGATTCCCTTCCGGCCGTTCCCTTCGCCTCCCTTGGCCTCCTTCCCCCGCCCTCATCCCGGGGGCGCCTCGGACACGTCGTCGCCGACGCACCCGAAGCCAAAGACGGGCGCTGTGGCCGCCCGTCTTTGGCTTCGGTCCCTTCATGGCTTGGTCATCTCTGCGTGCTGGAGCCCTGGAGTCAGCCGGTGTGGAGGCCCAGCGCCACAAGCCCCACCGCAAGAGCCGCCAGCACATAGAGGACATAGTGGCTCACCAGCCCCGACTCGGTTTGGGCCAGCGCATCGGCGAGGCGCCCGACCCATCGCAGCACGGGACGCATCCCCTGCTCCAGCAGCCGATCGGCGATGTCCGTGTCCACGCGCACCACCGCCCCCTCCTGCCGGCGACGCGTGAGACGAATCACGGGGGCAAAGGCCAGCCGCAAGGGGTGCGTCAGCGCGGTGGCGGTCCACGCGTGTTCACGCCGGTAGTGGGACCCTCCAGACCATGGCGCCTCCCGGCGTACGGTGAGCTGGTGCCGGCGCATCCACGCGCGGCGCGCCCACGCCACGCCCAGCACCATCGCGCCGCCGAACCACAGCAGATACCAGGGGGCGGTGGCCGTGAACCCCGGACCCGGAAACACGATGGCGCCCGGCGCGCCGGGGAGCCCGGCAAACACGCGCCCGCCCAGGGACACCAGCAGCGCCGGGGCCGGATGGGCGCCAAACGTGGGGGCCACCAAGTGCCGCAGGACGGCCTGGCCCATGAGCGGCGGCGCCCAGCGCGCGGCAAACGGCAGCCACCACCCGACACCGACACCCGCCGCGGCGGCCAGCACGGCGCCCGCCCCCACCAGGCGGA
>JAJYPH010000038.1 GCA_021795575.1 Bacillota bacterium
CTCATCCACGCGGGCAAACAGCGTGGCGTCGCCGGTGAGGCAGTCCAGCAACAGGCGTTCGTACGCCTCGGGGGACGCCCCCTCAAAGGCGGTGCCGTACTGAAAATCCATGTGCACCCCGCGAATGCGGACGGCAGGACCGGGCACCTTGGTGCCGAACTTCAGGGAGATGCCTTCGTCCGGCTGAATGCGTATCGCCAGCACGTTGGGCTCAATCTCTGGCATGTCCAGCGCTTGGAAGAAGCGATGGGGCACCCGACGGAACTGAATCGCAATTTCGCTGACCCGCTTGGCCAGGCGCTTGCCGGTGCGGAGATAAAACGGGACGCCGCCCCAGCGCCAGTTGTCCACGGCCAGCTTGGCCGCCACAAACGTCTCCGTGGCGGTGTCGGCCGCGACGTCCGGCTCCTCGAGATAGCCCCGCACCGGCTGGCCCTCCACCACGCCGGCTGCATACTGCGCGCGCACCACGTCGGACGCCACCTGGTCGGGCGTGAACGGATGAATGGCGCGCAGCACTTTGACCTTTTCGTCGCGCACCGCGTTGCCGTCAAAGGAGACGGGCGGCTCCATGGCCACCAGCGACAACAGCTGCATCAGGTGGTTCTGCATCATGTCGCGGATGGCGCCGGCGCGGTCGTAATACCCCCCACGGCCCTCCAGCCCGATGGCTTCCGCCACCGTGATTTGCACGTGGTCGACATACTGCCGGTTCCACAGCGGCTCAAAGATGCCGTTGGCAAACCGAAACACCAAGATGTTTTGCACGGTCTCTTTGCCGAGGTAGTGGTCCAGGCTAAAAAGCTGGTTTTCGTCAAACACCTGGTGCAGGTCGCGGTTCAGCGACACGGCGCTGGCCAGGTCCCGCCCAAAGGGCTTTTCGACCACCAGCCGCGCGAACTGGCCCCCGGCGGGCGGGGTGTTCAGCCCTGCCTCGCCCAGCCGCTTGGCGATCACCGGGTAGGCAAACGGCGGGGTGGCGAGATAAAAGAGGCGGTTCTTGCCGGCCCCCGCTTCTTTTTCTATCTTGTCGAGCCGCTCGGCCAGCTGCCGATACGCCGTAGGGTCGTCAAAGTCCGCCCCAATAAAGCCGGTGCGGGCCAGCATCCGCTCCATCAGGTCAGGATCCGGCGTGCGGCGTGAAAATTGCCCCATGGCGCGGCGCATGTCCTGGCGAAACGTGTCGTCGTCCTGGCCACCGCGGGAAAACCCCACGACCGACAGGTTGGGGGGCAGGAGCCCATCCGCCGACAAGTTGTACAGCGCGGGAAACAGCTTGCGCCGGGTCAGGTCTCCCCCGGCTCCGAAAATCACCAGTGTGGCTGGCTCGGCCCGACGCACGGCGCCCATGCCCGCTCGCAGCGGATTGGTGGCGACTGCCATCCGAAAACTCCCCCTTGTGACGTAGCGACGTGACGACTCAGTCGGTGCTGGGACCCCTGTCGCCTTCGGCTTCGGCTTCGGCTTCGGAATGGATCGCATGCCCGCCAAATTCGTTCCGGAGGGCGGCAATGACCTTGGCGCCGTACGACTCTGGCTGGCGGGACCGAATGCGGCTCAAGAGCGACAGGGCGATGACCGGCGTGAACACGTTCTCGGCGATGGCCTCCGCCACCGTCCAGCGGCCCTCGCCCGAATCGTCCACGTAGCCCGCCAGCCCTTTCAGGGTCGGGTTTTTCTGATACGCGTCCGCCAGCAGTTCCATCAGCCAGGAGCTCACGACGGATCCGTGGTTCCACAGCTCGGCGATGGCGGGCAGGTCCAGGTCAAACGGACTGGCCTCCATCACCTCAAAGCCTTCGCCAATGGCTGCCAGCATCCCGTACTCGACGCCGTTGTGCACCATCTTGACAAAGTGGCCGGAGCCGAGGGGCCCCGTGTGCAGCAGGCCCCCCTCGGGAGCGAGCGTCGTCAGATAGGGCTCGACCAGCCCATACGCCCGGTCGCTGCCGCCCACCATGAGGCAGTAGCCGTTTTTGAGGCCCCAGATGCCGCCGCTGGTGCCGGCGTCCACCATTTCGACGTCCGCCTCGGCCAAGAGCGCCCCCCGCCGCATGGAGTCCCGGAAGTTGGAGTTGCCCCCATCGATCAGGACGTCGCCTGGGGACAACAGGTCCCGGAGCGCCAAGATTGTGCTTTCCGTGGGGTCGCCGGACGGGACCATCACCCACACCAGGCGCGGCGCCCGGAGGCGCTGGACCAAATCCGCGAGCGAGTCGGCCGCGGTCGCCCCGGTGTGCTCCGCCACCTGGGCGGTGGTGCCGGCGTCCCGATCCCATACCGTGATCTCATGCCCTCCCTCGCGGAGCCGCTCCACCATGTTGGCCCCCATGCGGCCGAGTCCCACCAGTCCCAGTGCCATTGGCTGCCTCCTTGCTTTGCCGTGCGCGTGACGTGTTCGTGATGTTGTTAGGATCGATGTCCCGCCGGGTCCAGTTCCGCCAACAGCTGGTCCAACCCCAGGAGCGGGTCACCCCCCAGGTTGACGGCCAACACGGGCCGTCCGCGCGACGACAGGGCTTTCAAGTCCCCCTTGGCCTGCGCGGCAATCAGGACGTTGAAACTATACGGAAGCCCAGGGACAAGTTCGGCCGCCACGCGCTCCTCGGGGGCGATGAGCTGCAGGAAGCGGCCCTTGGCCGGGCCGCCCTTGTGCAGCTGTCCTGTCGAATGGAGAAAGCGGGGGCCGTAGCTCACCGTGACGGCCAACCCGGTGCGGGCCCGGAGCGCGGCCTGCAACGCATCAAAGCGGGACGCCATCTCCGGCCGTTCGGGCACGTAGGCCATCACGGCCACGTACTCCCCCGGGTGGGCGTCTTCCAGCCACGCCCGGAGCAACGGGGACAGCGCGGGGCTCTCCACCCCGAGGTGTGGAACGTCGTCCACATCCGGCAGCCGCCCCTCCGTCTCGTGGATCGCCAGCATATCGCGCGTGTTGTCCTTGCTTTCCTGCACATTGGGCTGGTCAAACGGATTGATGCCCAGCACGCGTCCGGTGAGCGCCGTGGCCGCCTCCCACCGAAGAAATTCGCCGCCTAGGTCGTTTAGATCCGTCACCTGAAAATGCAGCTGGGGCAGGGAGGACAGAGCGGCCACGGACGGATCCGCGGGGTCCCCGGCCAGTGTGAGCGTCACCAGCAGGCGGTCGCCGCCGTATTCCCGCACCGCCCCCAGGTGGGTTTCGGACACCGGCACCACGCCGGTGCCGTTCTTGCCCGTGGACTCGGCCAGCAGCTGCTCCAGCCACAGCGTCACCGGGCCGAGGCGACCCACCGCGTGCAGGGTAGCTTTGTCGCGCCCCGCTTCCACGCCGCCCCCCAGAAAGGCGGCCAGCGCCACGGCCGGGTTGTCCGGCCCGGCCATGGCGCCCATCTGGTCCCGCATGGCACGGGCGGAGGCCAGGATGGCGGCACCGTCCAAGTCCAAGAGCGCGGCGGGGACCAAGCCAAACAGCGAGAGCGCCGAGTAGCGGCCGCCGATGTCGGAGGGATTGAGGAAGGCGTGGCGCCACTGCTCCCGGGTGGCTTGCTCCGCGAGCCGCGTGCCGGGATCGGTGATGGCGGCGAAGTGGGGACCGGGGTCAATGCCGGCCGCCTCCAGCGCCGCCCAGTAGTAGCGCGCAAAGTTGTCGGGCTCGGTGGTGGATCCGGACTTCGATGCCACCAGGAACAGCGTGTGGGCGAGCGGCAGGCGGTCCCGCAGTTCGGCCACCGTTTCGGGGTCGGTCGAGTCCAGGACGGACAGCGCGAGCGCCTCGGGACCGGGGGAGAACACCTCCGTCCACACCACCGAAATGAGGCTCGACCCGCCCATTCCCAGCAGCACCGCGTGCGTGAAGCCGTCCTGCCGCAGGGATTGGCGAAACGCCACCAGCTCCGGCCACAACGGCGCCAGCGTGTCCGGTACCTTGAGCCAGCCCAGACTTTGGCCGATCTGTCCCTGGACTTCGAGGTGCGGGCTCCACAGACTCGGATCCTGCGCCAGCAGGCGCGCCGGGGCCCGCTCCTCGGTCAGGAGCGCCACCGCCCGGTCGTATTCGCGGGCGATGCCCGAAAGCTTGGCCTCCACCGTGGTCACCGCACACCTCCTCGGGTCGACGCCAACTGACTCAGTTTCGTCTCCAGGTTCGCCATCAGGGTGGCGAACGACTTCTCAAATGACGCCACGCCCTCGGTCTCCAGCTGGTCCGTCACCTGCTTCAGGTCGATCCCGTGCTGCGCGAGGGCGTCCAGATCGCGAGCCGCGGCGTCGACGTCGCGGTCCACGGTCCGTGCCACCCGGGCATGATCCTGAATGGCGTCCAACGTTTTGGGCGGCACCGTGTTGACCGTGTCGGGCCCGATGAGGGGGTCGACGTACAAGAGATCGGGATAGGCGGGGTTCTTGGTGCTGGTGGACGCCCACAGCGGCCGCTGGCGCCGGGCGCCGGCCGCCGCCAGCGCGGCGAAGTCGGCCGCCTGGTGGCGTTCGGCAAATGCCCGGTACGCCAGCTTGGCGTTGGCCACGGCGGCTTTGCCGTGAAGGCGGGCGATGGCCTCCGCCTCATTGGGGTGCGCGGCCGCGCGCTCGTCCAATTGGCGGTCGACCAGCGTGTCCATCCGACTTACGAAGAAGCTCGCGACCGACCGCACGTGGTCCAGCGGTCCCCCCGCCTGATGGCGGTGCGCCAGTCCCTCGATGTAGGCGTCCATCACCTCGCGATAGCGCCCAATGGAAAAAATCAGGGTCACGTTGACATTGATGCCCTCGGCGATCAGCGTGGTGATCGCCGGCAGCCCCGCCTGGGTGGCCGGCACCTTGATCATGACGTTGGGGCGGGCGAGCGCGTCCCAGATGCGGCGCGCCTCGCGGATGGTGGCGTCGGTGTCGCGCGCCAACAGAGGAGACACCTCCACGCTCACATAGCCATCGTCGGCGTTTAAAGCCTGGTAGCGCGGCAGAAACACGTCAGCGGCGGCGCGGATGTCGTCCCAGGTGACCCGGTCGTAGGCCTCTTGGACCGTGGCGTGGGGCTCGTCGCGCGCCCAGGCGCGGAGCGCTGCCTCGTACGCGTCGCCGCCTTCGGTCGAATCGATGGCCTGCTCAAAGATCGTCGGGTTGGAGGTCATCCCCCGAAGCCCTTGGTTGATGAGTCCCGCCACGCGGCCGTCCGTGAGCCAGTCGCGGCGGATGAAGTCGAGCCAGATGCTTTGGCCCAGACCGGCCAGACGCTCGACGGCACTGTCCGTCGTGCTGGCCGGATGGCCCTCGGTGATGTTGCTCATGCCTCGCCTCCTGATGTCACTTGCTGCGCCAACTGCACCACGTGCTCCACCGTGAGCCCAAACTCGGCATAGATCCGCTCGTACGGGGCCGACGCGCCAAAGTGGTCGATGCCCAAAATGGCTCCCTCGGGTCCCACCCATTCGTGCCACGGCTGCGGGCTCGCGGCCTCGACGGCCACCCGGGCGGTGAGGCCCGGCGGGAGCACCTCGTCCCGGTACGCCTTCGGCGCCCGCCGAAAAAGCTCCCAGCAGGGAAGACTCACGACGCGTGTGGGCGTACCCGCCGCCTCCAGCCGCTCCTGGGCCGACAGCACCAGCGACACCTCGGAGCCGGTGGCCAAGAGCATCACGCGCGGGTGGCCGGAGGACGCTTCGCGCAGGACGTACCCACCGCGGGCGGCCAAGTGCACGGGATAGCGGTCCGGATCCAGCGCGGGGAGCTTCTGGCGGGTGAGCGCGAGCGCCACCGGCCCGTCTTCCCGGGCCAGCGCCACCTGCCAGGCCACCCGGGTCTCGTTGGCATCGGCCGGGCGAAACACATACAAGCCGGGCACAGTCCGCAAGCCCGCCAGCTGCTCGATCGGCTGATGGGTGGGCCCGTCCTCGCCCAAGCCGATGGAGTCGTGCGTAAACACATAGATCGTCGGCAGATGCATGAGGGCGGCCAGCCGAATCGCGGGCCGCATGTAGTCGGAGAAGATCAGAAAGGTACCCCCGTAGGGCCGCAGGCCGGAGAGCGCCATGCCGTTTAGGGCGGCGCCCATGGCGTGTTCGCGCACCCCGAAGTGCAGATTTTTGCCCACCGCGCCGGGCTCGAAGTCCCCCCACGCCTCGACACGCGTGTCGTTGGAGGGAGCGAGGTCCGCCGAACCGCCCACCAGGCCGGGCGCGTCTGCGACCGCCGCCAGCACCTTGCCCGAGGCGGTGCGCGTGGCGACGCTGTCGCCCTCGTGCCACACGGGCAGCTCCGCGGGGGTGGTGGGGATCACGTGTGGGCCCCAGAACAGCTTTTCGGCTACGGGCGCCAAGTCGGGATGGGCTGCGCCGTATTTCTGGTACAGCGCGGTCCATCGGGCGTGGGCGTTTTTCCCCCGCTGCGCGAGACCCAACAGGTGCTGCTCCACCTCGGCCGGTACGGTGAACGGCGGCGCGGTCCAGCCGTAGGCGGCCTTCGTCAGCTTGGTTTCCTCGGGGCCCAAGGGGGTGCCGTGCGCCTTGGGGCTGTCTTGGACGTGGGGCGCCTTGAACCCGATGTGCGTCCGCACGCGAACGAGCGAGGGGCGCGGGTCCTCGACCGCGGCGGCCAGTGCCGCGCTTAAGGCGTCCAGGTCTTCGGCGTCGTCGACGCCCACGGTGTGCCATCCGAGCGCCTGAAATCGAGCCTCCACGTTTTCGGTGAAGGCGATTTCCGTGTTGCCCTCGAT
Organism: Bacillota bacterium; assembly: GCA_021795575.1. Lineage (GTDB taxonomy): Bacteria > Bacillota > Sulfobacillia > Sulfobacillales > JAIMBI01 > JAJZWV01. The sequence goes on from JAJYPH010000038.1 coordinate 6,689, forward strand.
GGAGATGTGGTTGTCGTCATAGAGATAAATCAGATGGCCCAGCTGCAGGTGACCCGCCAGCGACGCCGACTCCGAGCTGATGCCCTCCATGAGGTCGCCGTCCGAGACGATGCCAAAGACGCGCCAGTCCACCACCGGGAATCCTTCGCGGTTCAATTGGGCCGCGAGGACCCGTCGCCCCATGGCCATGCCCACTCCGGTGGCAAATCCCTGCCCCAAGGGGCCGGTGGTGGTTTCGACGCCGGGGGTGAGTCCGTACTCCGGGTGGCCCGGCGTCTTCGAGCCCCATTGACGAAAATGCTTCAGCTCATCGCGCGGCAGTTCGTAGCCCGTGAGGTTCAGGAGCGAATACAGCAACATGGACCCGTGCCCGGCCGACAGGACGAACCGGTCGCGGTTGGGCCACGCCGGGTCCGTGGGGTCAAAGTGCAAAAACCGGCTCCACAGCGCGTACGCCATGGGGGCAGCCCCCAAGGGCAGTCCCGGGTGACCGCTGTTGGCCTGCTCCACCCCGTCAATCGCAAGCATGCGAATTGCCGTGACCGCCCGCGTCTCCATATCCCGGTCGTAGCCGGATTGACGTCCGGCTGGTCGTCCCTTCTCCACGTCTGTTGCCACCAAACCACCTCCCGCGGTCCGTCGGGGCTACGGCTCCCGAGGACAGCATGCCTCTTGGCGAAAATGGTAGACGTCTTCCTGCAGGACGTAAAGGCTCGGGGGAGAGGTGCCGAGCGGAAACCCGCTCGTGGACCCCATGGGCGGCCGCGAGCCTGACCCGGGTGAGCCAATGGGGTTGGCGGCCTGGCTGAAGTGCGCGAACGGTGGCTGGCTGATGGGGGCGGGCTGAAGCGGTGCGATGGGCGGCCGTCATGCGATCAGGGGGCGGCGCGGGGTTTGGTTGGGTTCAGTGGCCGCCCCCAGACGAGCGCCACCAGTGATGTGGCTTGGGCCGGGGTGCTGCCCGGAGCCGACCGCGACCCCGCGGGGGCCCGAGGGTTGGGGGTGCTGGCTCACGCGGGGCCGCAAGGCCGGTGGCCCTCGTGGTCGACACGCCTCTCGCGTGGGTGTCCCGGAGTCAGCGCGCCTGGGTGCGCCGGGAGACCGTGGAGCGGGGTGTGACGCTGTAGGTGCGCTGGAGAGTGCTTGCCGCTGGCTGAGAGGGCTGGGACTGGGCGACCGCCGAGCATACCGCCGCGACCACCCTCATGTGACCCGCTCTCTCTGCCGGCAAGCCGCCGAGGAGGCCGGGAAGGGACTTCCGTAGGCGCGCGGCGAGGAGCGACGCACCGGCCCAAACCACGCGCTGTCCAGGCGAGGTGCGGGGCCGGGTCGTTACGGTGCACCAGGTACACGCGGCGTTGGAAAAGGCCCGGCCCACTGCAGGGGACGCCTCGCACTCATCGACCGGATGGACTATGCCGCGCTGGCGCGGGACCCCAAGGAGATCGTGGGCCCGAGCGCTGCCGCAAGCCGGTTGAACGCCCTGACTTGGGCCACCAGTGTCCAGCGTCTGCACAGGCCCGACCGGTTGTCTGCGTTTGGTGACGACCCGGTACTGGCCCATGAGCGGTCGTGGCATTAGAAATCCGTGACGGCGGCGACATCTCTGGCGGCCTTCTCGTGCTGGAGGGGATCCGACCGTCGGAATCGCCGGTCTGTCGGTGGTTGCAGGGGCTGGCACCAAAGGGGTCCGTTCGCGGCGAGCGGCCGCTGGAGGCCTGGGTGTTGGACAAGTGCATGGGTATGAGGTTTCCAACTGTGCCGGTGGACAACATCGGGCGCAGCGTACCCCACGTGCCGCGGAGCGGGGGTCGTGGCGCGTTCTGGCGAAGGTATCGTCGTACGGGGCTGACGTGTCCACCAGCCTGGATGAGAAGTGTGTCGGGGGTTCAGAGCTTGACGAACGCCCTCAGCAGGAGAAGCACGATGCCCGTGAGTAAACCCCACTGAAACGAACGCATCTGCCCAAACCCGGTTTCCATCCGGCGCGTCAGTCCATCAAACCGCTCATTCACCGCGTCGAAGGAGCGATCCGTGTGGTGAACGTGGTCGGCGAACCGCTGGGTCAGGGCGGCGGTGGCATCATCGATCTTCTGCGCCAGGAGCGCATCCCCGGCGTCGATTTTCTGCGCCAGGAGCGCATCCCCGGCGGCGATTTTCTGCGCCAGGAGCGCATCCCCGGCGTCGATTTTCTGCGCCAAGGCGGCATCCCCCGCGTCGATGCGCTGGGTGAGGGCGGCGGTGGCATCGTCGATTTTCTGCGTCAGGCGTGTATCCGTGGCGTCGATGCGCTGGGTGAGGGCGGCGGTGGCAGCGTCGATTTTCTGCGTCAGGCGTGCATCCGTGGCGTCGATGCGCTGGACCAGTGGGGAGGTGACGTCGTCAATCCGGTGGTGGACAGCGGCCAAACCCTGCTCCGTGCGGTCAGTCAGATCGTCAATACGGCGTTGGGTTCCCTGCACCTCTGCCCCCAAGCGCGCCACGTCCGACGCCAAGGAATTGCCGCGCCCAGCCGGGGTCTTGGTTTCCATGCCCGACCTCCCTCGCACCGCCCGGGGTGCTGAGCCGGCTCCATCATCATTCGGCAACGCCTGTCGATTCAGCGAACGTTCTGGGTATCATGATAGGCCCAGGTCATTCATCTAGTCAACTCGAATTGTCCGACACCGTTCGACAGTCGGCCCGCACTTGGCCATGGTTTGTAGGGTCCCGTGAACACGGGTTCCTAGGAAATCGCGTCTTGACTGGCGGCCCTCCGAACCCCGCTGAGTCGCCGCCGGTCGTGTGCGGGCTGTTGGCCCGCGTTGTGACTGATGGTAATGTATGTCAGCGGAGTCAGGCCTGTCGGATCCCCGGGCGTTCCGGCGAAGTATGCCAACGTCTCCCCGGTCACTGGCGTCGGGCGGCAGGCCAGCGCCCCTATTCGGTGGGGGCCTGGCTAAGGAATTGGCGAGGAGGTGCCTTTCCCGAGTGACAAGTCCTGACAAGAGGCTATAACGGAAGCATGAACACGGAAAAGTTGCTTTCTACCGGACGGTCCCAGGCGTTTCGTCAGCAGGTGCGTCAGGCCGCCCGTCAGGCCGGAAAGGCGGCGTCGCGACATGTCTGATCCGGTCATCGTGTCCACCCTCCGCACCGTCCGGGTGCGGATCGATCCCGCCACGAATCCCGGCAAGCTGCAGGCGATCGACCGGACGCAGGCCGAATGGCATCGGGCCGTGGAGTTCTACACCGCCTTCTTCCTGGATCACCTGGGCGTGTTTGCCGAAACGAAGACCGTCCGGAATCGCAAGGGGGAGCCCGTGGCCAAGCCCTGGACGGCGCAGGACCTCCTGACCTGGGCGGAACGGGGGACCGTGCGCACGGAGGCCCATCCGGACATTCTCCGGGAGTTTGCGGCGGTATGCCCACAAATGCCGACCGTGCTGCGCCGCGCGGCGATCAATGCCGCCAGTGGCGCGGTGAAAAGTTACCGGACGATCCATCAGACATGGGACCAGACCGATCCCCGCCAGCGGGGCCAGGAGCCTCCGATGCCCGACCCGCATCCGTTTCTCACACTCTACGACGGGATGGTGGACGGGAATGCGACTGGACTCCGCCAGGGCTTCCTGCGTCTCAAGGGGCTGGATGATGGGGGCTGGCAGTGGATGGCGGTTCCGGTGGCCCTGCCGCCCTATGCGCTGGACCTCTTTGATCAGTCAGAAGCCGAAGTGGCACGGATAGCGGGAGAACGGGCGGAACAGAATGCGCGGATGGTCCAAGAAGGCCGGGTCCGACGCACTCAAGACGAGAAGGAACGGCTACGCCCGACGCCTGGCATCGCGTTCGCGCAGTCGCCCACCCTGGTGCGCAAACCTGGCGGGTGGTTCCTGCATGTCCCGTTCCTGAAGCGGGTCGTGATGCCGGGGAAGGCCGAAGCCCGCCGCTTGGCGGAGCCGGATCTGACGGTCGGCACGCTGGACCTCAATGCCGATTCCACCGTGGGCGTCGCGTGGGTGGGCGATCGGGTTGCCGATGTGCACACGCTATGGCATGCGCAGGAAAATGCCCAACGCGAGAAAACCCTGCAACAAGTGGCCCGCAACCAGCGGGCGTCGGGGAGACCGGTTAAAGGCGAACGGTCCAACCAAGCGCTCTGGCGGAGCATTCGGGGCCGGGATGCGGCGCTCGCGTGGCGGATGGCCGCCCTGATCGTGGCGTGGGCCGTCGCCCAAGGCCTTCAGGTCCTCGTCTTCGAATATCTGCGGCCCTATCGTCCTACGCGCGGCCACTCCTGGAGCCGCCGCACCAATCGCAAGCGATCTTATTGGCTGCGGGGCCAAATTCGGCGGCATGTCCGGGATTTGGCGCTTCGACAAGGAATCCTGGTCGTGGAACGCCATCCGGCCTGGACCAGTCAAGTCTGTCCGCACTGTCACCGCTTGGCGGAAAGGTTTTCCCCAGGCGGTGCCGGCTATCCCAGCCGGCTCCGGTGCGGAGGGTGTGGCTGGTCGGGCGATGCCAACGTGGCCGCAGCCTTGAACCTCAAGCGGAAGTGGGACCGGACGTTCCGCTATCCGACGAAAGCCGAACGGCAGGCGGCTGAACTCCGACGCGCCGGCAATGGCGGCGCAGCCGTGAATCCTGAACAGGTCCCGGCAGCCGTTTAGGCTGGCGGCGGGGCTAACGTCCGAACGGCGGATGCCCCGGCCGCTCCAGGCCCTAGAGGGAGAGTTTCTTTGACTCCCGGTGGTGGGGCTGGTGTTGGTTCCGTGCGAGTGCGCAAGCGGCTGGCCGCCAGAGGCGCGGAACGACTCCCGACGGACTGCCCTCCCGCACTGAGGCGCAAACGGGGAGGGCCTGGCGACTGGCAAAGCCAGCGACAGTCCTATCGTCGGGGCGGCACGAACGGCGGATGTCCGGGTTTGTCCAGCAAAACGGGCAGCTGCCGACACCACATGAGGCTCTATGCGCACAGCGATGGACACCACCATCGTGGTGGATTTGCTGGCCGCTGATGCCTCCCAGGCTCGCGAGGCCGTCCGGGCGTGGGATACATTGCAGCGTCGTGGGGGCCCAGGTCATCTGAGGAGTAGTTTATGCGGAGCGGTTGGCATATCCGGGCCGCACCGATGACGACGGGGTGGCCGTATTTCAGGCGGCCGGCATCAGGGTGAGTGGGGATCTCGGCCAGTCGGTGTGGCGTACGCGGGCCTTGCGTACGCCCATTACGTCTCTCGGGGCCGTCGGGCCGAGCGTGTTTAACACGGGACCTCGGCAGCTATCGGGCCCGCTGTCCCGCATTGGCGGTGTGGGACCCTGGCGACGTGTGACGGACGTCGCTCTTCGCTGTACCGCGGAAGGCGCCCCCTCCTGCGTGCGCCCGCACCGTCCCCGACAAGCTTTTGCCGTGCGGTCGGGGCGCATCGGTCCCTCAGTGAGCTGACGCGGCTCCCACAGGAATCCCATGGCCACATCCAGTTGGTATAAGGTATGATGTTTACCGCTGGTCGACGGATCGGCGCTGGAACCAGTGGGAAACCAGCGGTTTCTGGCGTGTTCGACGAGCGCCCTGCGGGCGCTCAGGAAGGAGCGTTCTATGAAACGCTTGAAGTTGGGAGTGCTGGGGGGTTTGGTCGCGGCGCTGTCCATGACCCTGGCGGCATGCGGCGGTGGCGCGCCGGCGGCCGCCGGGTCCACCACCTCCCTCACGCTGAACAGCTACGTGCAGTTTCAGCCAAATTGGTGGTTTCCGACGGACCCGGCGTCTGCGTGCAGCACCGGCAACTCGGAAGCCTCGAACATGATGTACCTGCCGCTTTTGCACATTTCGAAGACCGACACCATCAACTACGGGCGGTCGCTGGCGTCCGGCATCACGGTGTCGCACAACGACACGGTGTACACGATCCACATGAACCCCAAGTGGCACTGGTCCAACGGCGCGCCGGTGACGGCCGAGGACGCGCTGGTGTCCTGGCAGGTCCTGATGGGCGCGAGCCAGCCGACGTCGCCGTGGGTGTACTGTGCATCGGGCATCGGCGGACTGCCGGCCATGTGGAAAAGCGCCGTGGCCACCAACAGCCAGACGCTGGTGGTGACCACCACCCAGTCGGTCAACCCCGTCTGGTTTGAGATGAACGGCCTGTCCCAGATTGTGCCCGTGCCGGCTTCGGTGTGGGCCCATTACCCGGCGGCCAACGGTCAGGGCATCAACCCGGCCGACATGACCAAGGAGCTCAAGTGGATCAACACGATTGGCAACGCGCCGACGAACGCGGCGTATAAAGTGGTGGACGGACCGTACCAGCTGTCGAAGTTTGTGAGCGACCAGTACTACACGTTCACGGCGAACCCGCACTATGACGGGTACCGGGCGCACATCAAGAAGATCACGTACCAGTACGAAACCTCAAGCGCCGGCCTGTTTGCCGCGCTGCGTCGGAACCAGCTGGCCGCGGCGTCGCTGCCGACGTCATACTACGCGGACCAGGGACAGCTCAAGGGGTACAAGCGCGACGTGGCGTCGTACATCTACGCCATTGACTACCTGGACGTGAACATGAGCTCCCAGACCCCCGGCATCGGCAGCACGTTCAAGAACCTCTACGTGAGGCAGGCGCTCGAGATGGGGATTCCCCAGCAGCAGATCATTCAGGCCCTGTACAAGGGACTGGGCGTGCAGATTCACGGGCCTGTGCCGCGTACGCCCAAGAACACGTACTACGACCCCGCGGTGCACGCCTATCCGTTCAACCCGGCGGCCGGCAAGGCGTTGCTGCAAAAGAACGGGTGGACCGAAAACAGCCACGGCGTCATGACCAAGAACGGGGTCACGCTCGCCTTCACGCTGCTGTACCCCACCGGCTCCACGACCCAGGCGAACATTGTGCAGCTGCTGAAGCGCGACTGGAGCCAGGAAGGCATCGACGTCACGCTGAAGGGCACGCCCTTTGCCCAGGTGGTGGCCACCGAGGGCCAAGGCGCCCAGGCGAGCAAGTGGGCCATGGCGTGGAGCAATGGCTGGGCGTACGAGCCTGACTACTACCCCACCGGCGGCGGGTTGTTCCGCGGTGGTGCGGCGGCCGACTCGGGCGGCTACAACAACGCCACGATGAACTCCCTCATCAACGCCACGTACGCGCCGGCGAGCACGAGCCAGGCCGCGGCGCGGATGGACGCCTACGAGCTGTTTGCCGCCAAGCACCTGCCGGTGCTGTGGATGCCGGAACCGACGGGGTACAACGAGGTGGCGACGTGGCTGCACGGGACAAACAAGTGGTTCAACCCCATCACCACGTACAACTACCCGAACCACTGGACCATCTCCGCGCACAGCTGACCGGATCCCCGACAACCCTCGCGACATCGAGTCGCGAGGGTTGTCCTTGTGCGGGTGGGTAGAATGGGAAGGGGTCGGGGCTGGTCGGTCGGGGGACGCGGACGGCGGCCAGGGCACGAACGGTCACGGACCGGCAACCACCAGGACGCAGAAAGAGGGCGGCAGGGATGCGGTATGTGTATGCGATCGACGTGGGGGGCACCAAGGTGGAGATGGCCGTCGGGGACGAGACGGGGCGCCTGGTGGCCACCCGGCGGGTGCCGACCGGCGAATTGGGCCGGGGGGAAGCCATTCTTGACGCCCTGGCCGATCGGCTCCGCGCGCTGACCCCGGCGGGGATCGCGCCGGACGCGGTGGGGGTGGGGTCGCCCGGACCGTTGGACAGCCGAGCCGGGCGTCTGTTGAAGCCCTCGAATCTGCCGGGCTGGGAAGAGCTCGAAATCGAGCGCGGGCTGTCCGATCGCCTGGGCAGGCCGGTTGTTTTGGAAAATGACGCGACGGCGGCGGCCCTGGGGGAGTGGCAGTACGGGGCGGGGCGCGGCGCGGACGACATGGTGTATGTCACGGTGTCGACCGGCATTGGCGCGGGTCTCATTGCGCACGGCGACCTAATTCGCGGCACGGGCGCCAACGCCGGGGAGCTGGGGCACGTCATCGCCAATCCCGGGGGCGTGCGTTGCCACTGTGGCCTCACGGGTTGCCTGGAAACGGAAGCGTCCGGGACCGCCCTGGCACGGATGGCCGAGGAGCGCCGCGAGGCGTCGGCGTGGTTTCGGGCCTACGACGGCCCTTTGGGGGCGCCCCAGGTGTTCGAGGCGCTCCGGGCGGGGGACACGGTGGCCCGGGAGATCGTGCGGCACGCCGCGGACCGGCTGGCCTGGGCGTTTGGCCTGCTCGTCAACCTGATGAATCCCGACCGGATTGTCGTGGGCGGCGGGGTGGCGGCCGAAGGGGCGCTCCTCCTGGACCCGATTCGCGAGGCCCTGCCGCGCTACGCTATGCCCGACCTGTTAGCCAGCATGTCGCTCGTCAGCGCCGCGCTGGGCGCCGACGTGGGGGTGGCGGGCGCCGTCGCGGTGGCCCTCAGGGCGTGACGGGTGGGACGACGCGCCGCGCCTGCTTCAAGCGGCCCTTGAGAAACATATCGACATCCGCCAGCTCCTGCGGGCTCACCGTGTGCCCCTGCTGATACATGCGGCGCATCAGGCGGGCGCCCGCCGTGGCCAGGCGGTCGGCCATGGCGCGCCCCCGCGCGTACTCGATGACCGGGTCATCTTGGCCGTGTCCCAAAAATATCGGCAGCCCGCGCAGCGGCGGCACGGTCACCACCGTGGGCAGATAGCCCGACAGCAGAATGAGCCCCGCCAGCGGCGGGTCGGGTTCGCGGCAGGCGTAAGAAACCGCCACGGTGGCTCCCTGGCTGAATCCCCCCAGAAACAGCGGAGGGGCCACGCCCTCCGACGCGACGCTGGCCACCAGCGCCGCCAGGGTGTCCCGGAGGGGGGCCAGCGCCGCCGCGAGCGCAGACTCTGACGGCTCGCCGCGGGCAAACCACTGGTAGCCCTCTTGGATGGCCGGGGCCGATTCGGGCGCGCGTACAAACACCAGCTGGAGTCGGTGGTCCAGCCCGTCCGCCATCGGCGCCAGGTCGCCCTCATTGGTTCCGAGTCCATGCAGCAGGACCAGCAGAGGATGCGGGGCGTCCCCCTCGGGCGGGGGACCCGCGCGTGTGACCAACAAACCCTTTCACCTCACCTTGCCACTCTTCATGCAGGTAACGTGAGTGCGCGGCTCGTCATGAAAACCGTCACAGGCCCACGACGGCCCCAACTACCACAAACAAACATTCGGCGGCGGCGGCATCGGTGCGGGCGGGGGCCCCGCATGACCACACACGCATTGGCCCCATCGTATCATCCCCGGGCGTAGGGAGAAACCCTTCCGGCACCTGGACCCCGCGCCCCGCCGTCAGCCCGGACGCAGCGCAGGCTGCCGGCTCGTGCGCAGGGCGACGAGAAAGGCCAGGCCGCCCCCGAGGCGAAACGCAAACGGGATCCAAAACACCGTCGGCATGGGGATGAACACGGCCAGCCCCGTCGCCAGCAGTGGTCCGACCACGCCGGCCGCGCCCACCAGCGTGTTGGCCACACCCATGCCCACGATGCGGTCTTCTTCCGGGACCACTTCCATTTGGCGCAGCAGCAGCAGCTGCGTCACGCCCGACCCCATGGCGCCCCCGATGACGCTTTGAATGAGCAGTTCCGGCAGGTTCGGATGCAGCGCAAAGGTGAACGGCACAAAAGCCAGCCCCACGATGGCGATGGGCAGCGCCATCCCCACGCCGATGCGGTTGGCGACGCGGATCCACGCCCGGCTGGTCAGGGCCCCCGCCAGCCCGTTGGTGGCCGCATACGCCGCGATCCAGAAATTGTTCGCGTGGGCAATGTTGACTTCGTAGCGCAGGAACAGCGGCCAGGCCATCACCCAGCCCAGATAAAAGGGCAGGCTGGCCAGCGTGTAGCCCCGAAACGCCGGGCGCCGAAACAGCCGCTGGGCTGCCTGCCACAGATTCGGCGGCAGCGTCTGCACGCGGGGATCCCCCTTGAGGCGGGAAAACAGGCGCACCTCCAGCACCGCCACCCCGGCGCCCAGCAGAAACAGCCAGCCGTAGGCCACGGTGCCCCGGGCCCCGCCGATCAGGATGCCGCCCAGCATGGTGACGGCGACGGTGACGAAGCTGGCCGCCCGGGTGCGGTTGCCAATGGCCTGGCCGCGCACTTCGGGGCGAAACAGCGCCGTGATGATGGCTTGCCAGCTCACCGTCGAGATGGCCACGGGGATGCTCATCGCCCCCACCAGCAGGACAAACAGCAGCGGCGCCACCGGGCCGTGGGTCCAGTTCAGCACCACGAACCCCAAAAAGGCCGCGCGGGCGGCCGCAAACACCCACGTGGTCACCCGGCTGGGATGGCGGGTACCCGCCATCCACCGGGCCCCCACCAGGGTCGAAATGGTACTGGCCAGCGGCGGCAGAGAACTTAACAGCCCCACCTCAAAGTCGCTGCCCCCGAGCCGCAGCAGGTCGATGCCCAGATAAGGCTGCACCAGGCTGATGGCCGCATTTTGCGCCGCGCCATGCCAAGTGTTCACCCGCAGATTAAAAGGTTCGTGAAGCAACGGCTCGTCGACGGTGCTGGCGTCCGGGAGCGTAGGAGGCTCGTTGCTCATTCGACGCACTTCGACACACCGGGGCACATTCCTTCGCCGCTCCCCGTGGGGATTTGTGGGTGGGCCGCGGCGTCAGGCGGACAGAGTGCGCGGGGGCGCGAGCGGCCGGGGATAGCCAAAGCTGATCGCGATGCCGCCCAGCGCGACGGCGCCCAGCACGGCCAGGTACACGACGGGCAGAGGCACCAGCCACGCCAGGGCGGCCGACGCCAGAATGCTGCCCAGGTAGCGCGACGTCGAATAGACGCCCGAAGCCGTGCCAGCCTGGTCGCGGTGCGCGGCCAACAGCGCCGTGGACTGCATGGCGACGGTCCCGAGGCCGGATCCGAGTCCTGCGGTCAACAGCACCAGCACGTCCGCGCCCAGCTCGGTGGCCGTGGGCAGCAGAAACGCCAGCACGATGGCGGCGGCATCGACGGCAAAGGAGAACCGCACCAGCGCGCCGCGCGCCATCCGGCCGCGCGACAGCACGCGCGAGCCGCCGAACGCCGCGCCCGAGGACATCAGCGAGAAGCCCAGCAGGATGACTCCCACGGTCGTGAGCGGCACCCGGTGGGCGCGCAGGAAGAGGGGGGTCCATAGCAGCAGCGTGTACATGAACCCATTGGCGGCCAGGATGGATCCATTGGCGACCGCGAACCCCGGCCGGCGAAACAGGGGCAGGCTCACCACCGGCTCGGCGGCGGCGCGTTCGTGGCGTACGAACCAGACGCCCGCCAGCGCACCCGGAATCAGGAGCCAGGCCCAGACGGCCAGGTCCTTTAGGGCCAGGGTGGCGCTCACGAGGATCGCGCCCAGGCCGACCGCACCGGAAATGTCCAGCGGTCGCGCCGTGGACCGCGGGGCATCGGGCGGCAGCACCCGCCAGCCCCACAGGATGGTCGTCATCAGCACCGGCAGATTGACCCAGAAAATCGACGGCCACCCGAACCGGGCGATCAGCACGGATCCCAACAGGGGACCCACCGCGGCCCCCAGACTTTGCACGACCCCCACGTTGCCCAGCACCTGGGAGAGGGTGGCGGGAAAGGAGCGGCGCAGAATGGCGCTGCCGTTCGTCGCCGTCACCCCGGCACCCAGCGCCTGCAGGCAGCGCGCCACGATCAGGGTGGGCAGCGACCCCGCGGCCACGCCCAGCACAGAGCCCGCTAGGAAGACGACCGCGCCGGCCAGGAACAGCCGGCGGTGGCCCCAGAGGTCTCCGGCCTTGCCGCCCAGCGGTTGGACGACGGCCATCGTGATGAGATAGGCCGACACCACCCAGACGGCCGCGGCCACGGATAGGCGCAGTTGGTGGGCAATGGCGTCCAGGGCCACCGCGATCATGGTGGAATTGAGCGGCACCAGCACCATGCCCGTGAGCATGGCCGGCACCAAGCCCCGGTCGACGGGGGCTTTAGGCTCCGTCAAGCGTGACCGTGCCTGTGCTGCCGTTCACCGTCACCCACTGGCCATCGGCCAGCACCTGGGTGGCGATGCGGGCGCCCACCACGGCGGGCAGGCGGTACTCGCGCGCGACGGTGGCGGCATGCGACAGCACGCCCCCGGCGTCGGTGACGATGGCGCCCGCGATGCTGAAGAGGGGCGTCCAGGGCGGGGTGGTGGTGCGGCACACCAGCACCTCGCCCGGCTGGAGGGTGCCGAACTCCGCCGGGTCGCGCAGGACGCGCACGCGGCCCCGGTACACCCCGGCCGAGGCGGCCTGGCCCTTTAAGCCGTGAACCGCTGCGCTGGCGAGCGGGCGGTCCGGCTCGCCGAAAACCATCACATGCAGCGGATCGTCTCGGTCCGGCCGGACACCAAAGTAGGGCGTGGGAACGGTCTGTTGCTGGCGGCGCCAGGCGGCCCGCCGAGCCGTCACCAGTGCCCGGCGGTCGGCCGGCGCCCGCAGTAGGCTTTCGGCCTCGTCGCGGTAGAGAAAGCAGACGTCCTCGGCAGCGGCCAGCACGTCCGCCGCCACCAGCACCGCGCCCACTTTGAGGATCACCGGCCGCGCCTTGGCCGGCAGCATCGCATCGATAAAAAAGTGGTGGTCCTCGTCCACGCCCCAGAAAGGCAGCACCTGCTGGTAGAGCCGCTCGAACGCGGCGCGCTCCGGCGTGTCGGGCATGGCGTCCCGGAGGGTGGTCAGCGCCGCTTCGCGCTCCGCGACCAGTCGGGCCATATGCGCATCAAACGCAAACGGCTGGCGCAGATACGTCCGAATCAGGGCCAGGGGCTGCGTGGGGTCTTCGATCCACGTGGGCTCCACAAATTCATGGGAGTGGGCCACGCGGTGACCGTATTCGGCCAAGAACGCGGCCAGTCGCTTCAGGAAGTCCCGGCCCGCGGAGCTGTCCTCCAGGCGGGCCAGCCACCGAGCCCGGGGGCTGGCGAGGGCTTGGGCCACCTCCGGGGGGGCCGACTCGGCCAATCGGCGCAGACCCCGGTCGGTCTCCAGCGTTTTGGTCAGGACCCCTGCGAAAATGGCGTTCAGCACGCCGGGGTCGTCGCGACCGGTGAGCCGCTTCAAGAGGTCGCCCAGAGCCCCCCGTGCGGCCATGAGGGGCAGCACCAACTCAAAGTGGCGCTGCCACACCAAGTCATAGGCGGCACCGATGGCCTCGAGGGCGGCGAGCGCGTCATCTCGCGTCGTGAGGCCGCGCGCCCGCCGCTCCAGACCCGCGTACAGGGGCAGCAGTTCCTCCTGGACCACGCGCCGAAACCGCTCCGGATGCGAGGGGATGATTTCCTCCGCCATCAGGCGGCGCTGCCGCTGTCCCCGCGCCTCGGCGTCCGGCGCCTCGACGGCCCACTGATAAAAGTATCCGTCCACCAGCCGGGCCCGAAACTCGAGAATGGGCATCGACAGGGTGTCAAAGGCTCGACGGGTTCCCAACGTAAGCGCGGGGATTTGAAAGGAAGCAAACAGGGGGGTCAGCGGATGGCCAAAGTGCACTTCGTCCTGGATCCAGTACCCGGTTTGGCGTTCCGATTCTCCCAGCTGCAGCGCTTGCTCCAGCGGAACGGGGGATGAGGGGGTCTGTACCGTGGTCTGGTCGTTCAGCGAATGGCTCATGTTTTGCATGCCTCCTAGAAATGGTGAACGGGGACGCGGATCGGTGGGCTGACGGGGGGGGGCGCATCACGGGCCGGCTGACGCCAGCGCCGTGATGGGGCGCGCCTGCAGCAGGTAGAGGCGACCGTGGGCCCAGGCGAACTCCACGTCCAAGGGGTGCCCGTAGTCCGCCTGCAGGCGCGCCACCAGGTCCGCCACGTGTTGGACCGCGATGGCGGACAGGGCCGGCACCGCACGTTCGTGCGCGGTCGTCGGCCGGGCCACCACCGCGCCGCCGTCAAACACCAGCTTTTCGTGCTTGTCGCCCACATCGGTCGCCACCTGCCGTGTGCGCCAGTCGACGGTGTGGGTGTCGGGAATCACGGTCCCCGACACGACCGATTCGCCCAACCCCCAACTGGCGTTGATGACGAGCCGCGACGCGTCCCCCGTGACGGGGTCCACACCAAACGCCACGCCAGCGGCCTCGGCGGCCACCAGCCGCTGCACCAACACGCTCATGTGTTCTACCGCCGCCGCCAAGCCGTGGCGTTCGGCATAGCTTTGCACATGCGGCGCCACCGCCGACCGCCAGCAGGTTTTGATGGCGGTGGCCACCCCGTCGACGCCCACGACGCCCAGGACCGTGTCGTACTGGCCGGCGAACGAGCTGTCCGCCAAGTCTTCCAGGGCACAGGACGAGCGCACCGCCACCGGCGGGTGGCCGGTCCCCAGTCCTGCGTAGGCTGCGGCGAGCGCGCTCATCAGGGACGGTGGCATCTGGCCCGCCGCAATGGCGGCCGCCTGGCTGTGGCTGGCCGCCGCCAGGTCATTGGCGGCCGCAAACCGCGCGAACGCCGCCGGGGTGGCCACGAAGCCCGGGGGCACGGGGTAGCCCGCCTGCAAGAGGCGCGACAGCTCGCGCGCCTTCGTGCCCAGCGCTAGTCCCGCATCGCGGGCGGCCTCGTCCAGCGGCGTGATGGGAGGCATGGCGTCGAGGGGGATGCGAGCGGCCAATGTGTGTTCACTTCTCTCAGATATTTGTCAGATGGGCCAAGGAAAGGGGTGAGGGGAGAACACGGCTGTCACCGCGGGCGTCCCTAACGAACGCGACCCGCAGGGGCACCGCGCTTTGGGACCCTTTTAGGCTAGCTTAACACAAACGTAACAGGGCGCACACAATCCATGGGGAGAATTGCGGATGAGAAAACCAAGCGACACCGCGGCCCGAGCCGCGGTACGCCTTAGTAAAGCGGTGTGCCGCCGCCCAGCACCAACAGGGCCCGAAACGCAAAGAACGCCGCTTCGACGGTCGGCAGGGTGGCGGCCACCGTGCGGCCATCCACACGGTGGGTCCCGGGCATCAAGAGGGCAGTGTCGGCGGCCTGGGTGGTCATGAAGCCCACCTCCAGGTCGATGGGACCCGCCAGCGCCACAGGAGATGGGCCGCGGCCGGCGATTAAGCGGTCCATGGCACGTCCGGCAGCGGCTTCCAGCTGGTCCGCCAGCTCGGCCGGGGACGGCAGCACGGCGGACCGGCGGCCCAAGGCTTCTTTGGTGATGACCGCCTCGACGTGCGGCAGCAAAGCCCGTGCTTCGGCCACCAGCGCCTGGTCCCCGGTCACGAGCGCCACCGGTACGCCGTAAGATCCGGCCAGGTACGCATGGAGCCCGGTTTCGCCGACCTCCTGGCCATTTAACGTCAGGTGGTGGATGTCGCCACTGTAGGTGTGGTCCATGATCGCGTGAGCCGTGCCGGCACGCGCGTGGTATCCGACAAACATGACGGCCGCGCTGCCCGGGAACCCTTGACCCATGGACAGTCGCTTGCCCGTGCCGGAAATGAGCTGGGTCCCCCGGGGCAGGTCCTCCAGCTCGGACCAGGCCAGGTTCAGCATGCCGTCGTGCGAGTCGTTGACCACCACCTCGGT
>JAJYPH010000039.1 GCA_021795575.1 Bacillota bacterium
ATCGAGGGATGGGAGGGACTCACCGTAGGTAGTATGATCCCCGTGCATGACGAGCACGCGATCGCCTCCTTGACTCAGGGATCTGGTAGTGAATACCAGTCGTCCGAGTCTCAGGAGGCGTTCGCGTTTGTCAAGCCTATGCGGGGTATTTCATCGATCGGGGACCACATTCCCGTCCGCTGCCACCCTTTGGTGGGGGAACGTTTCGTCCCGCAGCCCCTACACCGTAAGCCGGGTGCGGCCTCCGAATTTCCGAAAAGGCTCCTAGCTCCGCAAACGTCCTATCCATAACACGCCGGGTGGCGACGCCGGCGCTTTCTCCGTGAACCGCCCGGACCTATGGTGGCATCGGCGCAAGGCAAGCCTAGGCGGTTCCCACGAACCGTCAACAGCAACCGACCCATGAGGAGCGATAGGTCTTGGACCGTGACTCCGCAAACACGCCTCTACGGCGCTCGTTGCTTTGGAGCGTTCCCTTGATCCTAATTACCATGGCTGCCATCGCCATAACCACGATCCACATCGTCCGGCACACACTGGGACCACCACCCCGAGTCGGTATCCCGCACCCACTCCCGCACACAGGCCCCTCCGCAATATTTAACGTCGAGACCTACGGAGCGGATCCTACAGGGAAGCACGACTCTACCGTAGCTATCCAGAAGGCGATATCACCTGCCGAACAAAGGCCCGGAAGCGAAGTGTATTTCGCGCCAGGAACATTCATACTAGACCAACGATCGCATAAGTTATTTACCTTCGTTATACGCCGCTTTATCTCAATAGTAGGATCCGGCATACACAACACCACAATAATAAATTAAGTTGGCGCAAACCTTCCCGGCGTCACCTTGAGCCGCGATATGTTCGCGATCGAAGTGTCTCCCGGCGAACAAACCGGAGGCGGCAGCGGAACTACAATTTCACACATGACGCTCAACAGCGCACAATTCAACTCAGGCACTGACAGTATGGATTTTGCCATAGGCGGAGTAATTGCTCCTGATATCAGTGTACTTAGCAAAGATATAGTTATCTATAAGGAAACAATGCTAAATCAGGCGGACTCGATTTACATAGGAGACTCCATTGACACAAGCATAATAGACAGCAATGTGGGCGTCATCGCTTTGGTGCCGCGGATTTCTGTGGGCGGTGTGCACGTAGCCAACACCACGTACAGGGCGGTCACGTGTAAAGCATCGGTAGCCATCTCGGGCCTCTCCGGCCTGGCCTGTCCATAGCGACTCGCCGCAGGGCACCCCAGTGGGTACTCGGCTCGGATGCTCGAGTGTCCCAACGAATCCGTATGGAGGCGGCCATGGGCTGGCGCAGACGTCGTGCCGCAGGGCGGAACACTGAAACCGAGCCACGCGCTCAATCGGCTCCGACGGGGCACGTGGGCGGCGTGCCGGCCGCGCTGTCATTTGGCCGTCTCCGCGGCAGAGTCGACGTCGTCCCAGCGACCCCAATCGCTTTGCCGCGGAAACAACCCGTCAGGGCCAAGAACCACCCAAAGCCTTCAACCGGTCCTTCTCGGCCGCCTGCAGGACTGCCCGTGCGTGCTCCACGCTCGGTGGGTGCACGGTCGCAGGCTTGACGCTGCAAAGCTTCACCCAGTCGGCGAGGTTAGGTGAGCCGATGCCCCACTCAAGGGCGGCGGCCCGTGCATGGTGGGCCACGACCAGGGTGTGGTCCAGGGTGCCGGCGGCACGCCCCGTCCGGAGCATGGCCGCGGAGCCGCCTGAGAAGTGCATCGCGGTCCGATCGGCGGGTCTTTGGTGCCCACACGGCCGGCTGAGGGGCTGGGCGAACCGGCGGTACGCTACCACGGGTGTGTCGCGGACGCACCCGACGGCCACATCCTCTAGCCCACGCGCCCAGTAGCGCCGAAGGTCTCCGTCGCTGACGGACGATAGCCGTGGTCTGCCGCGCTTTCATGACGTCGGTGTCAACCCACGCAATGGCCTCCGCTCGACTGGCGAAGGTTTTCGAGCGGGGTCGCCAGCGTTCCTCGGTGACATCTCAATAATTGGCGATGCCCTGGCAGCGCTCTGGAGCCGTGTCCAGATGTCGCCGCGCGCTGCCGGACGGATTGCGGGGACGGTGCGGCATGGGCCGCATTTCCCGTCTCCACTGTTGAGTCTCCTGGTTCGCCAGCGGGTCCGGTGGTTCCCGCCCGGCCTCTCGTCAACGCTTGATGCCACACTTTTCGGCTGCGCGGGAGTCCCAGAGTGACGGCCGCCCGTAGCGTCTTGCTAACCAGCAACTCCACCGTGGACCACGGTGGAGTGCATTCTGCATCCGACTACAACCTCAAGAACCGGTACGCCGTTTCTCTGTTGAGCTCCGCGACTCGGGGTCCATTGCCAGGGAAGAGTGGCCGGCCGCGCCGTCGTCCCGGACGGACGGTACCCTCGGGGGCATAAATTGGCCACCGCCTGGTGGAAGTCCTTGTCCGCTGACAGCCATGGGGAGCTGCCCTTTCGACGTCAATCGGCGGACACGTGGACATCGCGGTCCCGACGGCCGGCACGTACTGCGCCACGCTGACCGGCAACGCGTGGACGATCCCTGGCACCGGCGAGGACTCCATGGTGCCCTAGGCAGCTTGCACGCACAGCACGGCCACACCCGGCGTCTCGAACGGGGACGCGGCCGTGCGGCATGGCTTGTCACGGGCTAGCCAGTCACCTGCCTACCAAGTCCAGAAAGTGGCTGGGCGACCGGATCGCCCAAGCGCCGGCTATAGTCCAGCTCCCAATTTGCACCACGTCATCTTCGGCCCCGACGATGTCCACCGAGCGAATGACCGTGCTGCCACACCACTCCTGCCACGACGTCGTGGATGCGAAGAGATCGTTCCACTCTCTGTGCCAAAACCCCAGGGCGGCCCGGACCCCTATGTGAGAATCCCACAGAGGGTGGAATAGGCGATCCACGCGAGCGAGGGTTTCCCGTTCGTCTGACGGAAGGTGTCGCCACACGCGACCATCATCTCGCCAGCTCGAGCCGGCATGAGCATGCCGTTGAAGCTGGGTGGCCCACAAGCCCTTAACTGCGTCAATATTAAGTACAGTTCCCATCCCCGGCCTGTCTCTGACGGTTTGCACCACAGGGTCTTCGAATAGGGCGCACTCCGTGTGATTATACGGACACCAGTGGCGTGCATGTGCCAGAAACCACAGCATGTTCAGGTCGCGCGGCTCAGACACGATCAGTGCGTTCATGCGTTCCGCCCCCGTTCCTGGTAAGAATAATCCATCGCCGCGCGGGACACAGGGGGTGGACGGGATGGTGCGGGGCGCGCAAGTGTGAGGTTGCAGCGGCCGAGCTGGCGGTATGGCGCGCGCACTCCATCCTTTCGGCGCGTCGAACAGCGCAGACAAACAGAGCCCCGGACGGGAGGTCCGGGGCCAAAGGAACGTCAGGGCGGTCGGCACGGGTTATGCCTGCAACCGCTCCACCTGCGCCGCCGGTGTGCGCCGGGGATCCTGGCCGGCGGGGCACGCATGGGTCGCGCCCCACTGCCGGATGGCGTCCATGGTCTCCGCGGCCCATCGAGACACCGGTCGGGTGTCGGCCACGGCGGCCAGCAGATCCGCCGTGCTCAGCGGGTGGCCTCCCTCGTTGAACGGGAGGTGCACCCCGTCGATGACGGCCGCCTCGATCTCGGAGCCGCTGAACCCTCACTGGTCGCCACCAAGGCGGGCAGGTCGCAGGCGGCCGGGTCCCGTGGGCGCTGAGCGCGCCATTGCCCCATGACTTCGGGCAGCAGCGCCGTCACGTCGTTCGCGGTGGTACACCAGGAGACCCCCCACCGGCTCCTGCATCCCGGTCAAGAGCGTGGACCGCATCCGGCGAGCGATTGCGCCGCCGCCCGCGCTCGCGCCGGCCAAGCTCTTTCTCGATTTCATCCCTCTAGCAGGCGCACGGGGTCATGCCGGACAATTGCCCCAAGGCCGTGCGCCAGTTCTTCTCGGGCGCGCCCACGTAGGACCGCTGCAACCGGCCGCAGCCCAACCGGATCAGCGGGAAGTTCCATGCGCCGGCAATGGCGCGGGCGCTGAGGCTCTTGCCGCTGCCCGGCGGGGCGATCAACAGGACCCCCTTGGGTTGGGACAACCCGGCGGTGGCGGCTTCCGGGGTCAACGCGGCGCGCCGGTGGCTGAGCTACGTCTTGAGGCCGTCCCATTCGCCAAGACCGGCCAACCCGGCGGTGTCGGGCTCGGTCATGTCCAGCAGGCCGACGGCCGACACACGGCGGGCCTGTTCGGGGGCGGCGGCCTGCGGATCCAAGCCGCCGCCGTTTACCAATTGCAGCAAGGCGATCTGTTCGATCTCGGTGCCGTCCAAGCCAGCCAGTGCCTGACTGGCCTCGGCCGACAGCACGGGACCGGGCGGGGGCGGCTGTTGCGCTGGTACACCTGCTGAATGTGCCGGATCTGCTCGTCGAACCTGAGGGGTTGGGGATCAGCGTGGGTCCCACCGTGACATACGCCGAGTCGGCGATCTCCGTGATGATGAATACCGTCGGCAGGTGTTTCGCATGGCGATGCACGCGCTCAGCTACCGCCCCCGCCACGTCCGGGAAACCAGGATCCGTGATGAGGCACCGAGGATGATGCCCACGGTCGGGTCCGGTCACACCCGGGGCACCGCGTTGGACAGATGTTGCCATGAAGTGCGCCCACGAAACTCCTGGGACATGCGCGGCAGGTTTGAGGCCACCACGCGGGGCGCCATGCCCCACGTCTACACTTGGTGTTGTTGTAGATTGAGCCCTGTGATTTCATTAACGGCCTCTCCTGAGCCCTAGAATCCGTCCGAGATCCCTTCCTCTGCAAGCTCTCTTGGTGACGCCGTGTGGTGACGCGGCCGGATGTGCGACCGCCCTTGGGGCATGACAAAAACCCCGCAACCCTTGCGAGGCTCCCGATTGTGTTGGTGTCCCCGGCAGGATTCGAACCTGCGACACCGGGATTAGAAGTCCCGCGCTCTATCCAACTGAGCTACGGGGACACGCGGTACCGGGCTGTCAAGTGGCCCGCACAGAGTTTACCATAGACGCGGGACCGCCACAACGGCCGGGGTGATGCTAAAACCTGCGCGATCCGGCCGCAGGAAGACTCCGCACCACGCCTCATTCGTGGATCGCCACGTTCCGCCACTCAGGTTCACGCGCCACAGCGGGTTCCGCGGCCGATGAGGATGCGCCCAACCGTTTCGGCCTGCGCCTGCTAGAGCGCGCCCAGCGCCTGGGCGGCATAGACAAGCAACAACGCACCGGTCATCGTAAAGAGAATACCGGTCGCCCGCTGAAGCCAAGGCCCCCACCGCGCTTGCCAGCGCCCCACGAGGGCCGGGCCGCCCAGCGCCACCAGCCCCACCAGCAGGCCGGCGACCGCGGCTCCGTAAAGCACGGTGGTGGCGGCGCCCAGCCAGTATGAACCGGCGGCCAGCGGGATGAGCACCATCCCGATGAAGATGGGCGCGGCACAACTTTGCGAGGCCACCCCATACGCCCATCCCAGGCGATAGAGGGCCGGGGCACTCGGGGTCCCGTCCGGTCGTCCACCGCGGTGGGACATCCAGGCCTCCAGCCAGCCGAGACGGCGACCCAGAAGCAGGACGGGGCCAAAGGCGACCAAAACGATCCCGACCAAGACATTCAGGTAAAGAATCTCGTGGTACAACAGCGAACCGACAAAGGCCACCACCAAGCCAACCACCGCGTAGAATGACATGATTCCCGCGGCCATCCAGCGGCTGCCCGAGACGAGGGAATGCCTCGCGGCGGGGCTGCTGGGCCCGGAGCGGCCGGTGATAAGGTACCCCAGGAACGCGGGGGTCAGCGCCAACCCACAGGGGGAAAAAAACGAGGCCGTGCCGCCGACCAGCGCCAAGCCCAAAAGCCAGGGCCCCGGCACGGTGCGCAGGTGGCTCAGCCACGCGGTTCCGACGTGGAGGGTGAGCCAGAGGCCCGCTCCGAAAAAGATCGCCACGCTGGTGGCCCAAAGCACCGTGCCGCGCCGTTGAACGTTGGCCATGTTCCACCTCTCGGCCCGCGTGTGTCCGCTCCGCCACCCACTCAGTATACGCCGCCGCGCTACCTGACGAGACATCCCACGCCACCCGACGAACGAACGGCGCAGGCATAGGTCGCACCGCCGTCGACGCGCCGCCCGTCCTCGGTTCGCGCTCTCCACAGCACCACACGCACCAGCGGGGCCCCGCTGATGCGAGACCCCGCTGGTCAACTGGTCGGGGCGGAGGGATTCGAACCCCCGACCCCTTGCTCCCAAAGCAAGTGCGCTACCAAGCTGCGCTACGCCCCGATGTGCCGCGGCTCGCTCGCCTCATGCTACCAGCCGCGCGGGCTGGACGTCAAGCGCGCCGGACGCTCCACGACAGCGCGCCCACAATCACCGCCACTAAAATCACCGCGCCAATCGTGTGGTGGCCCATCCGGGCCACCAAGCCACCGGCGGCCAGCGCCACCAGCCCCAACAGCGCAAGCCACGGGTCTTCCACGAACAACCCGTAGATTTCTTCCAGTGCCTTCACGCCGCCACCCCCTGGTCTCGGAGCTTCAGTCCCGCCACCAGTCGCTGGCTCAGCACCAGATAGATGACCACCAGGGCCAGGAGCGACGCATCGGAACCCGGCCAGTGCACGCCCAGAGCGCTGCCGGCCCAAAACGTCCCGAAGCTGGTGAGCATCACGCCCACCACAAACTTCAGCACGTTTTCGGGCACCAGCGTCAACGGCCCCTTCAGCGCCAGACCGAGGCTCACCACCACCACCAAGCCCAGCAGCGCGCCCGCGATGGCCGAAGGGTATTGGTTGGCCACCGAACCCATGGTCAATACGATCACCACCACTTCCAACCCTTCCAGCAGCACCCCGTTGAACGCCGTGAGCGTGGCCTGGAAGTCGCTCACGTCGTCGCCGCCGATCTTATTCCGCTCGCGTTCGTAAATCTTGGCCTCATCATGCAGGGCGGCGCGGCCCGAGAACCGGAGAATCGCCTTGCGGATCCATTTGAGCCCAAACAGCAGCAGCAGCACCCCGATGACACCCTTCAGCACGTCGACCGGCACGTACTTCAGCACCTCGAGACCCAGGATCGCGACCAGCAGGGCCAAAGCCAGCACGGCCAACAGCGTGCCTTTCATCGCGGGCCGGAACCCACGCACCGTGCCCACGGCCAGCACGATGGTCAGGGCCTCACCAAACTCCACGCTGGAGGCCAGAAAGGCCGCAATCAACACGGGCCAAACCAAATGCGTCACCTCGCTTAGGGGGTATGAGTTCCACAACCACGTTAACGAACAATCGGCGGGGCGTAAAGACTCCACCCACAGACGGGAGCGTAAAACTTGTCATCCGGGCCAAGGACGAAACCACCTGCCGGAAGCGCCTCAAGCCCCCTCACCGGCCCGCCACTCGGCCACCAACTGGCGAAGCGCCTGCGCCCGATGGGACACCGCATTCTTCTCATCCGTGGACCACTCCGCCAGGGTGCGGCCGTCGGGCCCCACAAAGATGGGGTCGTAGCCAAACCCGTTGGTGCCGCGCGGCACCATGCCGATGTGACCTTCGATGACTCCCTCGGCGGAATAGAGGCGTCCGCCGGGGGTGGCCAGGACCACCACCGCCCGCATGCGCGCGGTGCGCGCGGGCCACGGCACCTCCAACAACTGCACCAGCACAGCCTCCACGTTGTTCCAGGGATCGTCGCCGACGTACCGCGCGGAATACAAACCCGGTGCCCCGGAGAGCGCGTCCACCTCAATGCCGGAGTCGTCCGCCAGCGCGGGCTGGCTGCGTTGCTCCACCACGAACCGAGCCTTGGCGATCGCGTTCTCCAGATAACTACTGCCGGTCTCGGGCACCACCACCCCGGCCCCGACAAACGCCGGCACCACGTGGATGCCGTACGCCGCCAGCATCGCATCCACCTCGCGCGCCTTGCCCGCGTTGCGGCTGGCCAGCACCCACTCAGCCACCGACCAGTCGTCCCGCGGCCGGGAGCGCCTGCTCCACAGCCCCGATGAGCGCGTCGATGCCGGCCTCGGCCACATCCAGCACCGCATCCAGCTGCCGGCGATCGAACCAGGCGTGCTCTGCCGACCCCTGCACCTCCACCAGCCGGTGGCGCTTGGTCATCACCAGGTTCAGATCCACATCGATCTGGGAGTCCTCCTGGTAGTCCAAGTCCAGCCACACCTCGCCGGAAGCCAACCCGACGCTCACGGCCGCCAGCCAGTCGCGCACCGGAGGCTTCGGATGGCTTTCGCGCTCGAGCGCCATCAGCAGGGCGGCAAAGCCCGCCGTGAGTCCCGCCGTCCGGGTGCCGCCATCCGCCTGCAGCACGTCCACATCGATGGTGTAGCTTTTCTCCCCCAGGCGGTCCAAATGGACCGCGGCCCGGAGCGCTCGGCCGATGAGCCGCTGAATCTCCATGGTTCGGCCCTGCAGACGTCCGCGCACCGATTCCCGGGGGGTGCGCTGGTGGGTGGCGCGGGGCAGCATCGCGTATTCGGCATGCACCCAGCCCTGGCCCTTGCCCCGCAGGAACGGCGGCACCCGGTCCTCCACGCTGGCCGTGGCCAGGACGCGCGTGGCCCCCACGGCAATGAGGCACGACCCCTCGGCATGCTGATTGACCCCCATCTCCAGCGTGAGCGGCCGCAAGTCGCGAGGGCCCCGTCCATCGGTTCGGTCCACGTCACCATCCCTTTCGTGCTTGTCCGTTCCTGTCGGCGCGCGTCGGAAAAAAGCCCTCCCGCACAAGCCGGGAGGGTCAACAGTGGTGGAGGCGGGGACGCACTGCCCGTCCCGTCCGAGAACCAGTGAAGCAAAACCGCTACGAGCGTAGCCCCACGCTTGATCTCGTTCACTGAAGCCCCGTGGAGCTGGATCCCAGTGAACCATCCCTAAGGTTCCCCGCCGTGGCGCGGGAGGGCCACGAGGGTATCCTACAGTTTTACGCTGCCAGGGTCGGTAGGCACGGAGCCCCGGGAGACGTTAGTCGCACTGTTAGGCGGCTAAGGCGAGTTCGGAACCGTTGTCGTTGGCAAATAAAACGTTCCGCTGTTTAACGAGGCACGGACCTCGGCTCGCTGTCTTACCCCCAGCATTCCCGTCGAATCTAGTTCGCCCCCAAGTGTCAGCCAGCACTCAGCGCCGCTGACGCACCGCACGCGCCATGCGCCGGTCCGCATCCCGCCGCGCGATGGACTCGCGCTTGTCGTACAGCTTCTTGCCGCGAGCCAGCGCCAGCTCAACTTTGGCGCGGCCCCGTGCATCAAAGTATACCCGAAGTGGCACCAGCGTAAAACCCCGCTGCTTCACTTTCGCTTCCAGCTCCTTGATCTCCCGTCGATGCAGCAGGAGCTTGCGCGCCCGATCCGGCTCGTGATTCCAGCGGTTGCCCTGCTCATAACGCGGGATGTGCAGGTTGATGAGCCAGCACTCGCCCTGGCGCACCAAGGCGTGGCTGTCGCGCAGGTTGGCATGGCCCTGCCGGAGAGACTTGACCTCGGTGCCATGGAGCACCATCCCGGCTTCCACCCGCTCGATGATTTCATAGTCAAACCGCGCACGGCGGTTTTCCGCCACCCGCCGCTCATCTGCGCTCATCACCGCTCCCCCCCTGCCTGAGCTCTCGGAGTTTACGCGTCAAGGCCATATTGCGCAAGCACGAGGACCCCGGACGACACGTGACGGCCAGCCCAATGGCTTGGCAAGCCATCAGCGACGCGTGGGTCTTGCTCCAGGTGTCCAGCCTCGGCCACCCGCGCGGCGGCAGCGGAGTTCCACGCCACGGCCAGATGGTACGTCTGGCCGCGGGTGCACCAAGTGGAGGTCACGGTCCAGTCGTTGGGGTTGTTCCACAAGAGGGCGCCGCGGCCGGGAAGGTCCATAGATCCAAGTGCCGTCTTCACCGCCCCGGTGGAATTCGGCCCCACGACCTGGGTCACGGCAAACCGCCACCGCTGTCGGGTCCACGCCGTGAGCGACAGCGCCTCCCCGTCCAGATACGTGGTGGCATACACGTCGTGATAATACGCATCCAATCCAAACACCTGCGCAGTGGCCGGTGATTCGGTCCAGGCCGGCAGGCGCGGCAGCGCACTGCGACCGAGCGTCGTAATGTGAAGGCGCAGGGTCGAGGAGTCTGTGGAAGCATGCCCATCGTGCGCCATCACCCGGCGCAGCGCCAGAATGATGCCAGCAAGGCGGCCAGCGGGACAATCACCAGAGACGTCCTCACCTTCCCCACCGTTTCGGCCCGGTTGGTGCGATGTGGTCCTGGTCCACGCGTTCCGACTTTGCCTAATCCTGTATCCTGATACTACAGGGGAATATGCGAGGAGGCGAGGGCGTGGCGCGTTTGGATCAGCGGGTGGCGGTGGTCGCGGGCGCCACACGCGGGGCGGGCCGCGCCATTGCCGTTCAGTTGGGACACGCGGGGGCGACCGTGTATTGTACCGGTCGCAGCGTCACGGGCCAGACCTCCGGACGCCCAGAGACCATCGATGAAACCGCCGACCAGGTGACGCGCGCCGGCGGCCGCGGCATTGCCGTGCGCGTTGACCATACCGACCCCGACCAGGTCAATCATTTGGCACAGGTGGTCCAGCAGGAGCAACGGGGACGTTTGGACATTTTGGTCAACGACATCTGGGGCGGCGATGCGCTCACCAACTGGCACGATCCGTTTTGGGCCCATGACCTGCGGGACGGACTCACGCTGCTGGAGCGGGCGGTGAGCACCCACATTATCACCGCCCATGCGTTGGTGCCCCTGATGGTGGCACGGCGGCAGGGATTGGTCATCGAGGTGACGGACGGCAACACATTGGCCTATCGCGGGTCGTTCTTCTACGATCTGGCCAAGGTGGCGTCCATGCGGATGGCGAAAACCATGGCCGCCGAGCTGAGTGCCGTCGGGGTGACGGCGCTGGCCGTAACGCCGGGATACCTGCGGTCGGAAGCCGTGCTGGACCATTTGGGCGTGGCCGAACCCAACTGGCGCGACGCGATTGCCCAGGACAAATTCTTCGCCTTCTCCGAGACCCCGCACTACCTGGGCCGCGCCGTCGTGGCGCTGGCCACCGACCCCCACGTAGCCACCCACGCCGGCCGAACTCTCGCCACCTGGAATTTGGCGGAGCAATATGGCTTCACCGACGTGGACGGGACCCAGCCGCACTGGCAGCGCAACTTCGCGGCCGCCCGGCCAACCGCGTCGGGTCCCAACGCCCGTTGAGACGGAAGTCATGAGCGACGCATAGCGCCGGCCTTGCGGCCGGTGCACGGCGGCCAACCACCGTCAGCAGCGGCTCCCATCCACATCTCGGGGCGTGGACGGCCGTTCTGGCGTCATCCCTTCGGCATCACGGCCGCCGATGGACCAGTCCGCGGCGTAAACCATGAGCCCCAACTTGGCCGCGACGCGCCGCGACGCCGTGTTGCGCCACGAGGTGCTGTAGAGCGGCACACGGCCCGCCGTCCGGACGGCTGTCGCCCATGCCGCCACGACGCGCGGGGCCAGCCCGCGTCCCCGGGCGGCCTCAGCGGTTTCCACGCCGGCTTCGGCCGCTTCGTCGCTCCACCGCGCAGAAAAGCAGACACTGACCGCGGCTTGGTCCCGCAGGATGCCCATGACCGGCTGGCGGCCATCGCCCAGGATGTCCTCCCATCCGCCGCCAAAGTGCGTCGCCAGAACGGCCGGATCGTCGATGCGTACCACGTCTGCGGGCTGGGGCAGGTCCCCCGGAAACCGGAACGCCGGCCCCGCTTCCACCGGCCCTCCGAGCAGCTCCTGATACTGGGCGGCATGCGCCGGAGGATCTTCCGGGTGGACGAGGGGCCCCTCGTCCGCCGCCCAAGCTCGGAGGGTGTCGGCGACCGACGGCGGCAAATCTTGGTGCAGGGCCCACACCGCGCGCTGGACGTCTCGAATCAGCACAAACGCTGGTGCCGGCGGATTGTCCGGCTCCAACGTGGAAACCAGGCGGCCATGCCGGTTGAAGCGATAGAGGGTCGCGAGCTGCAGGGCCGCGGTCGCCGCCGACTCATGCGATGCGTGCACGCGCTCGCCTCCTCTCCCGGTCTCCTGCTCTCAAGTGTTTTCCGCGCCCCCCCCATTTTCCTGCTGGTCCCTCCAACGGCGGCGGCGAGCGGCTAGAATGCTGGGAGGAGTGTGATGTATGGAAGGACCTGCGACGATGCCGGCGCTGTTAACCCCGTTTGACGGGGCCGGGCGCCTGGACGTGACCCGCTACCCAGACTACCTGGGCTGGCTGGAGGCGGCCGGGGTGGACGGTCATTTTGCCTTTGGCACCACGGGGGAGGGAATAACGCTCTCGGTCGACGAACGACGACAGGGGCTGGAAGCGATTATCCGGGCCAGCCATGTGCCAGTCTATGTGCAGGTGGGCAGCCTGAACCTCAGGGAGACCAAGACCCTCCTGGCCCACGCCGCCGCCGCCGGCGCGGCCGGGGCCGCGGTGGTGAGCCCTTCGTACTATACCCACGACGCCGACGCGCTGGTGGCGTACTACGTCGAGTTGGCGCGGGAGGCGCCGCTGCCACTCCTGTGGTACAACATCCCGAGCCACGCGCCGAGCGACCTGACGCCCGCGGTGGCGGCGCGGCTCTTGGCCGAGACGGACGCCTATGTCGGGATCAAGGACTCGAGTCGGGACGCCACCCGGCTGCTGCTGTACCGCGATCTCGGCCTCAAAACATACACGGGGGCGGAAAGCTTGGTGCTCCATGCCACGGCCATCGGCGCCGGCAGCATCACGGGACTGGCGTCGGCGTTCCCCGAGTTGGTCGTGGCCGCCACGCGCGATGCGCTCACCCCCGCCCGCGCCCCGCGCCAGCGGCAGGTGATTCAAACCCGGGATCGGCTGAAGGGACCTTACATCCAGTGCCTACGCGAAGCGGCCCGCCTTGCGGGCATGGACCTCGGCCCTCCGCGCGCGCCCTTCCGCCCGCTCACGGCCGTCGAGCAGGCCGGCGTCGCCGACGCCGTGCAGTTCGGCGGCCGCGCCGACTAGCGCGCGGCCTCATCGAAACACGCCGGACGCCCTTAGGAGCTGACCGGCGTGTCCTTCTGGCGGGCTCCCTGGCTCCTCCGCCGCCGCCGGGCGGGCCGCGGTGCGGGGGTCGGGGCGGACGGGGCCGGCTCGGGGGCCAGGGCGAAGTCAATGCGCCGCGCGTCTTGGTCCACCCGTGCGACCACGATTTTGAGCGGATCGCCCAGCCGGTACCGCACGCCCCGGCTGGTGCCCGTGAGCGTGTGGTGGACGGCGTCGTGCTCGTATCGGTCCGGCGGGAGACTGTCGATGCGCACCAAGCCCTCGATGAGGGTGGGCAACTCCACAAACAGCCCAAAGCTGGTGACGCCCGATACCAGACCGGAAAACTCTTCGCCCACTTTGTCAGCCATGAACTGCACCTGCTTCACCGCCACGGAGTCGCGCTCGGCTTCCATGGCGGCGCGCTCCCGCTCGGACGCCTGCTCGGCCACGGGGGCCGCATCGTGCCGCCAGCGGGCCAGGTCCGCGGCGTCAGCGGTTTTGGTGATCCACGCCTTCAGCACGCGGTGCACAAACAGGTCGGGATAGCGCCGGATCGGCGAGGTGAAGTGCGTGTAGTGGTCAGCCGCCAGACCGAAGTGGCCCAGATTGTCCGGTGCGTAGCGCGCCTGCCGCATCGAGCGCAGCGTCGCCTCGGTCACAAGGCGGGCCTCCGGCTTCCCTTCGACGCGCTGCAGGAGTTGCTGCAGCGCCATCGGCGTGACGGGTTGCGGCAGCCGGTGCCCCAGCGCTGCCACCAAGGTGCGCAGGTCCGTCAGCTTCTCCTCGGTGGGCGGTTCGTGCACCCGATACAGGGCAGGCAGAGAAATCTCGCCCAGCTGCCGCGCCACCGCTTCGTTGGCCAACAGCATGAATTCTTCGATGAGGCGTTCCGCCGGACCCCGTTCCCGCAGCACCACCTCGACCGGCTTGCCACGATCGTCTAGGAGCATCTTCGCTTCCGGCAGGTCGAAGTCCACTGCGCCGCGGCGCACCCGGGCGGCATGTAGCCGGCGCGCCAGCTCCTCTGCCTGCTGCAGCCACGGCAACAGGTCCGCCAAGTCGCCCCCCTCTCCCGCCAGCGCGCGGTTCACCCCTTCATAGGTGAGCCGCGCGCGGGTGCGAATATACGTCCGCGCAAAGCGCACCGACACCGGCGCCCCATCCTGCGCCACCGTCACGAAGGCCGACAGCGTGATCCGCAGCTGTGCGGCGTTCAGGCTGGCCAAGCCATTGGACAGGGCGGGCGGCAGCATGGGAATGACTCGGTCCACCAGATACACGCTGGTGCCCCGTTCGCGCGCCTCGGTGTCCAGCGCACTCCCTTCGGGGACGTAGTGCGACACGTCCGCGATGTGCACGCCCACCTCAAAGCGGCGGCCCTGCCGCTCAACGGATATGGCGTCGTCCAGGTCTTTGGCGTCCGCTCCGTCAATCGTCACGACCAGCCGGCCGGTCAAGTCCTCGCGCCCGCGCAGGTCCTCGGCGCGGACCCCCCCTGGGAGCGCCTCGACCTCGACCATCACGGCCGCGGGGAACGTGGGCGGCAGGTTGTGCTCCGCCATCACCAGGCGCACGTCCTGCCCCGGCCCGTCGGACGCCCCCAAGCGCTCCACGACCCGGCCCCGGGGTCGCCCGTCCGGCGAGGCGGACCACTCCACCACCACCAGGTGGCCGGCGGTCAGGTTCGGACCCGTGACCCGCACCTCCGGCAGGCGCGCATCCGCGGCCACCACCCGCCAAGCCCCCCGCGCCTCCTCCAGGCGTCCCACCATGCGGCGCGGCCCCTGATCCACCACCCGCATGACCTCGCCCTCCGGTCCCGGGCCATCGGGACGGGGACGCCACCACACTTCCACCTGGTCGCCATGAAACGCGCCATGCAGCCAGCGAGCCGGCACAAACACGTCTCCGTCGGGCGGCCCCACCACAAAGCCAAAGCCGCGCTGGTTCAGACGCAGCTCACCCGTCGCCCGGCGGGGCTCCACCCCGCCTTCGGCGGTGGCGATGAGCCATCCCTCGTCCACCCAGCGCGACCACGGTCCGTCGCTGCCGCGTCCACCGCCCACGCGGCGCGCCAATTCATCGGGGGGCATCGGCGAGCCGGCTTCGCGCAGGACATCATAAGTGCGCTGACGGAGATCCGTCTCCGACGCGTGCGCGTCGATCCCACGGCGCGTTCGGCGCCCCGCCGCCGCCTTGTTCAGGCGCGGACGCCCCCGCTTCACCGACCGTCGATCCTTCGTGGGCATGCTACCGTCCTCCCACGGTCGCGACGTCGGGCCGCGCCCATGAAAAAACCGCGGGGCGGGCCGCGGTGCCTGTCTTCAACGCCAGAGCTTGTCCGCCACTACAATTAAGACGACCAGTATGCCGCCCAGAATCATCGTGACGCGCTCCAACAGGTCATCAAGACCCCGTTTTTTGCCGAAGGTCTGCTGGCCCAGTCCACTGGCGCCGCCCATCAGGCCCGCCACATTGCCGGTCTGCATCAAAATGGACACCACCGTCGCGGCCCCCACCACCACCACCGCGATCAGGACCACCGTTGTCAACATGCTGTCCGTCCGCCCTTCCCCCACGCCCCACCGTTCTTGCCAGGGAGCCACCCCGCTCCTACGCGGACATGGTAACACAGAGCGCCGGCAGCACGCACCGCCTGGCACTCGAGCGCTCCTGGTACTGCGCGATCAGCGTATGCCCCGCCGGCCATCTCCCGCGCCCCGTGGACGCACGGGTCGTGCGCCCGGATCTGCGCGCTGTCAGCAGACCGGGGCCAGCGCCCCGCCGTATGACCCGGCGTTGCGCTGGCGCGTGTGGCTGTAAGGGCATCTCACGCAGCGGATCCGCTGGGGCACGATGGCCCCGGGTGCGGAGGACCGGCCGATGCCGTGGCGCGCGCGGAGGACGCGCCGGCGTGTGCGGCGTATCCAATGGCCACACCATGTGCGCAAGGCCGGCGGACCCCGACGGTAGAGCGGCACCGAATGACGCGGTCCGTGAGGGGATGGCGGCCACAGTGCGCACCCGCTGAGGCCGCGCGTTCCCGCCACCGGACAGGGATCGCGGAGCCGGGGGTTTGGGATTCTCAAGGAGGGGATGGGGGGTTGCCGGTTTCCCCGGCGGGGCCTCGCGGCGACGACCCGCGCATTGACGCTGCTGGCGATGGCGTACATCACACGGTGGCGGCGGGGCCCGCCGCCGGTCGCGGCCGCCGGCATGGTCGACCGGCGGCCGGTACTCCAGCTCCTCGCGTCCCGATGGGTCCGGGGCCGGAGCCCCCCTCGGCGTCCGTCCCGGCGCGCGGACGGGCGGGGACGCCCGGGTGTGACCGCAACGATACCTGGACGGACTTCTATCCTGGCCGGTCGTGCCCCGTCGGTCGCGGCCGAGCTACGGCACGATGGAGCGCAGGCAGCGAACGTAGGCTCGCACCAGGGCGGGCGCGTCGATCCGCTACAGGGCGCCGAGCTCCACCAGGACCGCATCCAGGGTGTCAGCGGTCACCAGCCGAAGCGCGACGGCCTCGAGTTGGTTGGCCGACAGAGACGCCAGACGCAGCCGGAGGGTGTCAGGCACGGAGCCAAAGCGCTGCGCCAGCTGGATCTCCAGCAGGCGGATCTGCCCTTCTTCGCGCCCTGCCTTCAGTCCCGCCCGAATCCCCTCCTGGATGCCTTCTTGGCGACCCTCCTGTAGTCCTCTAACCAGGCCCTTCTGCAGGCCTTCTTCCCGGCCTGCGTCGCGACCACGATCCTCGGCCTCCCCGGTGAGCTCGCGCATCAGGGGGCTCATCCGCAACACCTCCTGTACGTCGTTTACGTCCGTAGCGGACAAAAAGGGAGTGGTGAGCGCGACGACCAGCGCCATGGCAGCTAGGCCCGCCTGACGCGGCAGCGCGGCCGCCGTCTTAACGGCCCAGGCCGCGCGCACCGACTGCGTCTTCTCAGGATGCCGCATGAACGGCCAGTACGCGAGGTCTAACAGGTCGGCGGCCGTCCACGCGGATCCGCTGTTCGCCAGGCGCTGCAGCCGCTCCTCCACCGCCACGCCGTCCCGCGTGCCGACAACGACCGCCTCCACGGTAAAGCGAATGCTGTACGCGTCCAGCGTCACGCTGACCGGTGCCCGGCCCGCGAGGTACACCACCACGACCTGCACCGGGGCCCGGTGGGTGGTGGCCAACGCACTGGCATACCCCCGAAACCGGTACAGATCGGGCTCGGGCGTGGACTGAAACTCCAAGTGCACGATGCGTCCGTCATCAGCCCGAAACACGGCATCGGCGATCATTCATGGGCCAGGATCTGGGGGACGTTGGGCGGCAGGACCTGAACAATCGGGGGGCTGTCGATCCCATACCAGTCGATGGCGGCATCGGCCAAGACCCGTACGAGCTCTTTCTGGGCGATGACTTTCGCGTGACGGTTCAGAGGCTCCCATGGCATTTGTCCCACATCCCTTTCTGATTCAATGAGCCGGGCCCTTTGTTCACCACAGGATACATTCCGAGCAAGGCGCACAATCAGTGGCGAACGGGCAGTCTAGTGCCCGCCATCTTGGCTCGCCTCATACAGACGCCCGGTCTTCAGTCGCCCCCTGTTCCGGTCACATCTGCTATACTGGTGGTGTAGAGGGTAACTGGCAGCCCGGCCCGTGGGAAAGGAGACGCCAATGAGCTTCGCTGTGCGCTGACCACAACGCGACAGGGAGGCTTTATTGTGCGATCTTTGCTGTCTGCCAACCGGCTGGGCTTTTCCTATCCCGCCGCACCCCCGCTGTTCACCGACGTGTCGTTCACCGTGCCCCAGGGCGGCCGCATTGTGCTGGTTGGCCCCAACGGCTCCGGCAAAAGCACGCTGGTGCGGGTCGTCTTGGGCGAACTGCGCCCGACGGCCGGGCGTCTGGAGCGCGCCACCGGCCTCACCTGGCGCTGGTCCGGCCAGGAGGTGGTCCACCCCGATGCGGCCAGCGGCGGGGAGCGCCGCTTTCGGGATCTCATGGAGACGCTGAAATTCGCGGCCGACCTGGTGGTACTGGACGAGCCCACTAACCACCTGGATTTGGACCGGACCCAAGCGCTGGCCACCCGCCTCGGGTCGTACGCCGGCGCGGTGCTGCTGGTCACCCATGACCGGTGGCTGGGCGACCGGGTCGCGGACACGACGTGGCTCTTGGACCACCAGCGGCTCCGAGTGCTGGCCGGCACGCCCAGCCACGTGCTGACGGTGGAGGCGGATGAAACGGCGGCGGCCTGGTCTCACTACGATGAGGCCAAGAAAGAGCGCCAGCGCATCCAATCGTCGATGCACCAGCTTGACCACTTTGCCGTGAAGGCCCACCAAGCCGCCGGCTCCACCAAGCCGTCGGCCGAGCGGCGGGCCAAGCAGATGGACGCGCGCGTCACCGCCATGAAGCGTCGTCTGGAGCGGGAGGCGGCCTGGGTCTCGTTGCCCGACCTCCCCGACGCGGCCGTGCGCTTTCGGTTTCCCGACCCACCGCCCAGCCCCCCGAGCGTGCTGCGGGCCGTCGACGTGGCAGTGACCCGGGGCCGCGCGCGGCTGACTGACATCACGGCCACGGTGCCGCGCCAGGGACGCCTCGTCCTGACCGGCGCCAACGGGGCCGGCAAAACCACGCTGCTGGAGGTGCTCGCCGGCCGGCGCGCGGCCGAACGCGGCCGGGTCGAAATCCCGCCCGGATTGTCGGTGGCCTTCTGTCCGCAGATCCCTGTGGGGGAATCCGACCGGTCCGTCATAGCCTATCTCACGGCCCGGGGCGCCACCGCCGACGAGGCCCAGCGGCTCGCGGTGGGGGCCGGACTCGTGGGCATGCGCCTCCAGGCGCCCGTGAGCCAGCTGTCAGGAGGCGAGCGTCGACGCCTTGAAATCGCAGGCGCCCTGGCAAAGCGCGCCGCCCTGATTTTCTTGGATGAACCGACGTTGGATCTGGACTTCCGTGCGCGCGAGGCCCTTTACACCATGGTGCGTGCCGTGCCCGCAGCGCTTGTGGTGGCCACGCACGACCTCAGTCTGGCCGATGCGCTGGGCGGTACCGTCCTGGCCCTGACGCCCCGGAACGCCCCGACCGAGGACACCGTGAACGTGGACCAGCTGAAAGCCCAGCTGGAGCAGGCGGCTGAGGCGGCCCCAAAGCCCCCGGGCCGACGCCGCCACGCGCCTCGGTTAAAATGACCGGGGCGGCCATCACACCGTCTGGCCCAAGTAAGATTTTCGGGAGGACTATCCATTGAGCAATCTCACCGAGCTTGTGAGCCGCCGCCGCAGCGCCGCGCTGTTCGAGGAGGGGGCCAGCGGCCCCGACCGGGACACCCTGCAGGCGCTGATTGACTTGGCAATTCAGGCGCCAAACCATCGGTTGACGTTTCCCTGGCGCTTTCATGTCGTGGAAGGCGCAGACCGCGAGACGCTGGGGGCCCGGTGGGCCGAGGAAGCCGTCACCAAGGGCTGGGCGCCCGAGACGGCCCGGACGCGTGAGCAGGCCAAGCTCTTGCGGGCGCCCCAAATCATTTTCGTCGGCGTCGTCAGCGACCCGGACGACCCGGTGCGTCAGCGGGAAGATCAGGCGGCCACGTCCGCCGCAGTGGCGCAACTGCTGCTGCTGCTCGAAGACGCGGGCTTTGCCGGCATGTGGCGGACGGGCCGCATGGTGGTGAGCGACGCGATTCGGGACGCGCTGGCGTACCAGCCCGGGGAAACCATTGAAGCCATTGTCTACGTCGGCCGCCGCGGGAGCCGCACGCCCCCGCCCCGGTTGCGCCCACCCGTCACCCGGGTCGTGACGTGGGGCCTCCACCCCACCCCGCTCACGTCCCCCACGGCGAAAGATGCGGTGACCCACTAACGGCCATGCGCGACGGCGATGACTCGACCGCGTATTGGCAGGTGATGGAGCAGTCCCGGCCAGAAATGTGGCCGGGATCCCGGCCGTGGTCCGATCGGTGGGGGAGTTTCGGCACGCTGCCCGACGCGGAGGGCCTGGGTTGCAGCGTGCTGCGGAACCGGGTGCCCCCCGACGAATTGCCGGACTTTTGGCACACCCTCGGCGCGCGCTACGCCTCGTGGCCGCGGTTTTCCGTGGGGCCGCACGACACCCCGGGCCTCCGGGATTTCCTGGCTCAGCACCAGTACACGCTCGAAGATCGCGAGCGGGTCCTGGTGCTGCGGCGGGACGAGTGGCTCTCCCTACCCGAGGAATCTGCGGGAGCCGACACGGTCACCACCCCCCACGAACTGGCGCGGGTCCTGGCCCTGGACCATGCGGTGTTTGACGACCCGCCTCCCACGCCCGAGCGCATCACCGCCGAATGGGGCCGCCTGACGCCCGCACGGCAGCTTTTCTTCGTCGCCGGCCCGGATGGATCGGCCGTGTCGGCCGGGGGCTTCACGGATTTTGGGGCCTGGGCGCTGCTGTGGGGCGGCGAAACCGCCCCGGCGCACCGGGGCCGCGGCCTGTATCAGGCGGTCGTGCGCCGCCGCCTCCAGGCGCTCCGGGCGCACGAGGCCGTCTGGTTTGTGGCGGTGCATGCCCGCGAGGGCACCTCCGCGCCCATTTTGACGCGCCTCGGGTTTCGAGACATCGGCTCCCTGGAGGTGTGGGCCCCGCCCCAGACACCCGCGCGCTAGCGCACCGCCCCCAGATGGGGCGTGACCGCTTGCGCCACCTGGGCCGCGCTGTCCAAAAATGAGCAGATGCCCTTCTTGCGGTACTTGGCGGCCATAGCGAGCACCGCCGTCAGCTGTTCATCCGACAGCGGGTCGCGCCCGGCCGGCTCCAGGGCGGCGGCCAAATTTTGTGAGCCCTTCACACACACCGGACACTTGCCGCAGCTTTCGCGGGCAAAGAAGGCGAGGATGTCGTGTGCCACCATTCCCAGCGTTCGGTTGCTGGCCACCGCGATGATGGAGGCGCCGAGGCCGGACCCGAGCGTCCGCAGCGCCGTCGACTCCAGCTCTACGTCAAACTGGGCGGGGAACACCGGGGCCATCGAATAGCCCCCCGGGAGCACGGCGATAAAGGTGTGCCCGGCCGGCGGTCCGCCGGCGTCGGCCAACAGCCGGTCCAACCGGTATCCCAGCGGCCGCTCGTACACGCCGGGGCGCTGCACGTCGCCGGACACGGAAAAGAGCGCCGGCCTGCTGGCCTGGAACCAGGCCCGGTCATGCCGCCACAGGGCGGCGACGGCTGCCAGGGTCTCCACGTTGTTCACCGCCGTCGGCCTCCCGCGATAGCCGCGGTCGCTCGGATACGGCGGCTTGTGCCAGGGCTGGGCGGGCTCGTGCATCAGCACGTTGATGAGCGCCGTCTCCTCGCCCGCGATGTAGACGTGCGTCTCCGGCACCAGCGTCAGGCGGTCCACCCAAGGCCCCGCGCCCGGCACCGCGGCCAGCGCGGCC
This sequence comes from Bacillota bacterium, assembly GCA_021795575.1. Lineage (GTDB taxonomy): Bacteria > Bacillota > Sulfobacillia > Sulfobacillales > JAIMBI01 > JAJZWV01. Next base: position 21,515 of record JAJYPH010000039.1, read on the forward strand.
ACCCCCTCGGTCAGCGCCGCGATGGCTGCCGTGAACTCGTCGTTGATGTAAAACAGCACGGCGGTGGCCTCCAGTGCGTGGGCTGCGATGAGCAAACCCTCCAGCACCGCATGCGGGGCGCTCCCCATCAGAAGGCGGTCCTTCATGGACCCGGGCTCCCCTTCGGCCCCGTTCACCACCAGGTAGCGACCGTCGCCCGGGGCCGCGCGCGTGAGCCGCCACTTGGCGCCCGTGGGAAAGCCGGCGCCTCCCCGGCCCAACAAGCCCGCCGCCTCCACTTCGGCCACCACAGCGGCGGGCTCCAGCACTCGAGCCCGCTCCCACCCCTCATATCCGCCCCGGGCGCGATAGGCCCCCAGCGACTCGGGCGCGCTGCCGTCCGCGAGACTCATGGCCGCGCTCGGCAGAATGAATGCCATGTTGGCCCCCCTCGTGGGACAAAGAAATCGGGGGTTCCCCCGATTTCTAGCATAGCGCTTTTAGCGCCTCTGGGCCATGTCAGCCGCCGGTGGCCATCGCCTGGCGCGCGGCCAGCCACCGCATCAGGTTCTTGACGTTGTCCGCGACCACCTCGGCGCCGCGCGACTCAAACAGCTCCCACGCCGCAGGGCCCAGCACCCCTGACAAAATGCCCGCAAACA
>JAJYPH010000216.1 GCA_021795575.1 Bacillota bacterium
CGCGGCGATCCACTGGGCGCTCCAATCGTCCGGGCCGAGGAGCCCCATCTCCCAGCGCGCGGGGGCCGACGCCGTCGACCAATCCCCCCGCTCGTCGCACACGGCTACGGTCCAGACGAACCCCTGGCGCGAGGCCAGGGCCGGCCCCCCGTAGGGCACCACCGGCTCCCGTCCCGCCACCACGCCGGAGTCCCACCAGAGGCGTGCGGGATCGGCACCGGCTTCCCACACGGAGAGGCGGTACGCGGTCTGCCTTTGCCCCCGCCCGTCCCCCCGGAGCCGCCAGGCCAGCCGCGGCCGTGGCGCATCCAATCCCAGAGGATCCCGTCGGTACTCTGTGGCCAAGTCATAGGGCAAGAGCATACCGACGCCTCCATGCCAGGCGGAGGCGAGCCCTCCGCAATTGCCGCTGATTATCCGCCGTGACGGAGCCGTTGGCAAGGAGGCACCGAAGACCTCGGGACCCCTCCGAGGCTGACAGGCGACCCGCCCCATCCCACCCCCCATCACGCCCTCTACGCGCGCCAATTTGGGGTTCGGTGTTTCCCGTGGCATGATGAACGGCAGACAGGCGGGCCTGACAAGCCGGCCCGGAGGGAGGCCGTATGGCGGATCCACGAGTGGCCGTCATCATGGGCAGCCGATCCGACGGCGAGACCATGATGCCCGCGGTCGACATGCTCAAGCAGTTCCAGGTTCCGCACGAGGTGCGCGTGGTGTCAGCGCACCGCACGCCTGACCTGATGTTTCGCTTTGCCGCGGAGGCCCGGGGCCGGGGCCTGGAGGTCATTATCGCGGGCGCGGGCGGCGCCGCGCATCTGCCGGGCATGGTGGCCGCGAAAACCACCCTGCCGGTGATTGGCGTGCCGGTGCAGAGTCGGGCGCTCTCGGGCTGGGACTCGCTGCTGTCCATCGTGCAGATGCCGCGCGGCGTACCGGTGGCCACCGTGGCCATTGGGCCGGCGGGGGCCGCCAACGCGGGATTGCTGGCGGTGCAGATCCTGGCCATTCGCGACGGCCAGCTGGCCCAGGCTCTCGACGCCTTTCGCGCCCACGAGGCGGCCCTGGCGGTGCAGGACCAATGAGCCCGCGCTCCCCGCTGCCGCTGGGCAGCCCCATTGGCATCCTGGGCGGAGGCCAGTTGGGGCAGATGACGGCCATCGCGGCGCGCCGGCTCGGATATCGGACGGTCGTGCTGGACCCCGACCCCGCCTCGCCGGGCGCGCAGGTGGCCGACCAGCTGGTCCAGGGGCCCCTCGACGATCCCGCAACCATCGAGGCGCTGGCCCAGCACGCGAGTGTGGTCACCTATGAATTCGAAAACGTGGACGCCGATGCCGTGGCGGCCCTGGAACGCCGGGTGCCGGTGCATCCGTCGAGTCAGCTGCTGCGCACCTCCCAGCACCGGATCCGTGAAAAGACCGCCATCCAGCGGCTGGGTGGGGACGTGCCGCCCTTCCGAGCCGTATCCTCGGCGGCCGACCTGGAGGATGCCCTCCAGGCGCTCCGCCTGCCGCTGGTGGTGAAAACCGCCACCGGTGGCTACGACGGCAAGGGTCAAGCCGTGGTGGCCACCGCCGACGAAGCGCGCGCCGCGTGCGAGCGACTGCTGGCGGTCTCGGACACCCTCATCGTGGAGGAGCAGGTGAGCCTGGCTTTGGAGTTGTCCGTCATCTGTGCACGGGACGAGGCGGGGCACCTCACCACCTATCCCGCGGCGGAAAATCGCCATGTGGGCGGCATCTTGGACGTGTCGTCCGCGCCCGCCCGGGTGAGCACCGACGTGGCCCGCCGAGCGGACGTGGTGGCCCGCCAACTGGCCGAGGGGCTGGATTTGGTGGGCCTGCTGTGCGTGGAGATGTTTGTAGATCAACAGGGGCACGTCTTGGTCAATGAGATGGCCCCGCGTCCGCACAACTCGGGCCACCACACGTTGGAAGCGTGCGCCACCTCGCAGTTTGAGCAGCTGGTGCGCATTCTGGCCGGGCTCCCGCTGGGCGACACCACTCTCGCGCGTCCCGCCGCCATGGCCAATCTGCTGGGCGACTGGTGGGGCCCCGACGGCGAGCTCCCCGTCGCCCGCATGCTGGGGGTTCCCGGTGTGATCCTGCACCTGTACGGCAAGGCGGCGGCGCGACCGGGGCGCAAGATGGGGCACCTGACCGCCGTCGCCAACACCACGGACGAAGCCGTGGAGCGCGTGCTCACCGCGCGCGGAGAGCGGCCGGCCATTTCCTGAGCCCTGGGGGGCCGCCGGCCGGCCCGCAACCCGCTTTACGGCGGCGGACGGCGCCGCGGCAGGAATTCCCGCGCCGGCTGCCGAAACGCTGCCTCAAACACGCGGCGGAGCTTCGCTGCACGGGGGGCCGCGGCCGATGACACTGGAGGATTTGCTGCAACAGCAGGAGTGGGGGGTGGTGGACCGCCGCACCCTCCCCCCGCGCGACGCGATCCGCGTTCGCGCGGACCATCTACCGCTGGGCCCCGCCGCTCAGCGCCTGCTGGCCACGTTTCCGGCGGGCCTGTACCAGCACCAATACGACGCCCTGGCTGCGGCCGCCCGCTCGCAGAATGTGTCCCTGTCCACGGGAACGGCATCGGGGAAAACCCTGGTGTTCCACGCCGCGGCGCTGGACCGGCTGGAGCGGGACCCGGACGCCACCATCGCCGTCGTGTACCCGATGCGGGCCTTGGCCCTTCAGCAGGAGGCGCGTTGGCAGGACGCGTTCGCCCGGGTTGGCTGGCAGACGGACGTGGTGGGCCGCATCGATGGCGCGGTCCCGGTCAATAAGCGCGTGGCCCTCCTCCAACGGAGCCGCATCCTCCTGCTGACTCCCGACGTGCTCCACGCCTGGATGCTGAGCACCACCGGGGAGCCGGCCGTTCAGCACTTCCTGGCCCACTTGCACATGGTGGTGCTGGACGAGGTCCACGCCTACACCGGCGTTTTTGGGTCCCATGCCGCGATGCTGTCGCGCCGCCTCCGCCAAGCGGTATTCCTGGCCCGGGGGGCCCCGGTGCAGTGGATCGCCGCATCGGCCACGATGCGCGACGCCCCGGGGCACCTCCGCCGGCTCGCCGGGGTCGAGTCGACGCTGGTGGGCCCAGATCGGGATTCCTCGGGCCGGCACGCCATGGACGTCGTGCTGGCGGTGCCACCTGCTCACGGTGACCTCAACGCGCATTTGGTTCACCTGTTCCGCACCCTGGCCGATCTGCCCCGCACCCGCTTTCTGGCGTTCGTGGACAGCCGGCGGCAAGTGGAGCAAATCGGGGCCATGCTCCGCCGGGAGACGCGCCGGACGGACGCGGACGGGGCCGATCTGACCGGGAGCCCGGATGAGCCCGAAGTCCAGCCCTACCGATCCGGATACGAGGCGCACGACCGGGAAGCCATTCAGCACGGGCTGGCGAGTGGCCGTCTGAAGGGCGTCGTCAGTACCAGCGCGCTGGAGCTGGGCATTGACATCGGCGACTTGGACGTCGGCGTGCAGGTCGGAGTGCCCCGCTCCACGGCGGCGCTGCTGCAGCGGCTGGGCCGGGTCGGGCGTGCGGGCCCGGGTACCTTCTTGGTGGTGCTGGACGACGGCCCCTACGACCGGCTGATTGGTCAGCGGCCCGACGCGCTGTTCACGCGCCCGCTGGAGGACACGACGATCTATCTGGACAACCGCCGCATTCAGTATATCCATGCGATGTGCCTCGCCGGCCCCGGCGGCGAAGGCGAGACGTTGGGCGGTCCGGACTGGACCCTGGATGACGCCGTGCGGGCGACGCTGCCCGCCGAGTTTCTTGAGCTCGTCGCCGCGGAGCAAACCGGGCAGGTGCCGGCGGACCTCCAGCCGCTGAAAAGCGACGGCGGACACGACCCGTGGCACTCGTTCCCGCTCCGCGACACCGGCACGTCCTTTAAGGTCGAGTTGCGCGCGATGGGCGGCGCCCAGCGCGAGCCGCTTGGCAGCCTCACGTACGCACAGGTCCTGCGCGAGGCGCATCCCGGGGCCGTGTACTACTACCAGGGCCGTCCCTACCGCGTCCGGCAGGTGTCGTTGGACCGACGGCAGGTGGTCGTGGGCCACGAGAAGGGGTACGTGACCCGGCCGCTGCTGGTGCCGCCGATGATTTATCCCAACACGGCCGCCGGCTGGCTGGGCGGCGTGACCCACGGTGGGCTGGTCGCGGGCGAGGTGGACATGCAGGTCACGGAATCGGTCCAGGGATGGGTCGAGTTCCGCGGGCGCGGCCGCACCGAGCACCGCTACCCCTCCGAGCATTGGCGCCGCGACGCGCTGCGGCGCAACTTTTTCACCACCGGCGTGTGTCTCTGGCACCCGGCCCTGGACGAACAGGAGGCGAAGACCGCACTGTGCCTCGCGGCGGCGCTGCATGAGGCGTTCTTAGCGGAGGTGCCGACCGACACGGGCGACGTGTCGGCCGGCACGGGCGTCATGCGGGAGCCGCGGCCTCCCCTGACCAGCGCCCGGTTTATCACCATCTACGACAACACCTACGGCAGCCTTCGGCTGACGGCGCGCCTGTTCCAGGCGGACGTGCTGGGCCGCTGCCTCACGGCGGCGCAGACCATCCTGGCCAATGGCCTGGAAGAAAGGGACGCGGACCATGACATACGCGAGGCGGCCGGCGTGTACGGCTACCCGACCGAAGTGCTCCGGCGGGCCGCCGACGTGCTGGGCCAGCTCGTGACCGAGTGGGGCCGGCCCGGCCGGGCGATCCACGAAGGCGGCGCCGTAGCGCCTCTCCCCGCCACCGACCGTCCCCTCGTGATTTGGCCGGGCGACACGGGCATCCTCATGATCGGGGCTCAAGAGGAATTCGTGGTGGACAAAGTGTTTCTGCGATCGGACGGGCTGTACTACGCCGGGCGCCGGGCGGGGGAGCCCCCCTCGGACGTCATCACCTCGTTTCGCATCGACAAGGTCCTGCCGATCCCGGGTCGTACCGAGATGGGTGAGTACATCGAGGAGGAGGGCACGGTGCGGCCGCTCACCCCCGAGGGCCAAGGCGTCGGCGCGTGACCCGACCGGCGGCGCTGCGGCGAAGCCGCATCCGATGAGCGCGCAGCAACTGGCGCAGCTGCGCGTCGGCCGCGATCGCATTGAGCGCATCCGCGTCGAGCACCAGGTGGCGGGTGGACGAAAGCACCTTCGGCAGGACCGCCCTGACCGCCTCGCCGCCACCGCAGC
>JAJYPH010000217.1 GCA_021795575.1 Bacillota bacterium
GCGCGCGGCCAGCGGCGGTGTGGCTGCGGCGCCCGCGCCGTCGCGGGTCGGCGGCTAGGCGCTGGTCACGCGTTCCAGCGCTGGTGCAAGGTGTCGGACCCTGGAATCAGATTTCCATGCTATGCTCCTGCCGATTTGACGAAACAAATTGGTGGAGGTGGCTTTCATGCGCATGTCGCTGACCCATTGGGGCGTGGCGGCGGCGACGGCGGCCATCGTGGTGGCCGCGCTGCTGCTGGGGGTCGGGTGGTACCACCGTGCAGCGGTGCAGGCCCCGCTCGTGAAGGCCGCGTCGGGCATCCCCGGGCTGGCCCGGACGAAGCTGGCCCCCGGGGACCCGACGGGCCTCACGATTGCGCTCAAGCCGGGCGCCGACGTGGCGCAGGTGTACCCCGCCGTCGAGGCGGCCGCCCGCACCGTGGCCGGCCACCCGGTAGGCATCACGGTCACCGACAACGCCAGCGCGCCCGAACGCGCGCTGTGGGCGAATCTGCGGTTCGTGGTGGCCACCGGCACGTCCACCGGCCAGTATGTCGCCATGCAGCGGGCGCTCACGGCTGATGCGCGCACGGCGCACATCGCGCTGACCTTGGCGATGGGCAGCGCCCATCTTTATCTGACGCTCTCGGATGGGCACGGCCACCGCCTCATCCGGGTGGTGGCCCTTCCGAAGGGAGGGGCGGCCCGTGCGTAGGCGTGAGGATCGGAGGCAGACGGGGCGCTGGGCGGCGCTGGGCGCCGGGGCGGGGCTGGTGGGAGGCCTGGCCATCCTGGGCGTAGACATTTGGCCCCTGCTGCTCATTTTGGCGTTGGTGGGCGTGCTCAAGTGGAGTGGCGCGCTTGGCCAACTGGCGTCGCGCACGCGGGTGGGCGCACCGGTGGCCTCGGCGCGCGGCGCGGTGCCGGCCGTGCGGTTTGAGGATGTGGGCGGCCACGACCATGCCAAGCAGGAGCTGGTGGAGGCGCTGGACTTTCTCAAGCGCCCCGAAGCCGCCGAGCGGCTGGGAGTGCGCCCGCTCAAGGGCATTTTGTTCACCGGCCCGCCCGGCACCGGCAAGACCCTGCTGGCGAAGGCAGCCGCCAATTATTCGGACGCTGCCTTTTTCAGTGCCAGCGGCTCGGAATTTGTCGAGATGTACGCGGGCGTGGGGGCGCAGCGCGTGCGCCAGCTGTTTCAGGACGCACGCCGGGCCGGCCGACAGGCGGACGGGGGCTGTGCAGTCGTGTTTATCGACGAAATCGAGGTGATGGCCGGGCGCCGTGGCCAGCACACCAGCCACCTGGAGTACGACCAGACGCTGAACCAACTGCTGGTCGAGATGGATGGCCTCACGCCGCACGACGACGTCCGGGTGCTGGTCATGGCCGCCAGCAATCGCGCCGATCTGTTGGATTCCGCGCTCACGCGCCCCGGGCGTCTGGACCGTCAGGTGCGGGTCGACCTTCCCGATCGCACCGCCCGTCGTCAGATTTTGGCGCTGCACGCGGCCAACAAGCCCTTGGCCCCCGACGTCGACCTGGACCTGTTGGCTCAGGATACGTTCGGGTTCTCCGGTGCCCACCTGGAGAGCGTCTGCAATGAGGCGGCCATCCTGGCGCTCCGCGACGGCCAGCACGCCGTCGGCCGGACCCACTTCCACGAGGCGGTCGACAAGGTGCTGATGGGGGAGCGGATGGACCGCGTCGTCCGGAGTGCTGAGCGCCGGCGCGTGGCGGTCCACGAAGGGGGACACGCGGTGGTGGCCGAACTGGTGCGCCCCGGCTCCGTGTCCCAGGTCACCATTGCCCCACGGGGGCGTGCGCTGGGCTACGTCCGGCAGTCACCGGCCGACGACCCGCTTCTGGAAACGGTGAGTGAACTGGAAGGGCAGATCGTGGTGTGCCTCGCCGGGTCGGAGGCCGAGGCGCTGCAGCTGGGCGAGCGGTCCACCGGTGCCGCCAACGACTTTGAGCAGGCGTGGGCCATCGCGCGGCGCATGGTGTTGGCCGGGCTCACGGACCTGGGCGTCGTGGAGGAGCGGGCCTTGACCAAAGACCAAATGTTTCGAGCCGTGCAGGCGACGTTAGGCCGGGCCACCGCGCGCGTGCGCACCCTGCTGGAGCAGCATGCGGGCGACCTCACACGGCTCGCGGACACCCTCGTGGTGGAGGAAACCGTGGATGGCCCGACGCTCCGCAGCTGGATGGCGGCGGCGCTGGGCTGACCCGCGCCCGGGTACCGGTACAATGGGTCGCGGAGGGACGGTCATGTGGGAACGGGCGGGGATTGTAGCGGTGGGCGACGAGGTGCTCACGGGCGAGACCATCAACACCAACGGGGCCTGGCTGGCGCAGGCACTGCTCCAGGCCGGGAGCCGGGTGGCGTGGCAGCTGGTGGTGGCCGACGACGAAGCGGCGATTGCGGAGGCGGTGCGCTGGGGACTGCAATCCGTGTCGCTAGTGGTGCTGGTGGGCGGATTGGGTCCCACGCCGGACGACCGGACGCGCGCGGGGGTGGCCCGGGGCTTAGGCCTCGGGCTGGCCGTGGACCCCGAGTGGGCCGCGGCGCTGGAGCAGCGGCACGGCGGGCAGGGCCCGTCGCGGGCCCGCTCGATTGCGGCCCAGGCACTCCGTCTCGCGGGCGCCGAACGGCTGGCAAACCACGTGGGCACCGCACCGGGGCAGCTCATCGTGGTGCCGACGGGAGCGGTGGCGCTCCTGCCCGGCCCGCCGGCCGAATGCCGTTCGGTGGCTCGGGCCCTGACGGCCCGCGTGGAGCGGGCCACCGGCCGGCGCATCGTCCGCCACACTTGGCGCGTGTACGACCTGACCGAGTCGGAGCTGGCCTTTCGGCTCGGGAGCCTCTTGACGGCGCCCGACGGCCCGCGCACCGGTCTGTACGTACGCCCCGGCGTGGTGGAGTGGCGGGTGGAATGTGAAGAACGGTCTCCGGAGGCCGCCCGCATCCCGGAACTGCTGGCGGAGGCCGAGCGGCGCGCGGGGGTGCCGCTGTATGGGCAAGAGCCGGCCGCCGATCCGGTGGCGCTGGTCCGGGAGCTGGCGCGGCGGGGCGACACCGTGGCGGTGGCGGAGTCACTGACCGGAGGGATGCTGGCCGCCCAGCTTACGGCGGTGCCGGGCGCGTCGCGCGTGGTCCTGGAGGGACAGGTCGTGTATACTGAGGCCGCGAAGGTGCGTGCGGGCGTGCCCCCGTCGTTGCTGTCGACCGAGGGCGCGGTTAGTCGTCACGTGGCGTTGGCGCTGGCCGATGCCGTCCGACACCGGTCGCGGGCCACGTGGGGTTTGGGAACCACCGGCTTTGCCGGCCCAGCGGGTGGCGACCGGGATCATCCGGTCGGGACATACTACGTGGCACTGACCGGACCGGGCGCCAGCGTGGTGCGAGAGCGCCACTCGCGGTCAGACCGCGAGTGGGTGCGGGGGGCGTGTGCCGAAACGGCACGGCATCTGCTGGCACTGGCGCTGGCCGGGCGGCTGCCGCCCGGAGCCGACGAACCTGAGCGGCGAGATTAGGGAGATATTAGTGTCACGGATGCACAGCACATCACGTGGCGAGTGAACGGAGACAAGATGGGACAGGAAGAACTGGACGACAAGACAACCACCCCCAGCAACCCGTTTCGCGACATGGGCATTTCCCACGCCGTTTTGCGGTCGTTGGCGGATATGGGATTCGAGGAACCCACCCCGATTCAGGCCCGGGCGGTGCCGGTGGCGATGGAGGGGCGGGACCTGATTGGGCAAGCCCAAACCGGCACCGGGAAAACCGCGGCCTTTGGCATTCCCATCGTGGAGCGGCTCGACCACCGGGGACGGCACGTGCAGGCGCTGGTCCTGTGCCCCACGCGCGAGTTGGCGATTCAGGTGTCAGAGGAAATCACGCGCATCGGGCGCCACAATGCGCTGCGGGTGGTCCCCATTTATGGGGGACAGTCGTATGACCGGCAGATTCGGGCGCTGGAGCACGGAGCCCAAGTCGTGATCGGGACGCCGGGCCGCGTCATTGACCACATCAAGCGCGGCACGCTGAAGCTGGACCACGTGCACCAGGTGGTGCTGGATGAGGCGGACGAGATGCTGGACATGGGCTTCATCGAGGACGTGGAGTTTATTTTGAATCAGGTGCCGACGGAGCGGCAGACGCTGCTGTTTTCCGCCACGGTGCCGGACCCCATTGCCCGCTTGGCCCAGCGCTACTTGAAATCCCCGGAGCGCGTGGCGGTCAATCCGGAGCGGCTCACCGTGCCGCTCACAGAGCAAACGTACTACGAGGCGCGCGAGCACGAGAAGGTGGAGGCCTTAAGCCGCATTCTTGACATCGAGGCGGCGGACCGCGCCATCGTGTTTTGCCGCACCAAACAGCGGGTGGACGAGCTCACGGAGGCGCTGCAGGCCCGGGGCTACTCCGCCGAAGCCATTCACGGCGACTTGAACCAGTCCCAGCGGACCCGCGTGATGAAGCGGTTTCGCGATGGCGTGAGCGAGATTCTGGTGGCTACGGATGTCGCGGCGCGGGGCCTCGACATTGAAGGGGTGTCCCACGTCGTGAACTACGACCTGCCGCAGGACCCTGAGAGCTATGTCCACCGCATTGGTCGGACAGGGCGCGCGGGGCGGACGGGCACCGCCATTTCCCTGGTGCATCCGCGGGATGTGCGTCAGATCCGCCTGTTGGAGCGCACGCTGCGCCTGCGCATTCCGCGCCGGCCAGTGCCGTCGGTCCGCGACGTCGCCGCCAAGCAGCGGGAGGCGCTGCGCGGACGGCTGGCCGAGGAAGTGGAGCGCGGCGTGGTCCCGGAGTACCGCGAGATTGCGTTGGCGCTGGCGGAGGACTACGACTCCGTGGACATTGCCGCCGCGGCTTTGCGGCTTTTGAACGACAAGGGGCGCGAGCCCGCCGCCGCCAGCAGCTATGGCGACACCGGGGCGGAGCCGGGCATGGTCCGCCTGTTCTTGAACCTGGGCCACGTGGATCGGCTGACGCCGGCCGACGTCGTGCGTGGGGTGGCGGAGTCCACGAACATTCGCGGCAGCATGATTGGGCTCATCGACATTTACGATCGGTTTACGTTTGTCGAGGTGCCGGACGACGCCGCCCACAAAATTATGGCGGCGGCGCAGCGTTTGTCGATTAAAGGGCGCCCCGTGAGCATCGAACCGGCCCGACCCCGAGAGGAGTCTGCCCCTAGACCGCGAATATA
>JAJYPH010000218.1 GCA_021795575.1 Bacillota bacterium
GCCCCCCCCCGGCCCCGCCGGCGGGCCGCCCCCGGGCCCGGCCCGCTTCTGGTCCTTCAACCGATACGCCGCGCCCCGCATGGTCAGCAACGTCGCATGGTGCAGCAGGCGGTCGAGAAGGAGTTGTACACAAATGCTGCGACCAAGGGTATTCCCCTCACCGTAACCCTGGCGCGCCGATAAGGGCGGGTTAGCTCGAGGGTTCCGACGGCGGAGCCGTCTCGGATAAGTGGCCCGGCGCCTCGGTCCAGAGGCGGCATCCCCAGCAGGACCCGGCCTGCAAGGTGTCACCGGTGATGGCCACCAAGAGCTCGTGAAGGCTGGTGGCCTCGCGTTCCAGTCCCACATAGACCTTGACGATGTTCACCAGGCGGCCGTCTTGGCACCATGCTTCGTACAGGCGACTCAACGCGTCCGCGATCGGTTCGAGTTCATCGGCCGGCCCGACGGCGACGATGTCTCCGGGCCAATCCACCCCGGCCAGCAAACCGGCTGGCGTGGGATTGGCCTCAATGTGATGATGCCAGCCATCGCCCGGTCGTCCCAGCCATAACCGCACGGCGCCGTCGAGAGGCACCAGGATGTACTGAGGGAGGATGGCGGGTTTGTCCGGCCCGTATCCGTGGACGGCTACCGGCCAGCCCGATGACGTCCAATACCATGACTTCGCCCGCTTGGGGATCGGGAAAGCCTGTCCGTACGGCGTCTATGACGTCACGCACCAAGCGGGGTGGGTGGGGGTCGGCCAAGACCACGACCCCGCCCAGTTTGCCGTCCACACCATTGAACGGTGGTGGACGGAACAAGGGCGCGCACGGTACGATTTCGCCCCAATCCGACTCAGTTATTAGACCGTGAGCCCTTAGTGCGCCGGGCGGTGGATTGGGAGGTCATGTTCCCACCGGACGTGGGAAAAGCGCTGGCCCAACAAGCGCAGTTTCCCACCCTCCATGGTCCGCCGCGGCTGTCCGCGACGGCGCTGAGCGGTGTCTCGCCGCCTCCCTCGCAGACGTCGCGGTCACGGGGAGGTTGGTGGGCAAGGCCGGCCCTGTCGCTACGGCCGACCGGGCTCGCCATGCCTAAGCGACGGAAATGGTGCGCGCTCTTTCGACAGCACGGGGGCCATGGGTGTCGAATGTCGTCAGACGCTGTACCGGATCTCGGTACGTCGGCGGCGGTATCGCGAAGGCGGGAGAGGACGCCCACGGTGCAGGAATCTGCCATCGACCGCGCCTTTGACCCCTCGCTCGTGGCATTGCGTGGGCAAGGGTACACGCCTCGACAACTCGAGTATCTAGCAGGCTTCCTCGGACGGTGGCCGGGGGCCGTCCGAAACCGAGGGCCCTGCAGTTACAGGCTGATTTCCTTCCGAGCGTGGTGCAACGGCGCACCCCCACAAGTCACAGGCAGAGCCCGGTGCCTCCGGTGGGCCAGCAGCCCCGTCGCTTGGCACCTTCGTGAGTTGTCCTCCGAGTCGTCTGGTATCCCCCTCTCCACCGACGCTCGCGCCGCCTGCCCACGCCCTATAGCTTTCACATGAGGATGGGCCTGTCTCGAAACCTCCCCGGGACCTTCGGCGTTGTTCAAGTCACGGTAAGTAGCCTAACCGTAGTCGGCGGAAATCGGTTTGTGAGGACGTTCCTAGGTAACGTTGGGCCGTGCCCCCGGAATGACGGCCTTAAAGGGGAGGAGAAGCATCATGGCTTACTGGGGTGTAGATTCGTGTTCACCGATCACGTCGTCATATCTCGCTGATGTGAAAACTTGGGGCGGAACAACCCCCACGTTCTGGGGTCGATACTTGACAAACAACAACGTGTGCCCCAACGGATGGCTCTCCGGATCCGAGATAACGTTGTGCAAGGACAACAACATCGGTATCATTCGTCAACAATTGGAATCTATCTGAGCTGTCTACAGAATCCGATGGAACCAATGCAGCTAATCACTGCATTGACGTGGCGTTGTACAATGGCAACGGAGTTGGGGTACCCGAAGCCCGGGGCATTGCCGTGTTTCTTGATATCGAGGGAAACAATCCGAGTACCTCGTTCTTCGAAGGATTCGCCAACACGATGGGTGGTTCGGAGTACGTTGGCGGAATCTACGGAAATCAGGTGAATTTCGGGAACAACTTGTGCACGGACTCGGCTGATGATGAAAAGGTTACGCAACTGGTTATTTGGGGAAATCAACCTATCGTTCGGTCGTCGTTCGCTCGCGCCGATGATGCCCCGAATTATGCGCCGGACTCGGTGCCTTGTGGCATGGCGGTACAAGGATGGCAGTACTATCTAGGGAGTGGTGATTATCCTGATGAGGATTTGGTGAGCACGCTCGGTTTCGTCTGGACCTTTTGAGGAAGCGATGAGGAACCACAAGTGGCTAGCGACCCTGGTGGGCGTTATCGCCGTGGGATGGTTGGTGGTGGGGTGCGGCGTGAGCCCAGGACGCGCAACGCCCTCCGTGTCTTCGTCCCCAGCATCCCACCCTGTGGTAGCGCGGTCCATCGGGTCGTATCCGCCTTTTGCAAGACTCATCTACAGGTGTCCACCGACGCGCAGGGCCCTGGCTAGCCACCGTTGGCACATGCAGGTCACAGTGTGCTGGTATGGGAGTCTGCGCGGAGCACCCGTTGCGTTCCTGGGCAATCGAGTGGGCAATCCTCCTGTATGGATCTGGACGAAGGGAGATAGGTTCCGCGTCTACCGAACGGGCTATCCTGCGACGCTTTATCAGTTTAGCACGAACTATGTGTGCCTCGGATCGTACGAGGCAGACTGGGCCATGGCCGTCAACCTTGATACGGGACAACTGGTCGACCCTGCGAACGGTCCCCAACAGGCACGAGAGTGGCGCGCGACCTGTGCTTCGGCGAGTCCAGCGCAGTCAGTGGTCGCAGGAGTTCCCGGCGCGGGAGAGTAGACCAGGGCACGGTCGTACCAGGAAACGCATCCCGCGTCAGGGGGTATCGGGGCACCGTGTTAAAGTGTCGAGTCCCACACTGTTTGGCCACGCGAGTCCCACGCTCGCTGGCCGCGGCGTAGGCCGCAAAGAGCGGGGGCGACCCGGCGTCGCCCCCGCTCCCTCGGGTCTCGGGACCCTCCGGGTTACACGGTGCCCGCCCACTGCAGTTCGGTGGCCGCCGTCGTGGCGACGGTATCGTCAACCAAGGTCGTCTGGGCGGCGTAGGCCGCCATCAGGCAGGCCCGCGCCCAGGTGTTGAGCCGCCGCGGGAGCCCCCGGGACCATTCCCCGCCGGTCTGCAGGGCGTGGTCGGTGAACACGGGCCGGTCGACCCCCACCTGCTGGAGCTGGTGGGCGACGTACGGCCCCACCTCGGCCGCCGTCAGCGGGGCGAGGTGGTAGGCCACCGTCACCCGCTGACGAATCGCGTCGAGCGGGCGCAACGCTAATTTGTGCCGCCACGCGGTGTGCCCGCAGAGGACCAGCGCCACCGGGGCCGTGCGGTCCAGTTGGTAGTTGAGGAGGAAGCGGAGCTCTTGCAGGAGCCGGGGCGGCAGCAGATGCGCTTCGTCCACCGCCAGCACCGGCTGCCGGCCCTGCTGGGTCGCCAGGGCCCACAGCGTGTCGCGCACCTGCTGTTCCGTCTCCTCGGGGAACCGGGCCAGCGGGGTCCCCAGCAGATGGGCGAGCCGCCGGTAGAACTCCCGCGGGGGCCAATCATCGGACGCCGGCAGGTAGAGCGGCAGGTACTGGTTCGGCGAGAGGGTCTCCCACACGGCGCGCAACGCGGTGCTTTTGCCCACCCCGGCCTCCCCGGTGAGGACCGCGAACCCCCGGGCCGCCACCACGGCAGCAAAGCGGGCCGCCCACTCCCGGTGGGTGGGCGCGGCCCACAGGTGCGCCACCGGCAGGTCCCGCGTGAACGGCGGCGCGGTGGCGCCCGGAAACGCCCACCACGTCGCGCTCATGGCCGGTCCTCCGCCGCCGCATACGCCACGGCCGGCCGCCGCGCCGGCTGCGGGGTCGTCAGCAGCGTGAGGTAACTCAGGCCGGAGCCGGGGGGCGGCGCGGCGGGCGCCGCCGGGGCCGCGGGATCCGGCACGGCCTGGTCGCTCCGCACCGCCGGTCCCCAGCCGGGGTCCTGTTGCCAGACCGTGAGGACGTCAGGATGGTGCGGGTCGTAATGGAGTTGGACCGTCGTCTGGAGAAGGCCTTCGGGGACGATCCACCGCGCGCCCTGCCAGCGGACCTGGCCCGTCTGGTCGACGTGACGGTCCACCACCACCCGAAACGCGGCGCGGATCTGCTCCAGCGTCTGGGGCCGGTGGACGCCGCCGGTCCCCCAGCGGGCGACCGGCGTCTCTCCGGTGGTGCCATGCACCCGCCGGTGGTAGTGTTCTTCGAGCCAGGCAGCGAACCAGGTGTTGAGCTGCCCCAGGGAGTCCGCCGGCGGGACGGCGAGTTCGGGGAGAAACGAGGCTTGCAGCGAGCCCCAGAATCGCTCCTGTTTGCCTTTTCCCGCGGGCTGGTACGGAGGGGTGTGCACGACCCGGGCCCCCAACCGGGCCAGCACCGTCGTCAGGCGGTCGCTGGTGTAGATCTGGCCATTGTCGCATTATCCTGACATCAGGATAATGCGACAACGGCAAGCAGTACCGATCCCACCAAATGGCGCGGATGGCCGCGCAGCTGGGGATCCGGGTCGTCTACACGAAACCCTACGCGCCCGAATCGAAAGGCAAAATTGAGCGGTTCAACCGGGTGGTGGATGCGTTTCTGGCGGAAGTGCGGCTGGACCGGCCCACGACCCTCGAGGCGTTCAACGCCGCCTGGGACGTGTGGCGGACGGAGTGCTATCAGACGCAACCCCACCGCGCACTCCCGGACGCCCCGCATCCGGAGGCGGCGTTTCGCGGGGACCCCGAACCGCTGCGGTTCGTGGACGCGGCGACCCTGACGGCCGCGTTTCAGCGCGTGGACCACCGGCACGTCGACAAGACCGGGTGTGTGAGCTTCCGCGGCCAGGCCTATGCGGTGGGCGTCGAGTGGGTGGGCCAGCGGGTGACCGTGGATCGAGGCCCCCGGCACGGCGCCGTGGCCGGCGCACCCGGTGGTGGTCGGGGAGCACACCGACCCCCGCCCGGCGCTCCCGGACCACCTGGGCCCCACGCCGGCGACGCATTCGCGGGTGCTGGC
>JAJYPH010000219.1 GCA_021795575.1 Bacillota bacterium
CCCCGGACCGCAGCGCCCGCCTGGCCGCCCCGGCCCGCCGGACC
Source organism: Bacillota bacterium (assembly GCA_021795575.1). Lineage (GTDB taxonomy): Bacteria > Bacillota > Sulfobacillia > Sulfobacillales > JAIMBI01 > JAJZWV01. The sequence goes on from JAJYPH010000219.1 coordinate 45, forward strand.
CGCCGCCCCACCTCCAGTGCCGCCACCAGCATGGCCGCCCGCGCGGGCCCGACGCCGTGCACCGCTGTCAGCTCACGCACGCCACGGTCCGCGAGCGACTCCCATCCATCCGCCACCAGCTCGCGCCCCAGCTCAACCACATTCTTGGTCCCGGTGCCCGTGCCCAACAGCACGGCCAACAGCTCGCCATCCGACAACGCACCCGGACCCAAGAGGGCCAAGCGCTCGCGCGGACGCTCCGGCGCCGGCCAGTCCTTGACGCCCACTGACGCCACCCTTCTGTCGGGCCTGCCGGTCAGGTCGCCCGCTGGCCACCATCCCCCAGTCTAACGCCCCGTCCATGGCTCAAGTTTCGCCTGGGCCGCGCCGGCTGGCTGAGAAATGTCTTAAGCGCCGCCCCTTAGGAACGCCCCCACGTCGCTACGCCCGCCACCAATCCCAACAAGCCCACCAGGTTCAAGTGGACCCAGGCTCCCAACGCCAATCCCACGACCGCCAGATTCAGCGTCCACGGGGTGCCCACGCCCAGGGTGACATAGTCGTGCCCCAAGAGCGGCCAGTAGGTGCCGAGCCAACGGCCGACCACGCTGCCGACGAGGGCGCCAACCAGCGCGTACAGCACAAGCACCCACGGGCTTCGTCGTGTTTTCAGAAGCCCCCCGCCCTTCGTGGCGCTACCTGCGGGTCCGAGACTCCTCGGGACGATGCCAGTGTCGACCCACGCCGCCGTGGGAACCCAGCCCCCACAGCATAACACCCCCCTACCATTCGACTCAACGCCCGATTCCCTGCCACTGGCGCCACTAAGTTCCACGAGGTGGCACGAAATGGCGCGGTCTCATGCCGGGTCGAACGGCGCCTCCCGGCCCCACCACTGGCGGGCTTCGCCCGCCAGCGCCAGGGATCCGGCCACCAGGACCGCCCCCCCGGGGCCAGCGCGCCGCACCGCCAGGTGGAGCGCCTCGGGCACGCGGCCCTCGACCACCGGGGCCAGACGCGGCGGCAGGCGCAGCTGCTGGCGGATGACGGCCGGGTCCTGGCCCCGCGGTCCCGACGGCCGTGTCAGCACCACCGACGCCACGTGCGGCAGCACGGCTCGCAGCATCGCGGCCGATGGCTTATCCTGAAACGTTCCCCACACCAGATGCCACCGACGGATGAGGTGCGGCTCCGCCAGGGCTTTCGCCAGCGCATGGGCCGCGTGCAGATTGTGCGCTCCATCCACCAGCCCGAGCGGCCGTCCCGGCATCACCTCGAGGCGTGCGGGCCAGTCGGCCTGGGCCACGCCGGCCTGCACGGCGTCCCAGTCCCATGACCGACCCTCCCCCAGCCACCCGAGCGCTGCGGCGGCCAGGGCCAGGTTGCCCGCCTGATGCCGCCCCAGCAGCTTTGTCCGCCACACCCCGGCGGCTGGCCCATGCACCGCGATGGTGACGCCGGACGCGTCGCTCCACAGCAGACGATGGGCTGGCCACCGAAGCACCGCCCCCACGTCACGGGCCCGGCGCACCACCTCGGCCCGGGCGGGGGGCGCCTGTGGGGCCACCACCACCCGCCCCCCGCTCTTGATCACGCCGGCCTTGTCCCGCGCGATGGCCGCCAGGGTGGATCCCAGCACCTCCTGATGATCCACCGCCACGGGCGTGAGCACGGTCAGGGCCGGCACCGGCACCACGTTGGTGGCGTCAAACGACCCCCCCAACCCCACCTCCAACACCGCCACCGCGACCGGCTGCTCGGCGAAGGCCGTGAGGGCCAGCGCCGTCAGGCACTCGAACAGCGTGGGCGGGTCAGGCGCCGCCGCCGCCGCCTCCTCGACCCGGCGCGCCAGCGCCCGCCAGGCTGCCTCCGACAGCAGCGCGCCGTCCACCTGCACGCGCTCCGCGAGGTCCCCCAGGTCAGGTGACGTGTACAGCCCCGTCGTGAGGCCGGCCGCGCGGAGCCCGGCCGCAATCAGCGCGGCGGTCGACCCTTTGCCGTTGGTGCCCGCGATGTGCACCACCGGGACGCTCCGCTCGGGATGGCCCAGCCGCGCCATCAGGTGCGCGGTGCGGGCCAGCCCCGGGCGGATGCCAAACCGCGCCCGGTCCACCCACCAGGGGCCCAGGGCCTCGAGGTTCAGGACAGTTCCTCCAGCCGCTCCGTCAACCGGGCCGCGCGCGCCCGTGCGGCCTCCCACCGCGCGCGGGTTTCGTCCACCACCGCCGCCGGGGCCTTGGCGACAAAGCCGGGGTCCCCCAGCCGACGCCCCAGGCGCTCCAGATCCGCCTGGGTGGCGTCTCGATCCTTCTCCAGCCGTTCGCGCTCTCGCGCCAGGTCCACCAGCCCGGCCAGCGGAAGATACACGGTTCCTCCCTCCACCACGCCCCCGATGGCGGGGTGGGGTCGATCGGCAGCCGCGTGGCCGAGTGACGTCAGGCGGGCCAACTCCAGAATTTCGGAGCGGTTCGCCGCCCAGGCTTCTGCCCCGACGGCGTCCGAAGCGATCGCGACCGCGGCAACGCGCTCGGCGGGCGCGAGCCCCAGCTCTGCGCGCAGCGTTCTCACCGCGCGAATGAGGGACTGGGCCTGTTGATGTCCGGCCACCGCGACGGTGCGCTCCACGCCCTCCGGCGTGGGGAACGGCGCCACCACGATGCTGGCGCCGCCATGCGGCAGGCTCTGCCACAACTCTTCGGTCACGAACGGCATGAAGGGGTGCAGCAGCCGCAGCGTGGCTTCCATCACGGTGTACAGCGTCCACCGAGCCGCGGCGCCGTCGGCATCGGTCCCCGCGAGCCGGCGCTTGACCGCTTCAATGTACCAGTCGCACAGCTTGTCCCACAGGAAATCCGTCGCGATGCGGGCCGCCTCGCCAAACTCGAAGTGTTCCAGCGCCAGCGTGGTGTCTCGCACGGCCTGGTCCAGCTCCCACCGAATCCATGCGTCGATCGGCCGCGCCGGCGCCGCCTCCGCGAGGGGCGCGGCCGAGATCCCGGTGCGCACAAAGCGCACCGCATTCCAGAGTTTGTTGGCGATATTGCGCGCCGCCTCCACCCGCTCGCGGCGAAAGCGCATGTCGGCGCCCACCGCGGTGCCCAGCACCAGCGAGAGCCTCAGCGCGTCGGCCCCGTACTCCTCGACCACGTCCAGCGGATCGATGCCGTTGCCCGAGGACTTGGACATTTTCCGGCCCTGGTCGTCGCGGACCAGGCCATGCAGCAGCACCCGCTCAAAGGGCACCTGGCCCGTGAAGTGCAACCCCTGCGCCACCATCCGCACCACCCAGAAAAACAGGATGTCGTAGCCGGTGGACAGCACCTGCGTGGGATAGAACCGCTCGAAGTCGCCGCGCTCGGCCTGGGGCCATCCCAGCGTAGAGAACGGCCACAGCGCGGAGGAGAACCAGGTGTCCAGCACGTCCTCGTCCTGGTGCACTGCGGCGGGATCATGGCCACACACCAGCGTGGCCGGCGCGTCCACGGACACGGTGGCTTCGCCGCACGCATCGCAGTAGTAGGCGGGAATCCGATGACCCCACCACAGCTGGCGGCTGATGCACCAGTCGTGGATGCTGTCGAGCCAGTTCACATACACTTTGGTAAACCGGTCCGGCACCAGCGTCACCGCACCGGTGGCCACGGCTTCGCGGGCCGGCTCGGCCAGCGGCCGCATCGAGACAAACCACTGGACAGAAATCAAGGGCTCCACCACCGTGCCGCAGCGCTCGCAGTGGCCCACCGCATGCCGCAGGGGTTCCTTGCCCACGAGGAGCCCTGCCCCCTCGAGATCGCTCAGCACGCGCTCACGGGCCTGCTCGCGGGTCAACCCCGCATACACCCCGGCCCCGACCGTCATCCGGCCGTCCTCACCAATCACTTGGACACGGGGCAGGTCGTGGCGTTCACCCATCGCATAGTCGTTGGGATCGTGCGCCGGGGTGACCTTGACCACCCCCGTGCCAAAGGTGGGGTCGACAAACGCGTCCGCGATGACGGACACCGTCCGTCCCACGAGCGGCACCTCCACGGACCGCCCGACCCAGTCCCGATACCGGTCATCGTCCGGATGCACGGCGAGCGCCGTGTCGCCCAGCAGTGTTTCAGGACGCGTCGTGGCAATGTCCAGCCCGGATTCACCGCCTTCGGCGGCACGGTATCGGATGCGCCAGAGCCATCCGTCCTCCTCTTCGTGCTCCACCTCGATGTCCGACAGCGCGGTGGCACACTGGACGCACCGGTTGATCATGTACGCGCCGCGATAAATCAAGCCCTCTTCGTAAAGCCGCACGAACACGGTGCGCACGGCCAGCGACAGGCCGTCGTCCAAGGTGAAGCGGAGCCGCGTCCAGTCCACCGAGGCGCCGAGCCGGCGCAGCTGGTCCAGGATGATGCCGCCGTACTGGGCGCGCCACGCCCAGGTTTCCGCCAGAAATCCCTCGCGGCCCAGCTCGTCTTTGGACTGGCCCCGCTCGCGCAGCATCGCCTCCACGCGCTGCTGCGTGGAAATCCCGGCATGATCGGTCCCCGGCAGCCACAGGGTGGCATCCCCACGCATGCGGTGCCAGCGCACCAGGATGTCCTGCCACGTGGTGTTGAGCGCATGCCCCAGGTGCAGCACGCCGGTCACGTTGGGGGGGGGGATCACGATCGCAAACGTCGGGGTCCCCGGACCGCTGTCTCGGGGCGGCGTGAACAACCCCTGTTCCTCCCAATACTGATACCAGCGCTGCTCCACGGCCGCGGGCGCGTACCGCGTGCGGTCCTCGAGCGCCTCGGTCCCCCGCGGGTCAGAGTCGGCCACACAAACCCCTCCGTTCTCTGGTCTGCCCCCTGGCCTCTGCCTGGCTACTGGTTTCGGCCCTCATAGCAAAAAGCCTTTCGCCCCAAAGGACGAAAGGCCAGCCTCCCGCGGTACCACCTTCATTCCACCCTCATCGCGTGCAACCCGGGTTCGCGCGGCTCGCCGATTTGAGGACGGCTCTTCATCGCTGTATCGGGCGAACCCGTGGCCGAACGCGTCGGCACCTCCCGGCTGACACTCGAGGGTTCCACGGCCGGGCTCCCACCGCCCCCGGCTCGCTGGCGCTTCCACCCCGATCACGCCGATCTTCGGCTTG